>CAZTRW010000033.1:0-25227 GCA_964616725.1 uncultured bacterium
AAGCTGCTCTGCCAGACGCCGCTCCCACCCTGTTTCACGTCCTCAGCTACAACAACCCGGGGGCGGCGATCGCCGCCGTTGATGGACTCATTGCCCTAGGGGATTTAGCCGTCCCCGATCTCCTCCACCTCCTCGACGACTACAACTACGGCGGACGCGCCTGGGCTATCCGCGCTCTCGCAGGCATCGGCCATCCCCACGCCCTAGACACCCTCATCGAAGCCGCCACCACCGACTTCTCCCTCAGCGTCCGTCGCGCCGCCGCCAGAGGACTCGGAACCATTCAGTGGCAAAAATTACCTCCAGCCCAAATTCCCGCCGCCCAAGAGCGTGTTCTAAAAACCCTCTTTCAAGTCACCCAAGATCCTGAATGGGTAGTCCGCTATGCCGCCGTTGTCGGATTGAATTACCTCAGTAAAAATATTGATATTGCCCTTCAAGCCACAATTATTAATCACCTTTATCAACTCAAAAACCAAGAACCAGAGCCAAGTGTTTGCGCCCGCACCCATTGGGCAATTCAATCCCTCCAGGCGCAAACACAAAACCCATAGCCCTCACCCGGTTTTCCCACTGAAAGAGTTACCAAGGACTACCCACCATGGTAAATCCTGCCCAATGAATCGGTTGAGACAAATCATTGGTTAGCTGCAAACCCTTTACCTGTGCCACCACTTGGGAAGGCAGAGCCACACGACGACGAGGTGTCACCAACTCCCCGTTTTCTATCCGCACTTCCCCTCGCAATATTGCCAATTGAGCTTGGCGCAACGCTTCTGCTTTGATTGGCTCAGTTGCCAAATATTCATAAAACGTAGCCATCAGAGCCACAGTCGCTAAATCATCGACTCGCCATAATGTCGCTAAAGATGATTTCACTCCTGCACGCACGGATAAGCCTGCAAAGCCTAATTCTGCTTCTGCATCACCAATGGCTGTTTCACAAGCACTGAGGATTAGCAACTCTACTTGAGGATCGTTGTGCCATTTAAACTCGCGAAGAGTATCCAGTTGAATAGTTTTATCCCAGAATTCTAGAGCAGTTTGGTCTCTAGATTTGAAGCTGGCATGAGTGGCTAAATGTACGATATCGTACTTGCGATGGTGACGTTGGGCTTTCATATTCTCTAGGGTAAACTGTTCATTAAGAAAGCGATCGCCCTCCCAAATACTCGTAATCACCTCCAACTCCACAGGCATATTCGGCAACGGCTTACGCATATCATTCGCATGAGGAAACTCCGAAGCCCCCATCGCCAACACCCTAGCATCCCTCAACCCCTCATAAGTCGAATTCGTCAGGTTCACACTGGGAATCAACGCCAAGCTATACTTCTCAATCAAAAACTGTTCCCCATCATGCAACATCGCCAAAGGCACCGAGCGTAAACCACTATCCATAGAAAACAGCAACGTATCCACCCCTCGCGCCGCCATCTCCGCCTCCAATGGCGCAATCAACATTTGGTACAAATGCTTCAAATCCGGTGACTTTCTCAAATCCGTCGTAATACTCTTCAAACGATCCGGCAACTCCCTAATCACCTCAGAAACATCCTTCTCATAAGGCGAAATTTCAGGATTTACCACACGAGAAGGAACTGTTTTCACAATAGGATTACCCTCTGGAGTCACCAAAACCAAAGCAATTTGTCCCTCATATTTAAGTCCTCCATTTGAGAAAGTCGGATTAGAGAGAACATACACCACACCTGGTTTTAATCCCGTTTCTTGCTCAATCTTACCGAGCACCTCCATAATACCAGCAGTCGTCAGCATCTCCCCAGACTCTTTTTTCACATATTGGCTATACTCTTCTGTCATTAAATAATCAATCTCTTGCACCTTTTCCTCTAAAGATTGCTGCCAACCATCCCCCTGTAAATTGAGACTACTCAAATCGATCGCCAAACGATCTAACTCATTTAATTCAGTCATCTGATCACTTAAAAACTCACCACTAGGAGTCGGGCTAATAACCACAGGAGACTCAGATATAAATAGAGGAACTTCTTGACGTGCAACCTCCGGCTCAACTACCAGAATATCCTCCTGACTCTGAAGATCGGGAACCACCACATTAGCCACTTCCCCTTGATTAGGAGGAGAATAATTGGGAAGCGGATTATTTTGAATAATCGTCACCTCTCCTGGATTACCCTGCGGTGCAGAAACATTAATACTGTTAATACTTACTGTTCCTGTTTGTGATCTGAAAGTAGCATTACCTGCATCTCCTTGTTGGCTGCTGGTGTCCAGATCTTGTATGGCGATATTTGAATAAGCGCCAACATTAACATTACCACCATTGCCATCATTAGCAGAGGTATTGATACCATTGGTAGTGACACTATTACCAAAGCTTCTCAGGATAACATTGCCACCATTACCTACACTCTCAGATAAAGCTTTTAAATCTCCCGTTACAATCGCTTGTTGCCCCTGGAAACTCATATCTCCTCCATTCCCAATATTCGCTGAAGTATCTACATTCCCCACCTCAATGCCTGCCTGACTACTTGTTGCCGCAAAATTTCCTGCATCTCCTTGAAGAGGCACTAAAGTGAAAACATCACTGTCTAAGAAAATTCCCCCTGGAGCACTCAAATTAATATCACCCCCCGTACCTTGCACTGATGTAGAAATGGTGGAAGGATTTTGCCACTCTCCTGTCACCGTGATTTCCACCTCGATGCCCCCATCCAGAATAGGAATTCCTTCTGGCGAAATTGGAACATCTACCGTGATTTCTACTTTATTCCCATTTTCATCTTCAAAAGTTTGATGGATGGGGTCTGTATTAGTATTAGTGCTGCTGTTAGTAGTGTTAGTGTTATTAGTGCTGCTGTTAGTGTTATTAGTGCTGCTGTTAGTAGTGTTAGTGTTGTTAGTATTATTATTGTTATTAGTATTATTAGTGTTATTAGTGTTATTAGTGTTGTTAGTGCTGGTGTTGGTATTGTTAGTGTTGTTGGTTGATGTGAAGGTAATGTTGACAGGTATCGGTTGTCCCAGTGTAGGCTTCAAGGTGAAATTAGCACTACCACCAATGATTTGTTGATTAGAATTACACTGTAAGGTATAACCACACAAAGCAACCAGTGCGTTCTGCAAAAGAGTAGGTTGAATGATTAGCTTGCCCGTCTCAGATGTAATATTAATCTGCCCAGAGTCTCCTAACAAAACTCCAGACAATATTTCATCCGTAGTAATATCACCATGTACGTCAATTGTGATATCGCCACCATCTCCTGAACCCGCAATACCGGAGGAAATGTGCCCATCCACAGTGAGTGCACCATTGTTACTGCGAATTAAAATATGACCGCCGATGACGGTATTACTGAACCCATATCCACCACTAGTAATATATCGAGAAACTTCGATGTCTCCCTCGGCAATCAGCGAGATGTCACCTCCTTTTCCCGATTGTTCACTCCTAGAATCTATCTTACCGTTAACAGTAATTCGTCCGCCTGATTCGAGGGAAATCTTACCTCCATCCCCCTCGTCTCCATAACTGAGAATCTGCTCAACGCTAATATCTCCATGGGGAGCTTGAATAGTCACTGATCCCGCATCACCGTTATCGCGATTAGATGTGTTAGTTTCTCCTGCAATTGTGACATTTCCATCATCACTATTAATCGTCACATTCCCAGCACTGTGAGCGCTGTCAGAAGCGGTACTAATCGAAGTTGCGGCAATATTATTGGGAGCGTTGAGAGTGACATCACCGGCTTTTCGAGTAGAAGAAAAAGTATGTAAATGCCCAGCAGTGATATTCTCTCCAGAAATGGTGATTGATCCTTGGGTGCGGATGTAGTGCTGGGGCTGCATGGAAAATGATCCGACTCCATCTTTGTCGGCATCCGCAGTAAAAGTGAGAGAATGGGTAAAGGAATCATCGCCTAATATTCCATTCGATAAGCTTTGAATGGTAATGTCATTGGTGGCTTCAAAGATGAGTGAGCTTGTCTTTAACATTTTCTCTATTTTGCCCTCGGAAATAAACAAATCTTGTCCGGGGGTATCTGCTGCTAGAATTTTTTTATCGTTTAACTCAGCATCATCAGGAGTACTTGCGCCACTGACAATGAAAATATTCTTGGGATCTAGGAGCAGTTGTCCGTTTTCACCTAGGGGGGCAGTCAAGTCAACGTTGCCTAAAAAGTTTAAGCCTTGACGACTGGAGACTTCGGTGAAGCCGCCATCGCCGCCTTGAGCGCCGCCACGAGAGAAGATGGTACCGTCAAATTGGGTTTGTTTTTCTGACCAAATGAAGATATTACCGCCTTTGCCGAATTGTTGAGCATCGGTAGTCAGCAGAGAGTTTTCGTTGATGTAGGTAATGTTGGCAGTGGGAAAGGAGGAATTGCCTTTGAAATCTCCGCCAATTCTGAGGGTTCCTCCACCGAAAGTTCCAGAGCCATCGAGGATGGCATCGATAACGCCGACACGATCTCCGAGAAGATTAATTTCTCCGCCTGTGGTGCTAGAAGTATTGAGATTTCCAGAGATGATGGTAACGCCATTACGGTTGGGAATTTCTAGGCCACTTCCTGATAGAATCACTTGCCCTTCGGCGTTGACTTGAATCTGATTGGCGTGGTGAATTTCGGGATGGGTTAAGAGTTGGGGAAGCTTGAGGGCAGTGATTTGAGATTGTTGCTGATCTCCGATGGGAATATCAAGACTGAGGAGGTGTCCTTCTTGGGTGATGCGAAGGATTTTTTGGTCAGGAATGGCGGCGATGGTGATTTTTCCGCCGGGTGCTTCTAGGGTTCCGAGGTTAATGGCATTGCCGCTAATTAAGGTGAGGTTTGATCCTTCAGAAACGGTGAGTTTGCCGAGGTTAATGATGGTGCCTGCTTGATTTAAGTCAAAGCGAAATTCGCTGGGAGTTCCGATTAGCTGATTGTAGCTATTTTCTCCAAGGGAATTAAACCATTGGTTGTTGCCAAATCCGATAGCGTTGGCGGTGGTGGCGGTAAAGTCGGCGGGGACGTTGAGTTGGGCGTTGGGGCCGAATATAATTCCGGCAGGGTTCATGAGGTATAGGTTGGCGTTGCTGCCTACGACTTGCAGGAGTCCGTTGATGAGGGAGGCTTCGCCACCAACCACGCGCCCAAGGATGTTTTGGATATTGGGTTGGGTGAGGAAGTTGGCGATTTCTCCAGGGTTAAGTCCGAATTTTTCAAAACTATGGAAAAGGTTTTGGCCGGCTTGGGTTCCGCCTGTGATGTTGTATTGATTACCGTTAAGATTGATTTGGCTTCCGGTGCCATCTGGAGCGGAAATAATGGTTTGGGCAAAGGTGGCAGGGGCGAGGACAATACTGAGGCTGGTGCTCAGGAGGGTGAGGGTAAGGGAGATTTGAGGTTTCATCTGGGTAAGGGTAAGGGGAGTTTTTTGTGAGGAAAGACTTTGAGGTGATCTTAGCGCGATCGCCTCAAATTTTGAATCATAATAATTACCAATCTTTCTTGCGTAGGGGACCCTAGCCTTCGCTACATGGGTGTCAACTGAAATACGGGCATTCCAGAGGGCGATCGCACCCATTCCCCATTGCTCTTTTTCTGGACATCACAAAATATAAATTGCCCCGATTCATCCTGTTTTAGAGTTAATTTCCCTTTGATTATTCCATAAGCAGGAGGACGAAATTGGGGAATACCTTCACATTCAATAATCTTGCCATCTTCATCTTGTAATACGGGACAAGTGACCAAATTTCCGGCCTGATCAAAGATAAAATCTTGAGTTTCTGGATCTCGTAATGGAGTAGGATAAATGGGTAACCCTGACTCGGTTTTCATGAACTCTCCTGAGTCATTTCTAAGTGGATATAAAAATACCGGATTTCCCTGGGGATTATAAATTAACTCTCCGGTTTTGCCGTGGTATAATGGCAGCGCTTCCGGCGTGGGAATGACTACTCCATCTACAGTGGGAAGGGGGGGATGTAAACTAGGAAGAGATCGATCGACTGTTAGGGGATAATGCTTAGTAAATTGCATGGCTGCTTGGGTAAATCCCGCCCGTTTTAGTAATGCTTGTAGTCCAGTTTGATCGGCTCCAATCAATAAGTCAATATCAGTAATTTTCAGTTCTTCTGCTTGAGCGATCGCCCTTTCTGCTAATCCGAAAATTGTCTCTGGTTGACGATGTTCCGGTTGGACATACAATCCTAAAACAGAACCCACGCGACGAAACACAAAGGGATTTTCTATTTCTTGATAGGTTGCCCACTCTACCTTGAGGGCTGGAGGAGGTGCTTCATCATAGAAATAGGTGACAAGACAGCCGACAATCTCGTTTGTGGTTTCCAGTACCCAAGTGTAGGTGAGGGGTTTGGTGAGTTGATGCTCAATGTAGCGATAGAAGTCAAAATTAGGCTTAACAGCCATGGAAGGATCAATCGCGGCTCGCTCGGCGGCAAAGGCTGCCCATAAGGGAGCGATCGCCTCTGCATCTGCTAAAGTAGCTAATCTGTAGGTATAGTGCATCAGTGTACATAATGATAAAGTCCTATAGTTTTCTCAGGTTTTTCAGGGCGATTTTATGCAAAATCCCCAAAATCGTTACAAAAATTTACTTTTTTGCCCGATCGCCCTAACCAAAACCCCCCTCCTATGGTTGAGGAGAGGGGTTTTAAACTCATTTTTCCGGATCGCATCAATCAATCGAGATGAACCTGAGCGATCGACTCAACAGCAGGGTGAGTAGCTTGCAACAGAGGCGTATTGATCACCGCATCATTGGCTAAGGTAAACAAAGGATTAGACAAAATTCCCCCCAAAGCCGTCACTAACAGAGAAACAATTAACCCAACTTGCAAAGGACGTAAACCAGGAATATTCCAGCGAATTTCTGGGTAATTTTTCACCGCATCAGACATTTCATGGGGTTCTTTAACCACCATCATTTTCACCACACGGATATAGTAGTAAATTGAAATGACACTGGTGACTAATCCCAGTAACACCAGCAGATATAGTCCCGCTTGCCAACCTGCCCAAAACAGATAAATTTTCCCGAAGAAACCCACCAAAGGAGGAATACCCCCCAGGGACAATAACGATAAACTCAACCCTAGGGTAAGCAGGGGATCTTTTTGATATAACCCAGCATATTCACTAATTTGATCGGTTCCAGTTCGCAGAGAAAAGAGGATCACACAGGTAAAGCCGCCGAGGTTCATGAATAGGTAAACCAGGATATAAAAGATCATGCTGGCATACCCGGCTTCTGTACCAGCAATTAAGCCAATCATGACGAAACCGGCTTGAGCGATGGAGGAGTAGGCAAGAAGCCGTTTCATGCTAGTTTGCGCCAGGGCAACAACGTTTCCGAGAATGAGACTGAGGATGGCAAGGGCGGTAAAGACGAAGTGCCATTGTTCGGTAACGGAGGGGAAGGCGGTGACGAGCAGGCGAATGGCGAGGGCAAATCCTGCGGCTTTAGAGCCAACGGAGAGGAAGGCAACGACGGGGGTAGGGGAGCCTTCGTAAACATCGGGAGTCCATTGATGGAAGGGAACGGCGGAGATTTTGAAGGCGATGCCAGCGATGATGAAGACGAGGGCAATGACAAGACCGATCGCCGGTGCGCCTGTGGTTTGGGCTAGACTTTGGGCGATCGCCCCTAATTGGGTTTTTCCTCCCGATAACCCATAGAGCAAGGAACTGCCATAGAGAAACACGGCAGAACTTGACGCACCAATTAACAGATACTTGAGTGCCGCCTCATTGGAGCGGGGATCGCGCTTCATGTATCCCGTGAGCAGGTAAGAAGAGATACTCAAAGTTTCCAGGGAAACAAAGATCATCACCAACTCATCGGCTCCAGAGAGAAACATCCCACCAATGGTAGCGGTGAGGAGAATCATGATAAATTCTCCCAAAGCCGTGCCGGTTTCTCGCACATAGGTGATCGACATCAGGAGGGTAATCGCTGCGGATAGGGCGATTATCCCTCGGAAGATTAAACTTAAGGCATCGCTATTAAATCCACCAAAGAAGGCGATCGCTTTGCTAGTATCTCCCTGAAGACAAAGAGCCGCCATGGCAGCTAACAAACCGGCGATCGCCACGTAGGGAGTCCAGTTTGAGGCATTGCGTCCACCGATTAAGTCTGTCAGTAGCACCGCCAAGAGGGTAATAATCACAATCCCCTCTGGTAAAATCACCCCAGCATTCAACTGGGTAGCAAGATTTGGAACATCCATAAGTTATTTTTAATGAAGCTAGGCATCGGGCGACGTAACATTCCCGAATTATATCGGTAAACCCGTCCGCAATTCAGTCAGGATGGGTTGATAGCAGCAGGGAGCGTCGATTCGTTCGCGGAGCGACTCCGCAGGAGTATCGCTCGGTAAACTCACCCCTACTTTGCGTCTAGCTGTTTTTCCAATAACTCATTGGTTAATTTAGGATCAGCACGCCCGCCAGTTTTCTTCATCATTTGCCCGACAAAGAAACCTTTGAGCTTGGTTTTACCACTGCGATATTGTTCCAGTTCCTTGGGATGAGCCGCCAGCACTTGGGCGATCGCCGCTTCCAAAGCACTGACATCAGAAATTTGGGTTAACCCCTTACTTTCTACTAATTTTTGGGGCGATCCTCCCTCCGTCAGCAATTGGGGCAATAAATCCTTAGCAATTTTAGAGCTAATGGTATTTTTCTCAATCAAATCAATTAGTTCGGCTAAGGCTGCTGGCGTGAGGGCAATGTCAGTAATTTTCAGTTTTTCCGCATTCAAATAACCGGCAACATCACCCATAATCCAGTTGGCTGCTTGTTTGGCATTGGCTCCGGCTGCTAAGGTATGCTCAAAAAAGGTAGCGACACTGCGATCGTCAGCAATCACGCGGGCATCATAAGGGGATAATCCTAATTCTCGCTCATAGCGATCGCGTTTTTGGGCCGGTAATTCTGGCAATTCTGAGCGCCACTGCTCCAACTGCTCCACTGACACCTCAATCGGCGGTAAATCCGGTTCTGGAAAATAGCGATAATCGCTCGATCCTTCCTTACTCCGCATACTCACTGTCCGCTGTGAGCCTTCTTCCCACAGGCGAGTTTCCTGTACAATCGGCTCTCCTGAGTTAATGGCAGCAATTTGGCGATCAATTTCATATTCGATCGCCCGTTGAATGGCGTTAAAGGAATTCATATTCTTAATTTCCACCTTTACGCCAAACTTTTCTTGTCCCACAGGACGGACAGAAATATTCACATCACAGCGCAACGATCCTTCCTGCATATTGCCATCACTCACACCCAAATAGCGCATAATCCGGCGCAATTCTTGGGCATATTCGGCCGCTTCTTGGCCGGAACGTAGATCGGGTTCGGAGACAATTTCAATTAAAGGAATGCCCGCGCGATTATAGTCTACCAACGAAAACTTAGAACCGGCGAGGCGATCGCTCCCTCCATGTACCAGTTTCCCCGCATCTTCTTCCATGTGCAGGCGAGTAATACCAATTTTTTTACGGATGGGATTGCCCTCACTATCCGGTAACTCAATTTCCAACCAGCCCTGTTGGGCGATGGGCAAATCATACTGAGAAATTTGATAATTTTTGGGCAAATCAGGATAAAAATACTGTTTGCGATCAAACTTACTATAGGGAGCGATCGTACAATTAAGCGCTAAACCCGCTTTCACCGCATATTCTAAAACCTTCTGATTTAATACTGGCAACACCCCTGGTAAGCCCAAGCAAATGGGGTCAATGTGAGTATTGGGAGTTGCTCCAAAAGCAGTAGCAGAAGGGCAAAATATCTTGGTTTCTGTACTCAATTGACAATGAGTTTCCAAACCAATGATCGCTTCATATTGGGTTTTTGCAGGTGCAGCAGTAGCCATAGGTGAAGTGTTGTCTTGACGATTCACTATCTATTATCCTACATTAAGAACCCAATAGAAATCGAGTCATTTGGTTATTGACCCTGCTAAAGATGACATCCAGAACCCAAGGTTGGGAGTTTTCAATGCCCCAATGCTGCCCAATAGCACTACTTAACTGAATCTTACCAGTCTGTCGCGTTCGTTCCAGGATCACAAGGCAGCGTAATCCCACCCCTTATGATAAGGTGATGAGTTAGCCAGAATATCGCCAAAAATCCTTGAGATTCATCATCAAAATGGGTTAATGGGGGAGATTTATAACAGTCAAGTTATGGGACAGTCTGTCATTTATCGGATTTTAGATGCCAATTTAGATCGAGCCCGGGAAGGGTTGCGGATTATTGAGGAGTGGTGTCGGTTTGGTTTGAATCATGCAGCGTTGACGGAGGAATGTAAACGGTTGCGCCAGGAATTGGCTCAATGGCATACGGATAAAATTCGTTCGGCTCGCAATACTCCAGGTGATCCTGGTACGGATCTCACTCATGAGCGGGAGGAACATCGGAGGAGTATTAGTCAGTTGTTGCAGGTGAATTTGTGTCGCATTGAGGAGGCTTTGCGGGTACTGGAGGAGTATGGCAAGCTGGAGGATGTGGAAATGGGTCGGGTGTGTAAGCAGATGCGCTACCGGGTGTATACTTTGGAGAGTCAGTTGATGGCTTATCGTCGCCATCAGCAGTTGTTGGAGGCGCGTTTGTATTTGGTGACTTCGCCGATGGAGGAGTTGTTGGAGGTGGTGGAGGCGGCTTTGCAGGGAGGGCTGAAGCTGGTTCAATATCGTGATAAGAGTGCTGAGGATGGGGAACGGTTGGTGAGGGCTTTAGGGTTGCGTCAGTTGTGCGATCGCTATGGTGCCTTATTCTTAGTAAATGATCGCGTTGATTTGGCTTTGGCAGTGGAGGCGGATGGTGTACACTTGGGACAACAAGATCTGCCGATTGCAGTAGCGCGGGATATGTTGGGGTCTCAGAAGATTATAGGACGCTCTACGACGAATCCAGAAGAGCTGAAACGGGCGATCGCAGAAGGTGCGGATTATGTGGGTGTGGGACCCGTTTTTGCTACCCCGACGAAACCGAATAAGGCAGCGGCTGGTTATGATTATATTCGCTATGCGGCGCAACACTGTCCGATTCCTTGGTTTGCGATCGGGGGAATTGATGTGAATAATTTTAATGAGGTACTGGAAGGAGGAGCCGGACGAATTGCTGTCGTGCGAGCAATTATGGAAGCAGAACAACCTACCTTGGTGACTCAGTATTTTCTCTCCCAACTGACGCGGATGGAAACCATGAAAGCAATTCAACAAGCACAACTGACTCGGTAAGGATGGTGGAGCAATGATGGTTGAATCTTCAATCACGTTAGAGGTGAATGGGGAATCTCGAACTTGTACCCTAGGGATGAGTTTACCCCAGTTTTTGCAGTCGATGGGATTAAATCCTCGCTTGGTGGCGGTGGAGTATAACGGCGAAATTCTCCATCGTCAGTTTTGGGAAATGACTCAGATGAAGGGGGGCGATCGCCTCGAAATCGTTACGATTGTAGGTGGCGGATAATATAATATTCACCCTGCGGATTACCCCTCTTCATAACTTCTGTATTTTACCATAAGTTGGTTTGAAGAATTATGACGATTCGCCTGGTTTTGCATAAAATCTCTGTAATTTTTCTAAGAACTCTACAGGAGCAATTTTTTGTCGGGAGACAATCATGAGTCAAGCTTTTATTAATCGAGTGATTGAGTTAACTAACCTAGAGCGCAGTAAAGTAGGTTTACCTCCTTTAGGTTTAAATTCCCAACTGGCACAAGCGGCGCAAATTCATACTCAAAATATGGCCCTTCAAGATTTTTTTAGCCATACTGGGTTAGATGGTAGCTCAGTGGGGAATCGAGTAGCGGCTACAGGTTATCAATTTTCTACAGCGGCTGAAAATATTGCCGCTGGGTATTCTACACCAGAACAGGTAGTAGAGGGGTGGATGAATAGCCCT
The DNA here is from genome assembly GCA_964616725.1 of uncultured bacterium. Taxonomy (GTDB): domain Bacteria; phylum Cyanobacteriota; class Cyanobacteriia; order Cyanobacteriales; family Desertifilaceae; genus Roseofilum. The sequence continues at coordinate 11,914 of CAZTRW010000033.1, forward strand.
GGGCATCGAGCCAATATTCTTAATCCCAATTTACAAGAAATTGGTGTGGGCTATGTTTTTCTGGCTAATGATGTAGGAAATAGTAATTATAATCATTACTGGACACAAGTGTTTGGGACTTCCCGCACGAGGATAGTGACTCCGTCTACTGTGCCTAGTTCTCCTGCGAATCCTACCCAATTTATCTTAGGTTCAGAAGCTAGTGAACAACTGACAGGAACGATTGGTAATGATACTATTTTTGCCTTAGGAGGAGATGATATTGTCAGAGGAAATAGTGGGAATGACTATCTCAATGGTAACTTAGGAAATGATCAGATTTTTGGGGAGTTGGGGAGTGATGTGGTGCGAGGAGGACAAGGAAATGATTTTGTGAGTGGGGGAGATGACAATGATGCTGTATTTGGCGATCGCGACAATGATTTAGTCTTTGGTAATGATGGCGATGATCTCCTCTACGGCGGACAAAACGAAGATTATCTCGATGGAGGAGCCGGCAACGATACTCTCTACGGAGATTTAGGAGCCGATGTTCTTATTGGTGGAGCAGGAAACGATGTTTTTGTCCTGCGTTCTGGTGGTACTGATACTATTTTTTATAACGATGCCGAAGACTTCATGGGGTTAACTAACGGATTATCTTTCAATAATTTAGTGTTGAGCGCAGGTACTGGACAATTTATTAACACCACCTTAATTTACCTCGCTACTACCTCAGAACTCTTAGCCGTTCTTCCTAATATCTCTCCTAGCCAACTTGATGGGGGAGATTTCGTCTTGATCTAGAATTCAGACAAATTTTCACTTGACTAATCGCTGCCTCTGGAGAATCGACTACCCACACCTGTTGGGGAGATAATTGGACAAAAAAAGCTTGAGCATTCTGATTATCCGTCAGCAAAATGACAGGCTTTTGATTTTTCAAAGCGAGAGCTACTTCTGAGGCAGTTCCTATTCCCATACCACAAGCAATCACTACATCGGAAGAGAGCACATTAAGATTATTGCGACCATTACCCAAATCAGTGATAATGGCAATATCTACTGCATCAGAAAGTTCCGTTGGATCGGCAGTTGGTAATATGCCAATTGTCAATCCTTGCCGAGATTTTGCGCCCTGAGAGGCTGCCTCCATCACACCCACATTCCGTCCACCTGTGAGTAAAACCCATCTCTCTTCAGCAATGAATTCACCTAAAGAATAGGCGTGTTGTTGGTTCAGTTCGGTTGCGCCAATGCCTGGGCCCATAACTCCGATAATGATAGATCTGCCCCTACTGTTAGACATAAGTTCTACTGAATTAACCTAGTTGTCAACCCTCTTGCCGCCCTTCTTCACATTGACGATAAGAGTTTACGGATATCGGTAACTTGACCAGCGATCGCCGCTGCTACTACCATGGCGGGACTCATTAACAGAGTTCTTCCTGATGATGAGCCTTGACGACCTTTAAAGTTGCGGTTTGAGGAGGAAGCGCTGATCTGATCTCCGTGTAATTTATCGGGATTCATGGCTAAACACATGGAGCATCCAGGATTACGCCATTCAAATCCGGCATTGATAAAGATCCGATCTAGTCCTTCCGCTTCTGCTTGCTGTTTGACTCGTTCCGATCCGGGTACTACGAAGGCTTTGACTTGGGGGGCAATGTGACGACCTTGAGCAAATTTAGCGGCTTCTCGCAAGTCACTGAGGCGACCATTGGTACAACTGCCGATAAAGCACACATTGATGGGGGTTCCTTCAATGGGGCTTCCTGGCTGGAGTTTCATGTACTGATAGGCTTCGGCGGCGAGGGTGCGATCGCTGGCTGGTAAACTTTCGGGTGTGGGAATGACTTCATCTACCCCAATGCCTTGACCTGGGGTAATTCCCCAAGTAACGGTTGGGGGAATGTCTTCTGCCTGGAATACCACTACATCATCGTATTGGGCATCCGCATCTGAGCCTAGACTTTGCCACCAGGCAACAGCTCGATGCCACTGTTCTCCGTGGGGAGCGTATTCTCGTCCTTGGAGATAGTCAAAGGTAGTTTGATCGGGGTTGACATAGCCACATCTGGCTCCCCCTTCAATGGACATATTGCAAAGGGTCATCCGCTCTTCCATGGACATTTGCTCGATGGTGGTTCCGGCGTATTCATAGGCATAGCCAACACCACCGTTGACTCCCAGTTTGCGGATGATGTGCAGAATAACGTCTTTGGCGTAAACTCCGGGACGGAGGGTGCCATTGACCTCTAGGCGGCGGACTTTGAGTTTGTTGAGGGCTAGGGTTTGGGAGGCGAGCACGTCGCGGACTTGACTGGTGCCGATGCCAAAGGCGATCGCCCCAAATGCGCCATGGGTAGAGGTGTGACTATCGCCACAGGCAATCGTCATACCCGGTTGGGTAATTCCTTGTTCTGGGGCGATCACGTGGACAATACCCTGATATCCTGAGCCGACCTGGTAAAATCGAATGCCATGATCCCGCACATTTTTTTCTAAGGCTTGCATCATTTCTTCCGCTAAGGCATCACTGAAGGGGCGAGTGGTGGTATCAGTGGGGACAATATGATCAACGGTAGCGATGGTGCGATCGGGAAATAGAACTTTGAGGTTTCTTTCGCGCAGCATGGCAAAGGCTTGGGGACTGGTGACTTCGTGGATTAAATGCAGTCCAATAAACAGTTGGGTTTGCTGTGAGGGTAAAGTCCGAACCGTATGCAAGTCCCAAACTTTATCAAATAATGTGCCTTTACTCATAGTGACTTCATCAAGATCTTTGTGGAGATCAAAACGGAAAAACTTAATCTAGCTTACCAAACTTTCATCCCATCACTGAGGGAAATTTCAGGGTTTTCTCACATCCATGATCATTAAGAAGACTTTTTGATCGGCTGAGGTGGATTGGGTTGGGATTTGGTTTTTCTGGTGACCCCAGGAGAGAATAGGATGGGGGTAGGGGGAGCTAACCTAGGAAAGTTAGGGATGTCTAACTGAGCTGCAGAAGAGGGTTGAGGGGTGCGAGTCACTTCAAAGGTGAGGGGTTTTGGGGATGGCGGAGGGGGGGAAACGGGGGCGACGGGAATTGAGGGGAGGCTTTCTGAGGCTGGGATATCTAGTTCCCGCTTGGGGACTTTAAAAGGTGGGAGGGGAGCGGTGCTGAAGTGGGGGGCACGACGTTGCCGCCGTTTTTGGGCGGCTCGCTTATGAGCCTCTGGATTTTGTAAGGTTCTCCACACCAGATAGAAGGTAGTGAGGCTGATTGCTCCAAGGGCTAACCTAGCTACTGTGGGATGGTTTGTGAGGGGGGATTGGGTTGGAGTTTCTACCAGGGGGGCTGGAGTTTCCGGCTCGATTTTGCCAGGACTGAGGAGAATGTCTAGGGTGGTATGAGCGAGGGAGAGGGACATCAGGGTGGCAACTGCCCACACCCATAGGGGGTACTTTTGAATCAGTGTCAGGATCGCCTGGAGTCGGTTTGAGGAGGGTTTAGGGGTGGGGCGACTTGCGGGTTTGACTCTGCGTCTGACCTGAATGGGGGGATGAACCATAGATAGATTCCCTGATTAGCGATGGGTGTAAGTGATGGTTGATGTCCGCCCCTAATCTTACCCAATTTTGATGGGATTATGACGTTCTAAGGCAAATTCGATTAACTGATCGGTGAGTTCGGGGAAGGGGATGCCGGTATGTTCCCAGAGTTGGGGATACATACTGGTGGCGGTAAAGCCGGGGAGGGTGTTGATTTCGTTGATCAAGATTTCTCCGGTGGTTTCGATGTAAAAAAAGTCTACTCTGGCTAATCCGGCAGCGTCTACGGCTTGAAAGGCGGCGATCGCCATTTCTCGCAGGCGATCGCTCACTGCGGGAGGGAGCGGGGCAGGAATCAGTAAATCTGCTTTTCCCGCCGTATATTTGGTTTCATAATCATAGAAGTCACTGGTATAAGTAATTTCTCCGACTACGGAAGCTTTGGGCTGATCGTTGCCTAGAACAGAGCATTCTACCTCTCGCGCGGTGACTCCGGCTTCGACAATGATCCGACGGTCATAAGTAGCACAGCGATCGAGAGCGGCTTCTAATTCTGATCGCGATCGCACTTTGGTAATCCCTACAGACGAGCCTAAATTTGCTGGTTTCACGAAACAAGGATAACCTAAGTCCGCCTCTAGCTGGTCGCACAACTTGGGAAACACGCAAGGATTAGACCATATCTGAGCGCGAGTCACTGCTTGATACTTCACCTGCGGTAAACCGGCTTGAGCAAAGGCCGTTTTCATGGCAATTTTATCCATGCCTACGGCTGATCCGAGTATCCCTGAACCCACGTAGGGAACTCGCATTAATTGTAACAATCCCTGAATTGTCCCATCTTCACCATTCGGGCCGTGGAGAATGGGAAACCAAACGTCAATGTTGGCAACGACAGGGGGGAATTGCCACAAACTCAAACCTGCGGTAGTGTCTGTGGATAAAGGGAGGCCAGAATCGAGGACTTGGGCGGCGAGATCCTCGGCCAACCAGTAGCCATCTTTACGGATATAGAAGGGGATAATTTGGTAGCGATTCGTACTAGACAAGGCGTTGGCGATCGCCCTAGCGGAACGAATCGAAACTTCATGCTCTCCCGAACATCCCCCAAACAGCAAACCTACCCGTTTTTGACTCATAGTTCCATGGACAGTAAAAAATTTATTTGATCACTGGAAACCGAGTTTCTCGGTTATCCTCTTGTTTGTGTTCTCAAGAAACCCGGTTTGTTCCCGCCCGGTTATGCGCCGACGGCTTCTTTAGCAGCGTACATCACTTCGATGGTGATTTCTTCTAGATGGCGATCGCGGGCAAATTTTTCTGTATTGCGCTTGACTTTACCCCGTACAAATCCAGGAATTTTGTTTAACTCAGCTTTGGCTTCCTTCGTCCAATTTAACTCGGAGTCCGCCGAAATTCCCTTGTGAATCACTTCTTTGGTATCATGACCGCCAAAAATTTCCAACAGGTGATCTTCCATGCCCAAGGTAAAGGAATTGTAGACCAAATCGGCAATTTGATTGGTACCTTCATAGCCCATAAAGGGCTTATAGCCAATGGGAAAATTCTGGATATGAATGGGAGCGGCAATCACGCCACAGGGAATATCTAACCGCTTACCGACATGACGTTCCATTTGAGTCCCAAAAATGGCAGCAGGTTCGACGCGGGCGATCGCATCACCAATTTCTCCATTATCCTCGCTCACGATTACTTCATCACAATACTCGCTCACCTGTTGCCGGAACCAATCTTGATCGTACTGACAATAGGTTCCCGACCAAACCACATGAACCCCCATTTCTCGTGCTAAAATCTTCGTCATCGCCGCCGCATGGGTATTATCCCCAAACACCACTACTTTTTTCCCCGTGAGATTCTGACAGTCAATGGAGCGAGAAAACCAAGCCGCTTGCGATACATACAGGGTTTGATTTTCGATAAATTCCTCATAATCTACCCCGGCTCCTTGGGCATTAATCACGGCTTGAATCTGGCGAATACAGCGAGCCGTTTCCACCACTCCCATGGGCGTAATATCCACGTAGGGCATTCCGAATTCTGCGTGTAAATATTGAGCCGTCATCTGCCCCACTTCTCGATAGGGCGCTAAATTAAACCAAGCGCGGGGTAGGTTTTTCAGGTGATGAACCGATGCACCTTCAGGAATGACGGCATTGACTTCAATCCCCAAATCTGCCATCAACTGTTTTAATTCACGACAGTCATGTTGATTATGGAAACCGAGGGTTGTCACTCCCAGGATATTCACCGAAGGTTTTGCGGTTTTTCCTTCGGGAAGGTTTCCCTGTTTTTTAGCTTTATTGAGGTAAAATTCTACGACTTGTTGCAGAGTGCGATCAGCCGCTTGCAGTTCATTGACGCGATAATGGTTCACATCCGCTAACATCACATCCGCCTGAGCATCCATCGTGGCTCGTTGCACAAAATTTTCTAAGTCTTCTTGAAGAATACTAGAGGTACAGGTAGGCGTTAACACAATCAAATCGGGATGCTCTTCTTTATCCTTACGCACAATATTATCAACGACTTTTTCTTGTGATCCTCTGGCGAGCACATGGCGGTCTACAATACTAGCGGTGACTGGAGTATAGTTGCGCTCTCGCTCTAACATCGATCGCATGACGTTAAAATAATCATCGCCTAGGGGCGCGTGCATAATCGCATGGACGTTTTTGAACGAACTGGCAATGCGAAGAGTACCAATGTGAGCGGGGCCAGCATACATCCAGTAGGCAAGCTTCATGGATTAATCTCCCTTGAGGTAAGATTTTGACTAAGATTAAGCGTAAAACTCAAGGGATTGGGTTTTACGGCGATCGCAATAATTCTTTAGAAACTACCATGGTTGACACTCTATCTCCAGATACCCTCCTAAACCAACTGCAATGGCGCTATGCCGTGAAAAAATTTGATCCGACGGGCACTATTCCTGATGCTGTCTGGCACGCTCTCGAACAAAGCTTAGTGCTGACTCCTTCCTCCTTTGGACTACAACCGTGGAAGTTTTTTGTCATTACAGACAAAGCCCTGCGTCAAGAATTACTGCCCCATTCCTGGGGACAAACCCAAGTGGTAGATGCGTCTCACTTGGTGGTGCTGGCGATTAAGCAAGACTTTAGCCTTCCCGAAGTGGATCGGTTCATCCAGCGCACGGCGGAAGTTCGGGGGACAACCCTGGAATCCCTAGAAGGCTTTGCGAAAGTGATTAAAGGATTCATTGGGCGATCGCCCGATCAATTCGATGTCAATGCCTGGTCTACCAACCAAGTCTACATCGCCCTAGGACAACTCATGACCGCCGCCGCCGTCTTAGGCATTGACACCTGTCCCATGGAAGGCTTTATCCCCGACCAGTATGATAAAATTTTGAAACTCTCAGATCAGGGATATCACGCCGTTGTCCTCTGTCCCTGTGGCTATCGTGCCGATGACGACAAGTACAGCAGTTTACCCAAAGTTCGCTATCCTACCAGCGAAGTCGTACAGTACATTTAGTTAATCCCAGTAGGGGTGAAAAACCTTTGCCCCTACGCAGAGCAACCCCCTTGAAACACTTCTTTTACCCTCAATTGCAACTCTGGGAAAGCCAAAGACTGAATGTTTTCCTCTTCCCGAAATTGAGTAACTTGATACTCCCCCTCCACCATTTGATAAATCGAGAGCGTCGGTAATTTGGGATTGCCAATTAAGCGCCTTCCCCCTAAGCCAAGATAGTCTACAATCCAGTATTCTGATATCCCCATCACTTCATAATCCCCCGCCTTCCTGAGATAATCGTCCTGCCAGTTGGTACTCACCCCTTCTACCACTAATCGCACGGTACTTCCCTGAGTAATAATCGATTCTTTCTGCCAACGGGATTCGTTGCCTAATTGCTCTTTGTCGAGGACAATCACATCAGGCTGATAACCTGACTGATCATCCAAGGGTTTGAGCAAGCAAGCACCCGGAATGGAGTACGGTAATCCATAACGATCAATTTGAACTCCTAGTTTTAAGCTAATAAACCCTGTAATAGTAGAGTGTGTACCTGTTCCTAAAGGCATTTCTACAATCCTGCCATGGTATAATTCATATTTACAGTCAGCGTTCTCTGGATACCAGGCGACGAATTCGTCAAAAGAGATGGGTTTCGTAATGGTCTGAATCATGGTTGGATTCCCTCTGGGATTAACTGATTATATAGTGACTCTCCAGGAGTCTCATCTTAAAGCTTTTTGTAATTGATGCACTTGTTTTTCCCAGGTTAATGCTGTCATTTGTTGGGCGGCGAGGGTAGCTTGTTGGCGAGCTTGTTCTCGATGATGATAAATGAATTCTAGAGTTTCTAAAATTTCTTCTATATCAGAGTTTCCCCAACCTTCTGTGCCGCGAAAATGGGGATGGGAAGGAACGGGAAATTGGTGTTTTAAGGGATAGCATCCTCCCCGCTGAATTAAGTCTAAATGTCCGGTATTGGCGGAGAGAATGGTGGGAATACCACAGGCTAAACATTCCATGGCGGCTAAGTTGGTGCCTCCTTCGCAGCGACTGGTAAAGAGGGCGACATCGGCTTCTCGGAGAAGGGAGGGCATGAGATGGTTGGGGAGAGAGCCTAAGTCAATGGCGGCTTCTGGGGATATATTGTTTTTGACTAACCAAGGTATGATTTCTAGGGTTCCCTGGGGATTGATCTGGGGAAGTCCCTCGACATTGCCGGTGCTATCCATACTGAGCATAAAATTTGGCCAAAGGTTTTGCCATGCAGTCAGTAGGAGTGCGTCAGGATATCGATAGTGAAAGGCTTTGAATGCGGCAATAATCTGGTCTTGTCCTTTGCGGTATTCAAGTTTACCACCAGCAAAGAGGACGAAGCGATCGCCCCAAATGCCTAGTTTCGGAGCCGGGTGAAAGAGAGTGGGATCAATGCCTTGCAAAACTAGAGTAACCTGAGTAATTCCATAACTTAACAGCACTTCTGTATTCCAAGTCGATCCAGTAATGATACGGTGATAGCGGTGAGCTTGGGCGATCGCCTCTGGAGAGAGCGCCGTATCTTCAAAAAAGACAATTCCCACAGAATGCTCACTGTGTAAACGTTCTAGAAAAGGCGATCGCCGAAAACCGTTCCCTAAAGCGTGTAAAATCGGAAAATCACAGGACCATAATTGATGTATTGATTGATGCAATAGCCGTTGCCACTGGGGTTGGGCTTGCAGCACCGGCTGCAATGCTAGGTGATGTAAGGGGTGCAACTGATGGATATCCCCCGGAGGAATCAGCAAATGGGGGAAACAGTCAGGTTGTTTCAGCAGTTGCAGCGCTAAGTTTAAGCCATAAATCCCCCAGCCGGTACGGTTTCCCAGTTGCCAGGTAATGCCGATGCCAGCGGTAGGAAGGGAAGGGAGAAGGGGGGAAGGAGCAGAGGGGGGAGCGGGGGAGCGGTAATGGGTAAGGGCGACTTTGACTTGGGCAATCACCTCTTGCCAGTTGCCTCGTGTGGTTTGGCGAAAGAGGCGCACGGTGGGATACCAGGGAGTATCTTCTCGCTCTAGCATCCAGCGCCAGTCAGGTACAAAACTCAGTAACAGCCAAGTGGGTTTGCCCATGGCTCCAGCGAGATGGACAATGGAGGTATCGACGGTAATGATTAAGTCGAGTTGGGCGATGATAGCGGCGGTATCGGCGAAGTCTTGCAAATAAGGGTCTAGGTTGGTAATACCATCAATTCCGGCTAACTCTTGGGTGCGATCGCCTTTTTGCAAGCTATAAAATTCTACCCCATCTAGGGAGATCAGGGGTAACCAATCGGCTAATCGACAAGAGCGTTGGGCATCATTGCCATGGTGAGGGTTACCTCCCCAGACTAAGCCTACCTTAAGGCGATCGCTGTGCGGGAGAACAACCGGCGGTTCTGTCGTCGCTTGCAGATAGGGAATCACAGCCGGAATCGTCTCTAAAGTCGTGCCGAGAATATAGGGCAAACTCATCAAACACACCCAGACATCAAAATCAGGAATCGGTTGATGGCGAGGAATGAGGGTAACTTCTCCCACGAAAGGAGCAAAGAGGCGCATCAAGGGTTGAGGGCATTCCATCAGAATTTTCCCTCCCCGCTCCACCACGAAGGGCAAATAGCGCAAAAACTGAATGGAATCCCCAAATCCCTGTTCGGAATAGATTAAAAGAGTGTATTCTGTGAAAGAGTCCCCATTCCATCGCGGTTGATAGACAGAATGATGATGGGCAGAAGCTTGCCATTGATAGCGCCATTCATATTCTGCCCAACCCTGAGAAAAATCTCCCGCGAGGAGTAGGGCAATTCCTAGGTTAGTATGGGCTTCGGGATAGTCGGGTTTGAGGGCAATACAGGTGCGATAATGGCGAATGGCTTCTTCATATTCCCCGATTTTATCGAGGGCAACGGCGAGATTATTATAAGCATCGGGATATTGAGGTGACAGGGCTAGGGCGAGATGATATTCTGCGATCGCCGCTTCTAATTCTTCCTGGTGACTGAGGGCAACCCCTAAATTATTATGGGCTTCTGGAGAATTTGGGTGTAAATGGAGAGCGCGATAGTAGTAATTGATGGCACTATCCGTTTGTTTGCACGCGCCTAATGCCACCCCCAAGTCATGATGGAGTTGGAATGACTGGGGATAATGGATTAAAGCCGCTTGATAATGGTGAATGGCTTCATCAATCTGGTTTTGTTGGTGTAGCAGGGAAGCTAACTGGGCATGAAGGTGAATCAGTTGGGGATTGAGTTTGAGGGCATGTTGATAATGAGTAATGGCGGCTGCTACTTCTGACTGTTCCAGATAGAGATTCCCTAGATTTTGCCACGCTTCTGTATACTCAGGATTGAGGGCTAAGGCTTTTTGGTAATGGCAAATAGCGGCTTCCGGATTGCCTAACGCTTTATAGGTTTTGGCGAGATTATAATAACTTTGAGTATAGTCTGGTGCTAAGGCGATCGCCTGTTGGTAATGCTCTAGTGCTTCTGGGAGGCGTGAGGATTGCGCGAAAACAATGGCTAGATTATTGTGGGTTTCTGCCTGATTAGGATCGCACTGTAGCGCTTTTTGGTACGCGGCGATCGCCTGCTCCCTCCTCCCGGCTGCCGTATAAATTACCCCCAACAAATGCCACCCTCTCCCCAAACCCGGCTGCTGTTGCACTATCGCCAGGCAGCGCTCTAGCGCCTCCAGCAACTCTCCCTCTTGAATATCGCGAGTAACTTGATTTAATTCTGCGTCAAGATTCAATTTAGTTAGGTAATTGCTCAAGATTAACTTTCTACGGGTAAATCTAAATACCACTCTGGAGAGGCGGCAAACTCTTCTAGTTTGCGTTTAGCAGCATTTTGGGGATTTTCCGCCCGCAAGATCGCAAAGGCAACTGTCTTAAAATTAGGTAATTCTGATCCAGAAATCCCACCGGTGGCAGTTGAGGCATCTGGCGCAGGGGGTTGGGTTCTTTGTTGTAAGGTAACGCAGGCTTGGTGATAGGCAGGAAGAATTTCATCATAGTTGTAGAGGAGTTCTTCTAAGGCTACCCAGGCTTTTTCATCCCCACTATCCCAATTTTTAACGACTTGATGAATACCAAACATTAGGCTGAAGGGGAGTTCTTCCGCAGCTTGTGTAATGGCATACAGAAATGCTTTTAAGATGATGATTTCCGACTTTTTCATCGCTGATGACTGCTAGGTAACTAGGGAATAGGCAATAGGAAGTTAGCACTGAAGCTATGCCCTATTACCCCTTACCCAATTTTAAGAGCGATCGCGCTCTTCTTTTTGTCGCCGGCGGCGATCATTCCAGTCTACTAACGTAAGATAGACTACTCCCCCGGTTACCACAATTAACAGGGTGAAAGCCGTCCACACTAGACTAGTAAAAACAGGGGATTCCATAGATCTTTTTTGACTAACGACCTAGAAGCCGTTCCGGGCCCAAACTACCATGGAAATAGAGAATGTGAACAATACGAGCAGGGCAACCCAACCTAATGAAAGAATATCCATACGTTAATGTCAAAACAACAGTATCACTCCATCGCTTATCATATCCTGTTTGGGCAAAGGGCCAAATAGGTAGATTCTAACTCAAGGGGACTTCCCAGCGTTGACCGGGTAAAGGGGCGATCGCCTTTGTCCTCAATCCCAACACCGATAACCGTTCCTGGAATTCTGCCACTGTCCCCTTTGCCCTCAGCAGCCTGATTAACAATCCCTCAAACTCCACCTCCCCCCCCGCCGCCGTCGGCAGCATCACCTGGGGATTCAGCCATTGCGCCACCTCTAAGGCACTGTCACTGCCCTTAATAATTGCTCCCACCAGAGGTAACCCCAAATCGATGATTGGTGTAATAATTACATCTACTGAACCCAGGGTTTTTAAGTAAGGATGATGATAGCCATGGGGTTCATAATAGAGGGTTTTTCCCGTGCCTAATTCCTTGAGCAAATAGCCATTTTCTACCAAAGTTGGCCCAATGGGCGATCCTGAAACGGCTTGAATCTCAACTGTGTCATTCACCACATAACTTTGACCATGGTCTAGGGCAGTAACCTGAGTATAACCCAATGCTTTCACTACTTTCGCTGCATTCGGCGAACCCACAACCGGTAAACTTTTACTCAATTGCTGTAGAGTGGGAGGATGGGCATGATCTTCTAACCCTTGGGAGAGCAAAATCATCGTTGCCTCTGGAATCTGCCGATCCTGCTTGCGGTATCCCTTAAACAACCAAGGTAGATTCCCGAATACTAATGAACCGACTAGCCAAGGATCGAGGAGAATTTGTTCTCCGCCCAGTTCGAGTAACCACGAGTTACTGTCTAGATAGGTGACATACATAGGGATTGGATGACGAGATCTCTTTTTGATTATATCCCAAAATCAGCCAATAAAATTATAGCAAATCTTTTTTCTTTTGTGCCCACCAAGTTACGGTAAAGTAAAGGAGGGAGTGAAGGCATAAAATCCCCCAATTTAAGGCGAGGTTTTCTCCGGTAGGATCGTAAACTTTTGTGGCTTCAAACAGTTGCGGTACACTACTACCATCGGGTAACTGAATGGGTGGAGGAATCAGATGATTGATATCAATTAATGTACCATAAGCTCCCACAGACCAACGACTGAGCATTAGCCAAGAAATGCCTCGGCTGATGCCTTCCATCTTAAATAATACTCCTGAAAAGATAATTTGGGGTAATAATAGTAAGGGTAAGGCGCTATTGGCTTGAGCACTATTGGAGACTAAGGCAGAAATCATTAAGCCAAGGTTGGTACAGGTAAAGAGAGTGAGTAGGGTAGTGATTCCCATGCCTAAAGTCCAAGGCATGATTGGTGGTTGGGGAGATTGAAAACTGCATAAAATAGCGATCGCCATCAGTAACGTTTGCCCTAAAACCAGTCCTCCTAGGATCGCTAATTTCGATCCTAAATAGGAGAAGAGGTTCAAATTCACCAATCTTTCCCGCTGATAAATATTTTTTTCTTTCACAATTTCCTGTAAACTACTTGATAGACCGACCCAAATTGCACCACAGGTAAAAACAAACAACACTCGTAAGGCTAAGGGAGCCAAAGTTGGATCATCTTCTGCTCCTAAAACGAGAGGATTTTTGTCTCCTAATGCTAGGGTAATTAAGAAAATTCCTAGGGGAGCAGGCAGGAGAGCTAATGCCAGATTAATTGGATCTCGAATCACTAACTGAAAATACCGCTGACTGAGGATCAGCAGTTGTTTGAAGCCGGAAGGTTTGCTGGGTTGAGGGGG
>CAZTRW010000034.1:0-24767 GCA_964616725.1 uncultured bacterium
CCCTTGCCTCCCTGCTACAAAGCAATCCTCAAGACATCAACAAACTCGCCAAAGCCATCCTATCCACTTTAGCCTGGTCTGCCCCAGAGATTCTCCAGAAAGAGAGAGCAACCGAAAGAGACGCTTAACCAACCCCCAGCGTCCACTGTCTTTGGGCTTCGTAGAGCATCAGAGCACCAGCGATCGCCACATTTAAAGATTCTACCCCCCCAGACATCGGAATTTTCACCTGTTTATCCGCCCAACCCAGCAACTCCGACGACAATCCCGCGCCCGCATTCCCCAACACAATCACACTCGGCTGCCGCCAATCCACCTCCCAATAGCTCTCCTCAGCCGCCGCCGTAGTCGCAATCACCTGACAACGATTCTGGCGACATTGCCCCATAAACCGCGACAAATTTGGCTCCACAGTCATTTTCACCCGAAACCAAGCCCCGGCTGAAGCTCTCAGCACCTTAGGATGATCCAGTTCCACACAATCAGAACTCAACCAAATCCCATCCACACCCACTGCCGCACCCGTCCGAATCAACGTCCCCAGATTACCCGGATCTTGGATAGCGGCTAACACTAACCCAAAACGCCGAATTTGATCAATTCCCCAGACAGAAGGCACCCGCCTGAGAGTAGCCACTACCCCATCCGGATGCACCGTAGTGGCGATCGCCCGCAACACCTCCTCACTCACCACCTCCACCCGCTCACACCGAGCTTGCAGGCACTGACTCAACTGCGGATACTTCTGCTGCCAGACTTCCGTATAAGCCGCACTCACCAAAGCCCCTTGTACCTGACAAGCCATGTCCACCAGATGAGTCCCCTCGAGCAGACACAACTGAGCCTCTCTCCGTCCTTTCACCTGATGCAGCTTTCGCAACTGCTTCACCCAAGGATTTTGTACACTAGTTAACATCATCTAGATGCCAGAGCCATCCAGAAACTCCTCAATTGCCCGATTTTTCAACACACAACTGACATACTCAGAACCCTGACTCTGCGCCTTCCCAGAAGCAGAAGACTTGACCGTACAAGTTTCCAGGAATTCCCGTTCCAGACTTTTTCCCGATTGCTCCTGAAGGACACGCACCTGTTCCTCCAACTGTTCAATTCGGTCTACCAGAGTCCGAATCATCTCCGCTTCCGCATCCGGCAAGCGTCCATGTTCCAAGGGATCAACCCGTACTCCAGAACGATAGATAATCCGTCCTGGAATCCCCACCACTGTACAATCAGAAGGGACATCCCGTAACACCACCGATCCCGCACCAATGCGAACATTATTCCCAATCAACAGATTACCTAAAACCTTAGCTCCAGCACCAACCACCACATTTTCCCCTAGGGTAGGATGGCGCTTACCACTTTCTTTGCCGGTTCCCCCTAGAGTCACCCCTTGATAGATCAGACTATAGTCTCCCACGATCGCCGTTTCACCGATCACCACCCCCATACCATGGTCAATAAACACCCCTTTACCAATTGTCGCGCCCGGGTGAATTTCTATCCCCGTCAACAAACGAGCGATATGGGAAATCAGACGAGGGAAAAACGGCAAGCCCAAACCATAGAGCCAATGGGCAAAACGGTGGCACAGAAGGGCCTGGAGTCCAGGATAACAAAAGAGGACTTCCAGCCAATTCCGAGCAGCGGGGTCGCGATCAAAGATAATGCGGAAGTCAGCAACGAGATAACTTAGCACGATTGTTAAAGTATCCAAAGCTTCATCGAGCGAATCACTTTTGATTCTACCTTTTCCTGGGTCACTCGCCCAACTTCTTCTGCCTCAGTTAAAGTAAAAACACCTGTTCCCATTCCCAAAAACCCAAGAGCGATGGCCCTAATCTTACTCATTACCGTCTTAATTGCTGGCTGGTTAGGAAGTACCCTGCTAACCCTAGAACCCCTTCTGCTTCTGAGCCACCTTTCTCCTCCCTCTTCCTTCATACTCACTAGCACTCTATTACTGATCCTCTGGTGCTTTAGCGACTAATATTCCTTAACAATTCTTAAGCAATTACGTTGATCCTCAGTGCGAGTATAGGTGAGGGAATCCGCAATTTTGGACATCATAAACCAACCTCGACCATGTTCGGCTTCATCAGTAGGCGGCGGTTGGTGATTGAGCCATTGTTCGATATTAAATCCTTCGCCTCGATCCCAAATCGATATCGTAACCGAATGATCGGTCAGGATCACCTCCATCTCAATGGGGGTATTTTGAGGCAAACCTTGATGGGCGTGCCGTACCACATTGGTTAATCCTTCATAAAAGGCCGTTTTGCATTGGAGCCAAATGGCTTCCGGAATCGCCAAGGCGGGGTGATTGAGATTTTCAAACCAGGCCAAAGCACCGGCTAACGCCTGGGCATCAGAATGAACTTGTAGGTAAGCTCTATGGGGCAATTTCAATGGTTTAACCCTTAATCAGGCAATCAGCACAGGTGAAGAACCATTCAAAACCCACTTCAACGTTTATGATGAAATCACTGCACGTCTAGTGGTTCGGAATCGGTAAGATGGAAACTGACTAAAAAAGAGGTCTCACTGTCTTACTGAATGTGTTTGTCTGGTGCTTCTGCTTATAAGCTATCAAATAGGCTATCAAAGTGATCTCGATTTTGTCAGATTTTCCAGCCCCCAGTCTGATTACAGTTTAATCATGTACAAGGTTTTGATTATAGAGGATGACCCTCTGTTTCGGTTAGTATTAACCAAAGCTCTCAAGAACCAAGGGTATGATGTCACCGTGGCTACCAATGGTGAAGAGGGGCTAGAGCAAGCGCAAATTCTTCGCCCTGGCTTGATTTTGTGTGATTGGATGATGCCTCGCATGGATGGGTTGGAGGTGTGCCGACGGATTAAGGCCAATCCCGATTTGACAACCACTTTTTTTGTCCTGTTGACGGCCCGGGAAGGGGTGGAAGACCGGGTACAGGGGTTGGATAATGGGGCGGATGATTTTCTCTCGAAGCCGATTGAGGTGAATGAGTTGAGGGCTAAGGTGCGGGCAGGTTTGCGCCTCCACCAGTTGAGTCAGGATTTGCAAACGGCTAAACAGCGGTTGGAGGAGGAGTTGATGGAGGCGGCTGATTATGTGAAATCTTTGTTGCCTGGGCCGTTGAGACAGTCAGTTTTGATTGATTCTCGGTTTATTCCCTCTCGTCAATTGGGGGGAGATTGTTTTGATTATTACTGGCTTAATGATGAGGAGTTGGCGATTTATGTGGTGGATGCGGCGGGCCATGGGGTGGGATCGGCACTGTTGTCAGTTTCGGTGTTAAATTTGTTGCGATCGCAGTCTTTGGCGGGAGTGAATTTTTCTCAACCCCATCAGGTGTTGATTGGTCTGAATGATACGTTTCAAATGGAGACTCAAGGCGATCGCTATTTCACCATTTGGTATGGAGTATACAACCAGAAAACCAACGAACTTCACTACGCCAGTTCTGGTCATCCGCCAGCCATTCTGATCTTTCCGAGGGAGTCATCCCCCGGTGTAGAATTTCTGAAAACGCCTGGCTTTCCCATCGGCATGTTTCCCGCCGTGGAATACGCCACCCACCATTGTCAAATTCCCCCCGATAGTACCCTGTATGTTTTTAGTGACGGGGTTTATGAAATTCATCAACCTGACGGCAGTCTATGGGGGATTGAAGCGTTTAGTGAGTTTTTAGTAGCCCACCAACACCTCTCTTCTGAGCTATTAGACCGGTTACTGCATTGGATTCATACCCTCAATCCTAATACCATGTTGGATGATGATTTATCCTTGCTGGAAATTCGGTTTCAACAAGAGTAGAGGTAGCCCTTCCCGACAAGCCGGGCTGTTTTATTCTAGGCAGGAATAGCAAAACCAAAGCGATCGCCAATAATGGGTCACTAACCCCATTATTAGCTTCCGGCGCTCTCCTTTAGGATGGCAGACAAAAATTCGTTTATCCTAAGAACTATCAGGATGCATCTAAGGACATCATTAACGCAATGAGGCCGTCCACAGTGAGATTAAATACTCATCCCTATCTGGTCCTTAAAGCCCATTCGGGAATACGCCATTTCTCATTGGTGGGCAATCAATGTTGGACAATCGGCCGCACCGACGACAATACGGTGGTTATATCCGATCCATGGATTTCTCGTAATCATGCCATGCTTCAACAGACAGAAGGAGGCCCGATTTACTTAATCGATCTAGGAAGTCGTAACGGAACCTTTGTCAATGGACGTAGGGTGAGCGTTCCCACCACCCTACAGCATGGGGATCACCTCATGTTTGGCCAAACTGAAGTCGAATTCTATCATCCCGCAGGTACTCAGGATAGTACCCTCGATCTTGAGGATGGAGAAGAGAACTCCCATGTTACCGCTGCACTCCATGTGCGCCGTTTGATTTCCGTGATGGTGGTTGATATTCGTAATTTTACAGGACTGACCCAGCAAATGGATGATATGACCCTATCGACGATGATGGGCAATTGGTTTCGGAATGTGGGGAAAATTCTCAGGAAGTATGATAGCTGGGTGGATAAGTATATAGGTGACGCGGTGATGGCGGTATGGTTCCATGGGACAGAGGGAGTCAGTCAAGTGGAAGTGATGCGTATTCTCTATGCCCTTAATGAACTGTATAAGATGACGGAGGAGTTGGCTCAAGGATATCCTTTGCCTTTTCCGATGCGGATTGGAGCCGGGGTGAATACGGGATATGCTATGGTCGGTAATACGGGGAGCGGCGATCGCCCCGATTATACAGCCCTCGGAGATACTGTCAATGCAGCCTTCCGCTTTGAATCTTCCACTAAAGAGATTCGTAAAGATATCGCTCTAGGGAAAACGACTTATCAATATCTGTTTAGTGTAGGGACTAACCCCAAGCTATTTGAACAACATACGGTGCAACTGAAGGGATACGATCATCCAGCGATCATCTATGGCTGTTCTTTTTCTCAATTAGATACCTTTCTGCTGAAATCCTCCAAATTTCACTGATCGCACTACATCAATGGGCCAAATCAGTCCCATAATAGAATCTATGGCTGTGTCATGGTTTAGTAAACACACATTAAAAAAGGAGGAATGATACCCATGAAAAGATGGCTACGCCCGTTGTCAGCCCTACTGGTTTTGATCACGACGGTGATGGGACTCTGCGCAACACCCGCTCATGCCGCCTCTAGCTTTTGGAGTTTCCAGTCTCCAGTATTAGCGGAAACGGCTGTGCGGAATAAAGCAGACGATAAACTAGCCGAAATTGGCGATCGCATTGATTTGAATAACTCTAGTGTCCGATCTTTCCGAGATTTGAAAGGATTTTATCCTGTCTTGGCGACCAAAATTGTCGCCAATGCTCCCTATGAAAAGGTAGAGGATGTCCTGAAATTGCCTGATTTGAGCGATCGCCAAAAGGCTAGACTTGAAGCTAACCTCGACAAGTTTACCGTTACTCCCCCCACAGAAGCCTTTGTCTATGGGCAAAATAATGTCAATAATGGTAACTACGACTAAGATTTAGCTTCTGGTGGCTTCCCCTCCTCACCCTTTTCAGTCTTCAACATCTGGGTGCGATCGCCAGAATAAGTCACTTTCTCCCAGTAGCTTTTCGGCCAGTTCAGAGCTACTGGGATTTTTCATTGTATCACTCTTTATTTTTCTCTAGAATATTAGCTTGCCAACTGGGGTTTTCTGCAAACTTTAATTCAGGGATAATCTTGAAATCTACTGTGCCGTTGCCACAGACAGATACATCGGGGTTAACCCGAAACATTGCGGCATCAATGGAACGCGCAAGATAGATAAATTCATCATCCACCATTCCCGAAACACCAGCATTGAGGAAATATACTCCGGGATGGAGAAAACAATCAAAGGAAAACTCAATGGTAATCATTTGATTGGGTTCAAACTGAGCAATATGATGAAATGATGGACTCAGAGATGCGCCGCCTAATTCTAACCCTGTGGTAGTTTTAATTAGCATTCCAAACCGGACATTTTGAGCAAGTTTGGAGAAGTGGACTGTGAAGGTATAGATATAGGTTTGGCGGCGAATTAAGTGATTGACAATTTGACCAGAAAGGGTTTTGATATGAGGATTAATAATTTCTGCACCTCTGGAGGCGTAAGAGAGGGTATTTTGAGGATTCAGATGGGGATCGTAGTAGTCTCCTAAACTGCCTATTTCTCTAATTCCTGATTCTCCATTCAAGGGTGCGACATCTCGGTTGACTTTTTGCCAAGCTTCTTGTTGATTGAGTTGTTTAAGTTCTTCCCGGAGGATATGGCTTTTGTCTGAGGGAGCGTAAATCAGTTCTTGATATTTAGAGACGACAAATTTCGGGGTATTGATGAGGATAATTTCGCCTTTATCCATGAGAATGGCCCGATCGCATAATTCTACCACCGATGAAGCCGCGTGAGAAACAAATAACACTGTCCCACCGCGATCGCTAATTTCCTGAATTCGCGCAAAACACTTCCGCTGAAACGCCTCATCCCCCACCGACAAAGCCTCATCCACCACCAAAATATCGGGATCCACACTCGTTGCCACCGCGAACGCCAACCGCACAAACATACCACTAGAATAAGTTTTTACCGGCTGATCAATAAATTCACCAATATCAGCAAACGTCACAATCCCCTCAAACCGCCGTTCAATCTCCGCCGCCGTTAACCCCAACAACTGACCATTAAAAAACACATTTTGTCGTCCCGTAAACTCTGGATTAAAACCACTCCCCAACTCCAATAAAGCCGAGAGTCTCCCGTTCACCTGCACCTCTCCCGTAGTGGGCGTTAAAGTAGAAGCAATAATCTGAAGTAACGTACTTTTTCCCGAACCATTGCGTCCCACAATTCCCAGAGTTTGGCCTTTAGGAATCTCTAAAGTCACCTCTCGCAGCGCCCAAAACTCCTGCCCCCGACTTTTACCAGGTAGCAGCAACTCCTTTAGGCGATCGCCCGGATGAGCATATCGCTTAAACGACTTAGAAATTCCCCTTAGTGAAATCGCAATTTCACTCATGAATCTCACAATCACTCAACTCAAAAAACAACAAACCAACCAGAAGTCTTGCCTAGATCACATCCGCAAAAGCAGGCCGCAATCGCCGATAGACCCATAAACCCCCTCCAAAGATTAACAGAGAAATGACCAAAGCAGTCAACCACTCCCCCCAATGCCGCATCTGACCGACTAAAATCAAATCTCGATACGTCTCTGCGATCGCCGCCAACGGATTTAACCAAAAAATCCAACTGCGCCAAGGCATCGGAATAATACTCACCGGATACACAATCGGCGTAAGATAAAACCACAAATTCGTAATCACCCCCAAACTCTGAGGCACATCCCGCAAAAACACCGTTAAACCAGCCACCAAATACCCCAACCCTGCCGTTAGCAACAACTGCGGCAACCAAGCCAACGGCAACAACCACAACGTACTATAAAAAGTTTGAGTAATCACCCCCGTCAGCACAATCAGAGCCATTAACCCCATAGAACTTTCCACAAACGCACTCAGCACAGGCACCAGCGGCAGCAAACCCAACGGAAACACCACCTTCTTCACCAAATTCGGCTGACTAATCACCGCATTTGCAGACTGGAGCAACCCCGTCATAAACGCTGTCCAAGGCAGCAATCCCGCAAATAACCACAAGCCAAATGTGAGATTATTAGCCGCCATTCCCTCTAGATTGAGCTTCACCTTCAGGACAATGGAAAAAACATAAGTATAAATCAGCAACTGGGATAACTGATTAATCAACGGCCACAAATTCCCCAAAACCGAGCCTTGGTAGCGAGCCGCTAAATCTCGGTGGACTAAACTTTTCAGCAAATTCACCTTCAGCCACCATTGACAGCTACCTTCACGGCCGATGCCTACCTTGTTTACCCTGAGCAATGTTACTATCCTCTCTGGCCAATGAAAAAATGATTAAAAATTTTGTTAAATCGTAATCTTGATTACATCATAGAATCAATCTTATCTCCATACCATAAAATGTTAAACTAATTCAAACCCTAATCTACCCCATCTGTGAACTTTGACTCCTACGATCCTGGGAACTTCTACGACGAACTCTTCGCCGCCAAGGACAAACCCCGTCCAGAATGCAAACCCCTCATCGACCACCTCAACAGCCTCTCTAGCGAACACCTCCACCAGCGACAACAAGCAGCACAAATTGGCCTATTCAAGCTAGGAGTAACCTTTAACGTCTACGGCGCAGAAGAAGGCACCGAACGCATTCTCCCCTTCGACTTAATTCCACGCATTATCCTTTCCCAAGAATGGAAAACCCTAGAACAAGGCCTCAAACAACGCATTCACGCCCTTAACCTCTTCATTAGTGACATTTACGACCAGCAAAAAATCCTTAAAGATTGCATCATTCCAGCAGAACTCATTGACTCAGCCACCGGCTTTCTCAAACCCTGCCTCGGACTCAAACCCCCAGGAGGCATCTGGTGTCACATTACCGGCACAGACCTAGTGCGAGACAAACAAGGACAATGGTACGTTTTAGAAGATAATCTCCGCTGTCCTTCCGGCGTTTCCTATGTCCTCGAAAATCGCCGGATCATGAAAAGCACCTTTCCCCAAGTCTTTAGCCTCATGGATATTGAGCCAGTTGACCAATATCCCAGCCGCCTCCTCGACACCCTCCTCAACCTTGCTCCCCCCAATCTTCCCGACCCCAGAGTAGTCGTTTTAACTCCAGGCATCTATAATTCTGCTTATTTCGAGCATTCATTTCTTGCTCAACAAATGGGAGTAGAGCTAGTCGAAGGCCGAGATTTAATCATCGCCGATGGCTATCTACAAATGCGGACCACCAAAGGACTTCAGCGCGTCGATGTCGTCTATCGCCGTATTGATGATACCTTTATCGATCCCAAGGTATTCAACCCCAATTCCTTGTTAGGCATTCCTGGTTTAATGGAAGTTTACCAAAATGGACGAGTCGCCCTAGCCAATGCCCTAGGCACAGGAGTCGCTGATGATAAAGTCATCTATGCCTATGTCCCCGAAATGATTCGCTATTATCTTGGTGAAGAACCCATTTTAGCCAATGTACCCACTTATTTATGCTGGGAATCCCAACAACAGCAGTATGTCCTAGAACATTTATCTGAATTAGTGGTAAAAGCTGCAGACGAGTCAGGGGGATATGGGATGCTGATTGGGCCTAAATCTACTATGGCAGAACAAGAAGAGTTTGCCCATCGCATTAAAGCTAATCCTCGTAAATATATTGCCCAACCCACTCTGTGCTTGTCTAGAGTCCCTACCCTTTTGGAAGGAAGTCTGGAAGGTTGCCATGTGGATTTACGCCCCTATATTCTCTATGGTCAAGAGATTTATGTGATGCCCGGAGGCTTAACCAGAGTAGCTCTAAAACGCGGCTCTCTCGTTGTCAATTCTTCTCAAGGTGGCGGCAGTAAGGATACTTGGGTATTGCGAAATCAGTAATTTATATCCGTTTGATCGGTTGGGTGTGCTTTCCCAAGAGGGGAAGTTGGCTCTTGAGGATTGAAGAAACCCGGTTTCTGTCACATTAAGAGGATCAAGAACCGGGTTTTTGACTGATGCAAGAGTGGTTTTCCCTTAATCAGCCGTTTTGGTTAACACAGGAGTTTGTTTTTCCTTGGGAGTAACGGTTACTTGTCCAGATTCACTGACATCTACGGATGCGGTGTCTCCTTCGGACAGACGACCAGAGAGGAGGGCTTCAGCGAGGGTATCTTCTAAGAGGCGCATAATGGCTCGACGCAAGGGACGGGCTCCATAGGCTGGGTTGTAGCCTTCTTCAATCAAGCGGTCTTTAAACTTATCGGTAACTTCGAGAATAATGTCTTTTTCCGTTAAGCGTTTGAACACATCCTTGAGTAGAATTTCGGCAATTTGTTTGACTTCTTCTTTGTTCAACTGGCGGAAGACGATGATTTCATCTAGGCGGTTGAGGAATTCTGGGCGGAAGTAGGCTTTGAGTTCTTCGTTGACTAAAGAGCGAATACGGTTGTATTGGGCATCTTCGGCGTTGTCGTCGAATTCAAATCCGAGTCCGCCGCCGCCTTTCTCGATCACTTTAGATCCAATATTACTGGTCATGATCAAGAGGGTATTTTTGAAGTCTACAGTGCGGCCTTTTGCGTCAGTGAGGCGACCATCTTCTAGGATTTGCAGGAGCATATTGAAGATGTCGGGGTGGGCTTTTTCGATTTCATCGAAGAGGACGACGGTATAGGGACGACGGCGCACGGCTTCGGTGAGTTGGCCGCCTTCGTTGTAGCCGACGTAGCCGGGGGGGGAGCCGATGAGTTTGCTGACGGTGTGCCGTTCCATGTATTCGGACATATCGAGGCGAATCATGGCTTCTTCGGAGCCGAAGAAGTAGGCGGCGAGGGCTTTGGTGAGTTCGGTTTTGCCGACTCCGGTGGGCCCGGAGAAGATGAAGCTGGCGATGGGCCGGCTGGGGTTTTTGAGGCCGACGCGGGCGCGACGGATGGCGCGGGAGACGGCTTTGACGGCATCTTCTTGGCCGATGATGCGGGTATGGAGGGTGTCCTCCATGTGGAGGAGTTTTTCGGATTCGGTTTCGGTGAGTTTGTTGACGGGGACTCCTGTCCAGGAGGCGACGATGTGGGCGATGTCTTCTTCGGTGACGATGGGTTCGTCGTTGATGGTGCCGTTGTCTTTGGTTTTGGCGGCGATGGTGCGGATTTGGGATTTGAGTTCCATTTCGCGATCGCGTAGTTCCCCAGCGCGGTCAAAATCCTGGGCGCGAACGGCATCGTCTTTTTGTTTGAGGACGGTGCGCAGTTCGCGATCGAGTTCTTTGGCGGCGGGGGGAAGTTGGGAGTTGATCAGGCGCACTCGCGATCCGGCTTCATCGATCAGGTCAATGGCTTTGTCGGGTAGGTAGCGGTCAGATATATAGCGATCGCTCAGTTTTGCTGCTGCATTGAGAGCTTCATCAGAAATTTTTAATTTGTGGTGTTGCTCGTATCTCTCACGTAAGCCATGGAGGATTTCAATGGTTTCTTCTACAGAAGGTTCGCCTACCATCACGGGTTGAAAACGGCGTTCGAGGGCGGCATCTCGTTCTATGTGTTTGCGATATTCATCGAGGGTGGTGGCTCCGATGCATTGGAGTTCACCCCGAGCGAGGGCAGGTTTGAGGATGTTGGCGGCATCGATGGCTCCTTCTGCGGCTCCTGCGCCGATGAGGGTATGGACTTCATCGATTACCAGAATCACATTTCCGGCGGAGCGAATTTCATCCATGATTTTCTTGAGCCGTTCTTCAAATTCGCCTCGGTATTTGGTTCCGGCGACTAGAAGGCCAATGTCAAGGGTGACGACTCGTTTGTCTTCGAGGATATCGGGGATATCTCCATGGGAGATGCGTTGAGCGAGACCTTCGGCGATCGCTGTTTTACCCACCCCTGGTTCACCGATCAGTACCGGGTTATTTTTAGTCCGCCGACCCAAAATTTGGATCACCCGCTCGATTTCTGTTTGGCGACCGACCACGGGATCGAGTTTGCCTTCGGCGGCTAACTGAGTTAAGTTGGAGCCAAATTCATCCAGGGTAGGGGTTTTATTGGATGAGCGGCCACCCACGGCTGAGACTTCTGCAGTTTCACCGAGCATCCGAATCACCTGAGTCCGTACTTTTGACAGATCGACTCCCAAGTTTTCCAAGACCCGAGCGGCTACCCCTTCCCCTTCCCGAATTAACCCCAAGAGTAAATGCTCAGTGCCAATGTAGTTGTGTCCTAGTTGGCGAGCTTCCTCTAAAGATAGCTCTAAAACCCGTTTGGCTCTGGGGGTAAAGGGAATTTCTACGGCGACAAACCCCGATCCCCGCCCAATAATCTTTTCGACTTCAATGCGGGCATCTTTGAGATTTACCCCCATTGATTTGAGGACTTTCGCGGCTACTCCTGTTCCTTCTCCAATTAAACCGAGAAGAATTTGTTCTGTGCCTACGAAGTTGTGACCCAGGCGGCGGGCTTCCTCCTGAGCTAACATGATCACCTTAATGGCTTTTTCTGTGAAGCGTTCAAACATGGCGTTTTCCCATCACCTGCTGCTTGCTGGTATTGCTGATTCTAGCATAGGAAAATTGTTCAGCCATTGTGCGGTCAGTAACAGAATTTGGGCCGGTTTTCCGCCCTGCTCGGAGCGATCTGTGATCAGTTGTCTCTATATTCGCTACAACTCCATATTGATTATCTCCAGATTTGAACTGATTAACCATGGGTAATCAGTAAAGCTTTTTCTCCCGACAATCCGGGGAAGTACTCAATCATTGGGATTGAGTGTATTCGGATCGATCCCTATGGCTTGCAAGCGTTCCTGTAGTTCTCGTAATCTAGCCTCAGCGGCGTTGGCGCGATCGCGTTCCTGTGGTGCTAACTCTTGAGAGAGTAGAATCAAGTTACCCTCAGCATCAAAGAAACGTAACCAAGGCGCATTTTCCTTAGTCAACGTTCCATCCCAAACGCCTAACCATAACTGCAAACTCTCACACCATAACCATCCCCGTTCATCCGCCACAATTTCCTGATAGCGGCCATTCGTGTCTAAATGCCATCCTTGCAAAGATCGGCGATTGAAGGGATTGTATACAAAATAATCCCTTGTTCTAAATATTTGCTCATAGATGTCTTTTTTTCGACCTTGATCCTCACTCGCTGTTGAGGGGGACATCAGTTCAACAATGACATCTGGATAACGTCCTTCCTCTTCCCAAACCACCCAACCTTGACGCTCTTTTGTGCCATCTACATTTAAGGCTACAAAAAAATCCGGCCCTCTAAAATCGCGATCGCGAGCTTGCCGACTACTGTAATAGACAAACATATTTCCACCCGTAAAATAGTCATCGCGTCCTTGATAAACTTGGTGGATGGCTTCAATCAGGACATTCAGGGCGATGCGATGGCGATTACTTTCCCATGTCTCTCCATCATCAAAAATTAAATCAGTAGGGGGTAAGGGGGGAGTCCATTCCTGCTCGGTTTCAATTTCTAAAGTTGGGGTCGGTGCAACAGACATGGCTAACCTCTGGAATCATGGACTATTGAGTTTGATTATACTCTTATTCTCAGAAATACTTACAATACAGAACTGTTTGCGCTTATTGAATCTCCAGGATTTCCCGGTCTCAACTTGACTGCCGCCCAGATTTTTGGTAATTCCTAAACAATTAGAGAGTTTCGCTCACTATAGGCTTTGTTGGCACTGTGGGGGGGGGCGATCGCCTGCTCACCTATTGCTGCCACAGTTCATAGCCCAGGACATTCTCGCATCAGCCAAAATCCGGCAAAAGATTCTGAGCGAGGATTCGCTTGAATGGCCAGAAAATGAACTCCTTGAGAGTGGGTTTTCGCCCGTTCAAAGTTTTGGGCTTCCTGTAATAATTGTGCTGTACTCAGGTTCGACAAAATCCAACTATCATTAGTCCCTGTTTCCAGTAATAATTGACCTCGATTATTAATTTCCTTTTTGTTTTCTAGCAAGCGGATCAATCCTAATTCTAGTCCAGACATCCAACCAGCCATAGGAATTGCCCGTTGGGAATAGAGGATAATTCCGGGAATGGCAGTAGTTTCTGATAATCCTAGATCGGTGAAGGGAAATCCTTCTGCAAAGGCAATTTCCCATTCGGGCATTTCTCTAAAGGCTTGAGCTTCAAGGGTGACAAACACCCATTTTTCACCGAGAATTGCATCGGGTAGGGGTTGGGCGAGGGGGGTGTCGTAGCGCACGGCAGGGGGAGTAACTGCCTGGGGATCATAACCGGGTTGTTGGGGATAGTAGTCTTGTTCTCGTGCTTGTAGCCATTGGTAGAGGGTGAGGGTACGCCGACTGGGAACGGCGGGAATGCCAACTTCTTTACAGGCTTTGACAATCATATTGGTCATTTGGCGACGAAAGAAGCGGATCTTGCTGGGGGGGTTAGGAGCCTGGGAAATGGCGGTGGAGAGCGCTTCTCGTAATTGTACGGAGTTGACTTGGGTACTGGCACACAATTGGGAGTACCGAAAGAGGCGATCGCTGTCTGTGGTAACCTCTAAAGGAGTCTCACAAATGAGAATTTCCCAGACTTTTTTTTGCTGATCATCTAATAGGGGGCGGGAGTAAAAATCGAGTTCCCAAATGGTTCTCATGGATGCAGTAATTAATGAATAATGGGTTAGAGGGGGGAGATTCCTTCCCCCAATGGCTATGGTTCTACGAGAGTAAGGATTTCACGGCTCGTTCTCGACGGGCGGCAGCACTAGCCATGACTTCTTCTCGATTTTCTAGGAGTTCTCCAGGGTAGTTTTCTAAGAGGCGAGTAGACAAAGAAATCCGTCCTTTGCCTTCGTCAATATTAATGATAATTGCTTTGATGGATTGCCCCACTTGAAAGTGATTGGTAAGGGATTCAATATAGCTTTGACTAATTTGTTTGATATGAATTAATCCGGTGCTATTGCCTAAATCCACAAATAGGCCAAAGGGTTTGATGTTAGCAATTTTTCCTTCTACCAGTTGTCCTACTTCTAGTTGGCTGAAGCTCGCGGCTTGAGTAGCGAGCCGTTCTGACAAAACCAGTTTCCGGGTTTCGGGATTGACTTCAATGAAGGTGGCGGTGAGGGTTTGACCTTGGAGGGTGTTAAGATTATCTCGCTGGCTCAGGTGCGATCGCGGAATAAATCCCCGTAGTCCTCGTACATCTACGGTCACACCGCCTTTATTTGATCCAGTCACCCGTACCGTAATCGACTGTTGGTTCTCTTGCAACTCTTGGGCATTATCCCACATCCGTTTAATTTCTAGCTGACGACGGGAGAGAGTCACTTGTCCATCTTCATTTTGCTCGCGGGTAATGAGAAATTCTAACTCTTCATTCAGAGGTAAAATGGTAGATAGGTCAGTTACTGTAGTAAGGGCAGCTTCTGCTAAGGGAAGGAAAGCAGTCGCTTTGCCACCAATTTCAATATAGGCTCCCTCTGAAGAATGGACTGCTACCCGTCCTCGCACAATTTGGCCTTTTTGGAAGGTGTAGTCGTGTGCTTCGAGGGCTTTGGCGAAGTCATCCTGGGAAAACCCAACGGAGGAGGGGGTGCCAGCAGAGGGGGTTACATCAGAACTCATAAGGGATGGTTTTATAGATTTTAAGAGGCTTGAAGATGGGTGTGAAACAGGTGCTTCACTTTTTCCCAAGCATCAGTAGCAGCTTCTGCATTATAACTACCTCGGCGATCACAAAAAAACCCATGATCAGCTCTATCGTACCGAAAGACACGATGAGGGATTTGGGACTCACGCAAAGCCGCTTCAATTTGATTGACTTCTGCTGCGGGAATACTGGCATCTTCATTGCCAAAGAAAGCATATATCGTCCCCTTAATCTCTGGTGTGCGCGTGAGGGTAGGAGCGCCTCCTCCAGGGGTTAGGGTAGCAATCCCTGCGCCATAGAAAGACGCTGTGGCTTTAATATCTGCCAGGATAGCAGTGAGGTAAACCACATGGCCACCGAAACAAAAACCAATACTACCAAATCCTCCCGGTTTAATATTGGGTCGAGTTTTCAGGAAGTTGGCTGTGGCTTGAATGTCACTGAGGAGTTCATCGGCTTTCGTTTGGACTTTGTATTCTCGACCGATTTTGATCTCTTCGGGGGTATAACCGACTTCAAAGCCGGGAGCTAGGCGCTGATAGATGGCAGGGGCGATCGCCACATAGCCTTCTTGGGCAATTCTTGTTGTAATATCTCGAATATGGGCATTTACACCAAAGATTTCTTGCACCACGACTACCCCTGGGTAAACACCCGGTAAGCTTGGTTCCGCCAGATAAGCGTCAATCAGCAAGTCGCCATTGGGGACTTGCACAGAAGTGGTTTGAATGCCTAACGCTGCCATGGTACTGGGGAAAGGGGGATGGGGGTTGTTCCCCATTTTAGAGCGATCGGTGACAAGATGAACGCCTTTTATTCTTCCACAAATACTGGCGGCCAGATTTCCGCGATCGCCAGTTCCCAACCCGGTAATAATTCAGGAATCCTTAAAATATCTGCGTTACCGAGCACCATTGCTTCCCCATTCGGACGATAAACCGTTACCGTCAAACTCTTAGGATCAACTAAAATTCCCACTTGGCTACCGAATTCCAGAAAGTTCTGAAGCTTTTCTACTAAGGGTTTAATATGATCTGATACCGATCGCACTTCGATCACTAAGTCGGGTACAATTTCGGCAAAACCACGGGGAGCCTGACCCATTTTGTGAGCGGGAACAAAGGCTACATCTGGACCACGTAAATTTCCATCCGGTAGACGAAACCCCGCTGACGAGCCGGTGACTCTCCCTAATTGACGAGGGAGTACCCAGAGATTTAGAAAAGTAATTAATCGCGCAATAATTTCTTCAGAAACATAGTCAGACAATCCCATAAGAATAATTTTGCCATTCACCAACTCTGCTCTATAGTCTAGATGGGCATCAGTTAATTGAGTTTGCACTTTTTCTAGGTCTTTTACAGTCAGAGACATGAGCGTTATCTCCAGGGCAATCTCAGCCATTTCTTGATTATACCAGAAGGGTTCCCATAGTTTTGAGTCCTACCGCTTCTTAGCAGTAGTAGCGTCAGTCGGTGAAGCGTCAACCACCACCTTCCCAAGATCACGAAGGTGAGACAGAGGAGAAGAAAGGGGTTAGGGAATAGGGGGCTGATCTAAATTAACCCGATCAACTAACCCGCCCCTTGTATCTACTGTTTCATTTAATAGTGATTTAAGTTAATTCCAGCTTCTTTCACCATCGCTTCTAAGCCTTTCTTTTCTAAGGTTTTAATCGCCTTTGTCGAGAGTCTGAGTTTCACCCAACGCTTACCTTCCGCCCACCAAACGCGCTTTTCTTGCAAGTTGGCTTCTTGAAACTTTCTCGTGCGTCGGTGAGAATGGGAAATAGTAAAAGCTTTGTTTGCTTTTTTACCAGTAAGTTCGCAATGACGGGCCATAGGTTACCTCAGACTAAATTTTTCCAAACTGCTATGATAGCATAAAATAAGAGATTTGTTACGGAATTCTCCAACCCCTATGAGGATTTGGCTGAAAACATTGACAAAAGTTTGTGGAAGTTGGTAAAGTTAAAAATTGTCGTCAAACTTAAACTGGAGACGGATTCCACTTACCGCCCGTGCCCTATGCCAACGATCCAACAACTCATCCGTAGTGAACGTCAGAAAATTGAAAAGAAAACCAAATCTCCAGCCCTAAAAAGCTGTCCCCAGCGTCGGGGGGTATGTACCCGTGTGTATACCACCACTCCTAAAAAGCCCAATTCAGCCCTACGCAAAGTGGCTCGTGTGCGCCTAACCTCTGGATTTGAAGTAACTGCCTATATTCCAGGCATTGGCCATAATCTTCAGGAGCATTCGGTGGTGATGATTCGAGGCGGGCGGGTGAAGGATTTACCGGGAGTGAGGTATCACATTATTCGGGGAACCTTGGACACGGCGGGAGTGAAGGATCGTCGGCAAGGTCGTTCCAAATACGGAGCCAAGCGCCCCAAAGCTAAGTAGATAAAGGTTTAAGGAAATACTTAAAAGCTCGCCTAATCCCTACTTCAGCTTCCGTGCATAACTGTGTAGATTTATACTGTAAACCAAAGTCATTTATTGAAGTCGCAGCCCTAGAACTATGTCCCGTCGAGGAGTATCTCATCACCGTTCTGTCCCTCCAGACTCAGTGTACAACAGCCGCCTAGTCAGTATGACCATTCGGCGAATCATGGAGAGTGGCAAAAAATCCCTGGCCTCCCGGATCTTGTATGATGCCTTCAAAATTATTGAAGAACGCACGGGATCGAACGCCCTAGATTTGTTTGAAAAAGCCGTTAAAAACGCTACTCCCCTGGTGGAAGTGAAAGCGCGGCGGGTGGGAGGAGCCACCTATCAAGTCCCCATGGAAGTGAGATCGGATCGGGGAGTAAGTCTCGCCTTACGTTGGCTGATTCGTTTTGCCAGACAGCGATCGGGCCATTCTATGTCGATTAAACTGGCCAATGAACTAATGGATGCAGCCAACGAAACGGGTAGCGCTATTCGGAAACGGGAAGAAACCCATCGGATGGCAGAAGCGAATAAAGCCTTTGCTCACTATCGTTACTAAACCCAAATCAGCTAAGAGCAACAGCAGTCAATCTAGCTTTCGAGCTAGATTGGTGAAAAAGGTCTCATGAGTTTTTCTTAAAAAAAGTATACAATTTTAACAGAGCAGAAAAATCAGCGATTGAGACTAATTTTCAAGACTAAAGGAGGTATCTGTGGCACGAAATATCCCGCTAGAAAGAATTCGCAATATCGGCATCGCCGCCCATATTGATGCGGGCAAAACAACGACAACGGAGAGAATCTTATTCTACTCTGGGGTGGTTCACAAAATTGGTGAGGTACACGAGGGAACCGCCGTCACTGACTGGATGGCTCAAGAGCGGGAACGAGGCATTACCATCACTGCTGCCGCCATTACTACCAGTTGGAAAGACCATCAAATTAATATTATTGATACTCCAGGTCACGTAGACTTCACGATTGAAGTAGAACGTTCCATGCGAGTGCTCGATGGTGTAATTGCCGTATTTTGCTCAGTAGGTGGCGTTCAGCCTCAATCGGAAACCGTGTGGCGGCAAGCAGATCGGTATAAAGTACCACGAATTGTGTTTGTCAACAAAATGGATCGGACAGGGGCTAACTTTTATAAAGTCTACAACCAAATTCGCGATCGCCTTCGAGCCAACGCCGTTCCCATTCAAATTCCTATTGGTGCGGAAACAGAATTTCAGGGAATTATTGACCTAGTGAGAATGCGTGCCAAGATTTATACAAATGACTTGGGTACAGACATCGAAGACACGGAAATTCCGGCAGAAATGCTAGACCAAGCCCAAGAATACCGCATCAAACTGATCGAATCCGTCGCCGAAACCGATGATACCCTCACCGAAAAATATCTAGAAGGCGAAGAGCTAACCGAGGCAGAAATCCAAGAAGCCCTGCGGAAAGGCACCATCAGCGGCTCAATAGTCCCCATGCTCTGTGGTTCCGCCTTCAAAAACAAAGGAGTCCAGCTACT
This sequence comes from uncultured bacterium, assembly GCA_964616725.1. Taxonomy (GTDB): domain Bacteria; phylum Cyanobacteriota; class Cyanobacteriia; order Cyanobacteriales; family Desertifilaceae; genus Roseofilum. The sequence goes on from CAZTRW010000034.1 coordinate 19,147, forward strand.
CCTAGACGCAGTAATTGACTATCTCCCTGCCCCCATCGACGTTCCCCCCATCCAAGGCACCCTCCCCGATGGCACAGTCGTAGAGCGTCGAGCCGATGACAGTCAATCCTTCTCAGGATTAGCCTTCAAAATCATGGCTGACCCCTACGGTCGATTGACCTTTACACGAGTCTACTCAGGTGTATTGAAAAAAGGCAGCTACGTTCTCAACTCCACCAAGAACAAAAAAGAAAGAGCCTCTCGCCTCATCGTCTTAAAAGCAGACGAGCGCATTGAAGTCGATGAACTGCGTGCAGGAGATCTCGGTGCCATCCTCGGTCTGAAGGATACCTTCACCGGAGATACCCTCTGTGACGAAAACGCCCCCGTCATCCTGGAATCTTTGTATATTCCAGAACCGGTGATTTCCGTAGCAGTAGAACCCAAAACCAAACAGGATATGGAAAAGCTCTCCAAAGCCCTCCAATCCTTATCCGAAGAAGACCCTACCTTCCGAGTCAGTGTAGACCCAGAAACCAACCAAACCGTAATTGCGGGCATGGGAGAACTCCACTTAGAAATCCTCGTGGATCGGATGTTGCGGGAATTTAAGGTAGAAGCCAACGTCGGCGCTCCCCAAGTCGCCTATCGGGAGACTATCCGTAAAACAGTCAAAGCCGAAGGTAAATTCATTCGCCAAAGTGGTGGTAAAGGACAATACGGCCACGTGGTCATTGAAGTACAACCTGGAGATCCAGGCAGTGGTTTTGAGTTTGTTTCCAAAATCGTCGGTGGAGCCATTCCCAAGGAGTATATTTCTCCAGCAGAACAAGGAATGAAGGAAGCATGTGAATCTGGAATTTTAGCGGGCTATCCCGTGATCGATCTCAAAGCCACTTTAATCGATGGTTCCTTCCACGAGGTAGACTCATCAGAAATGGCCTTTAAGATTGCTGGATCAATGGCAATTAAAGAGGCGGTCACCAAAGCGGCTCCCGTCCTTCTAGAGCCAACCATGAAAGTGGAAGTAGAAGTTCCAGAAGACTTCTTAGGGGATGTGATGGGAGATCTCAATTCCCGTCGGGGCCAGATTGAAGGCATGGGTTCTGAAGGCGGACTCAGTAAAGTCTCAGCTAAAGTTCCTTTGGCAGAAATGTTTGGTTATGCCACAGATATTCGGTCAAAAACCCAAGGACGGGGTATCTTTTCCATGGAATTCAGTCATTATGATGAGGTTCCTCGCAATGTGGCAGAAGCAATTATTGCCAAGAACAAAGGAGAGTCTTAGAATCCACTAGGGAATTGAGAGAGGAGAGCAAATTTTCCCTCCCCTCCCATTTTCTAGAATTCATTGAGTTATTAGTTCTAGACTACCAGTCTAGACCCCTTAACTTCATCTTTCACCAGTCAAAATTAGTCACAATTATTAAGTTATGGCACGCGCAAAATTTGAACGGACAAAACCGCACGTTAACATCGGCACAATCGGTCATGTGGATCATGGTAAAACGACCTTGACGGCCGCAATTACGATGACTTTGGCTGCGGGTGGCAAAGCCACGGCGAAAAAATACGATGAAATCGATGCGGCTCCAGAAGAAAAAGCACGGGGAATTACTATCAATACGGCTCACGTGGAGTATGAAACGGATAATCGTCATTATGCCCATGTAGATTGCCCCGGTCATGCTGACTACGTGAAAAATATGATCACGGGAGCAGCCCAAATGGATGGAGCAATTCTGGTGGTATCAGCGGCAGATGGTCCGATGCCTCAAACTCGTGAACATATCCTCTTGGCTCGTCAGGTAGGGGTTCCTCGCTTGGTGGTCTTTTTGAATAAGAAAGACATGGTGGATGATGAGGAGTTGTTAGAGTTGGTGGAATTGGAGGTGCGCGAGCTTTTGAGTTCCTATGATTTTGATGGGGATAATATTCCCATTGTGGCGGGTTCGGCCCTGCAAGCGGTGGAAACGATGACTAAAAGTCCCAAGGCTCAACGGGGTGAGAATGAATGGATTGATGCGATTTGGGATTTGATGGATAAGGTGGATGAGTATATCCCTACTCCTGAGCGTGATATTGATAAGCCGTTCTTGATGGCGGTGGAAGATGTGTTTACGATTACGGGTCGGGGAACGGTAGCAACGGGCCGGATTGAACGGGGTAAGATCAAGATTGGTGATGAGGTGGAATTGGTCGGCATTAAGGCGACGAAGAAAACGACAGTCACTGGTGTGGAAATGTTCAAGAAGCAGTTAGATGAGGGGATGGCGGGAGATAATGCTGGTCTACTGCTGCGGGGGATTCAAAAGACGGAGGTGGAGCGAGGTATGGTGCTGGCGAAACCGGGTTCGATTACTCCTCACACTCAGTTTGAAGCAGAAGTTTATGTGCTCAAGAAAGAAGAGGGTGGCCGTCATACGCCGTTTTTCCCGAAATATCGTCCTCAGTTCTATGTGCGGACAACGGATGTAACGGGTACGATTGTTTCTTTTACTTCCGATGATGGCAAAGAGGCGGAGATGGTGATGCCTGGAGACCGGATTAAGATGAATGTGGAGTTGATCAATGCGATCGCCATTGAACAAGGAATGCGTTTTGCCATCCGTGAAGGAGGTCGCACCATCGGCGCTGGCGTGGTCAGTAAAATCTTGAAATAGCTGGTCTCTATCCACCATTCATCAATCGACGCCATTCCCAGAGTAATCTGGCTTTGGGAGTGGCATTTACGTCTGTACCCTCAACTTTAGCAGAACCTTGACAACCTGAACTTAACCCCCATGGCTACTCTACAACAACAAAAAATTCGCATTCGTCTCCAAGCCTTTGATCGTCGCCTGCTGGATACCTCTTGTGAGAAAATCGTCGATACAGCCAACCGCACCAATGCTACAGCCGTCGGCCCCATTCCGCTGCCGACCAAACGGCGAATTTACTGTATTTTGCGATCGCCCCACGTAGACAAAGACTCACGAGAACACTTTGAAACCCGCACCCATCGTCGCATCATCGACATCTATCAACCCTCCTCTAAAACCATTGATGCCTTGATGAAACTGGATTTACCCGCTGGGGTAGACATTGAAGTCAAACTCTAAAACCCCCCTGCCTCCACAGAACCATCATCCCCAGTATTGGTGGTTGACCTCTGGTGGAGGTCTTGATCACCTCACAGATGCGATAGACTAAAAGATGTTTAAGCTGTTTTAAGATCTTTGACAATTCTCCCAACCGGCTAATACCATGACATCTTCTTCGTCAATCGCTGTGCGAGAACTTCCCCTGTTTCCCCTTCCCGAAGTCGTCCTTTTTCCCGGAAGACCCCTACCGCTCCATATCTTTGAATTTCGGTATCGCATGATGATGAACACCGTACTGCAAAGTGATAGTCGCTTTGGAGTATTGATGTGGGACCCACTGCACAATGAGGCAGTTTCTGTAGGATGCTGCGCGGAAATCATCAATTATCAGCGATTACCAGACGACCGGATGAAGATTTTAACGATTGGACAGCAACGATTTCGAGTTCTAGAATATGTACGCGAGAAACCCTATCGAGTGGGGTTAGTAGAATGGATTGAAGATGAACCCACAGATCGGGACTTGAGACCAGTTGCTGCCTATGTGGAACAACTGCTTAAAGATGTGGTGCACTTATCGTCAAAATTAACCGGTCAAGTGATTGAGTTGCCAGATAATATCCCTACCCTACCGATGGAGTTATCTTATTGGGTGGCGAGTAACTTATATGGTGTGGCCAGTGAGCAGCAGGCGTTATTAGAAATGCAAAGCACCGCAGAACGCCTAGAACGAGAAACGGAAATTCTCACCTCTACCCGTAATCACTTAGCGGCGCGTACGGTGCTGAAGGATACGTTTAAGGAAGTGTCAGGTTAGGCTGTCTAGGTGGGTGACTGTGTAACTGCCAAATAGTTTGAGCACTTCTGTGTGGTTTTGGAGTTCGCGCAAGGTTTGTTGAGTTTCGGGTGCGGTGGCATCTGCTTCGATATCTACAAAGAAGAGATATTCTCCGAGCGATCGCTTTGTAGGACGGGATTCAATCCGGCTGAGATTAATGCCACACTGAGCAAACACTTGTAGGGGTTTGACAAGAACTCCAGGGGTATTCGGCAAACTAAAGGCGATGGAGGTATGGCTGTGGTGGTATTGAGGGGAGATGAGTCTTAGGGGGCTGTTTTGGGAGGTGACTGCCCAAAAGCGAGTGTAGTTATCCGGTTGGTCATTAATTGGATAGGCTAACATGGGTACTTGGTAAAGGGAGGCGGCTCGTTGAGAGGCGATCGCCGCAATGGGGCGATCGGCGCGAATATACTGAATTGATTCCGTCGTCGAATTGGTAGGAATCAATTCCACCGCCGGTAAATATTTCTCTAGCCACCCTTGGCATTGAGCTAAGGCTTGGGGATGGGAATAAACGGTTTGAATTGCAGATAACTCAGTCATCTGAGAGAGCAATCCATGGAAAATGGGAAGAACATAAGCCTGTTGAATTTCTACCCCCTCTAATTGCCATAGGGTATCTAAGGTCATCGGCACACTGCCTTCGAGGGAGTTTTCTACCGGGGCGATCGCCACTTGCGCTTCTTGCTGCACTACCGCTTTGAGGGTTTGGGCAATACTGGGATAGGGATGCAATTGAGACTGCTCACCTTGGGATTTCAGTTGCTCACGACAGGCGATCGCCGCCGCCTCTGAATAAGTCCCTGGTGGGCCAAGATATGCGATCGTCACCATCATTCCTTCTTTCCCTTACTCATTGCTCAATCTACCTTAACCAAACCGGCGATTAAGTTTGCAAAACTTCTTACTCTTTCAGTGTATGATAGCAAGAACTTAAATTCCCTGATTTCCAGCACTCTGAGCCGAAAAATCCTCGTTCGTCCCTAATTTTCCAGCTCCTGGTCTGAGAATTTTGTAAAATAAATTTACATTCACCTCTAAATCTCCATTTTATGCCCACCCAATTTGTAGCGACTCAATCGATTCATCTGCCGGTTCCATCCCAACCGATTCCCATACAACACTACCTCCGACAGCCCAAACGTCTGGTTAACGCTCTGACGGCACAAAGTCAAATCGAACCCCTCAGTGAGGAGCTTTTTCGCCTGAAAATGCGCCCTTTGACCTTTATGACCTTCACCTTCCAACCGACGGTAGACTTAAACGTATGGGCAGATCCAGAGGGTAACGTACAGCTACAATCAGTGGGTTGTCATATTCGGGGTATTGACTATATTAATCAACGGTTCCATCTGGATCTCCAAGGTCAACTACGTCCTCAGCAACGGGGCAATGAAGTCACGTTGCAGGGACAAGCGAACTTGAGAGTGGGTGTGGAACTGCCTCCTCCTTTAAATTTGACACCCCCTTATCTGCTAGAAACCGCAGGTAATGGCTTATTAAAAAGTATTTTACTGACGATCAAGCAGCGTTTAATGCACCAGTTACTGTGGGATTACCGAAATTGGGTAGAAGCTATGGCAGCGACCCAGCCGATCTTAACTCACAGCGATCGCCATGGGCAACCGCAGGAAGCGATCGCCATTACCCAGCTAGAGGCTTAAACACACTGAACGCCTTTAACTCGCTTCTGGGAACCAAGAATCAACAGGAAACAC
>CAZTRW010000035.1:0-24683 GCA_964616725.1 uncultured bacterium
GAAGGACGGGCAGAAGGACGGGCAGAAGGACGGGCAGAAGGACGGGCAGAAGGACGGGCAGAAGGACAGCGTATAATTGCTCTGAACTTGTTGGATAAACTTGATGATGAAGAGATCGCCCAGGTAACCGGATTAAGCCTGAAAACCGTTCAAGAATTACGACAAGAAACTAGAAACCCCTAAGTGATGACTAACTCATTGCTTGTTTCAACCCTTGACAAAACTGACTCACCGAGTCTACCCCTTCCTCGGCTAATCGGCGCACGATCGCACTCCCCACAATCACCGCATCTGCTCCCCAGTCTACCACCTGACGCGCATGATCGGGTTGAGAAATCCCAAATCCTACTCCAATTGGTTTGTCCGTAACTTGACGGATTTGTTGGATCAGGTGGGGGACTCGTGTCGCCACTTCACTACGAATGCCAGTCACACCAGTCACACTGACTAAATAAATAAAACCTTGAGACTGTTGGGCGATCGCCTCAATCCGCTCTGGAGAACTCGTGGGAGCGACCAAGAGGATCACCTCAATCCCCCGTACCGCCGCTGGTGCCAGGATGCACTCAGCCTCTTCTAGGGGCAAATCCGGCACCACTAAACCTGCGACTCCTGCTTGAGCAATCTCTTCCAGGAACCGTTCAATTCCCCGGTATAAAATTGGATTGTAATAGGTAAACAAAATCACAGGGGCTTTCAGCCGAGGACTGACTTCACCAAGCATTTCTAAAACGGATTGAAGACGGGTTCCCCGTTGCAAGGCGCGGGTAGCAGCGGCTTGGATAACTGGGCCGTCAGCTAGGGGGTCAGAATAGGGAATACCCAGTTCAATTAAGTCGGCTCCGTGCCGATCTAGGCTTTGTAGTACTCGGGCCGTAGTGTCTAGATCAGGATCACCGGCAGTAATAAAGGGGATTAAAGCAGGAGTTTTTGGCGATCGCAACCGCTCAAAACACCGAGAAATCGCATAAGTCATCACAAGTACACTTCAGAATTAATCACCAGTGGTCTCAGACTCTGAGGCCACTTCTGCTTCTAATTTAGCTCTTTCCTCTGGAGTCAGAGATGACCATCGTTGTTGTAGCACCGCCTCTTCATAGTTTCGACGCTGCTGATTATAGGTCATAGTCTGGGTGCCAACCCGAAATAGATAGGTCCACAACCACACCAGCAAACCACCCACCAACACCACTTGACTCCATCGTCCCGCGTTCAGACTATCCAATCCTAGGTATTGGAATAGTCCATAGATCAGACCACCACTAGCCAAAATGGCTACACTAAGGACAATGACATCGATTCGTCGCACATTTTTTTCCTTTCTAGATCTGTCTCGGTTTTGGGCGTAGGTTCAGCAAGGGGGCAAGCAGTAGCATTCCAGGGAAACACCAAAATACCATAAAATACATCAGCAACCGTTCGATCGAACTGGCTACATACCAACGGCGATCAAGATAGAAGTAAATCAAGGCAGGGAGAACGACTAGATAGGTTCCACCCAAAATTCCGTACACCAGTAACATTAGAATGTCCATCTCCAACTTAAATTAAAATTAAGACCCTACTTAAAGAAGTATCCGTATTATACGATAAACCCTCTCAACTCCCTCAGTGAGAAACCAAATTAAAATCCAGGGTTGCCAAAACCTAATATTTATGATCTAATGGTATATTGTGTGAAATCGAAAACTCACCATCCCACACTCACTAAGAGCAAGGGGGCATGGCGGAATGGTAGACGCTGCGGACTTAGTAAACTGAGCCTTAGCTAAGAAATTAGTTAAGTGGAAGCTCTCAAACTCAGGGAAACCTAAATCTGGCAACAGACATGGCAATCCTGAGCCAAGTCTTAAACAAAGAATCAGAAGCTATCTTCTCATTCTTAAAGTTTAAGGAAGGTGCAGAGGCCCGACGGGAGCTACCCTAACGTATTCAGTCGAGGGTAAAGGGAGGGTCCAATTCTCAGAGCTTGTGAGCATCCATCTCATGAGTACAGCGAAAGTTGTAGGAGAATGAAAATCCGTTGACCTTAACAGTCGTGAGAGTTCAAGTCTCTCTGCCCCCATCTACAACTAACACTCACAAAAGTAGGCGCTCTCTCTCAGGGAGAGTCCTACTTTTTTGTAATATTCTACCTGTGTTTAAAGGTGAATTTCCCTAAGCTAAACACCAGAGGAGGTAAGAGATTCTAATTCTCCCCAATTGAGCCTTAAATAGGTTAATCTGATAGGTAAGGAGATTAATCTTTTTTAAAGAGGCTTTGACCACCTTGATGAAAAAAATAAACCTAGCTTGAATAACAAAAATTCAAGACCGCTAGCTCTATTGATCGGGGTGCTTAAACATCAAAGCAAGGGGAAACTACCATGGGACCTAGTTTAATGGATGAGAACTATCCACCCTCTGATTTTAAGATGACAGAGCTAAGAAAAAATATTGGTAAATCCCAAGAGACAATATACAGGTATTTCTTAGAAATTGTCAAGAATCAGACCGTTGATCGGGTTTTACAAGAGTTTAAGCGATTATTTATTTATCATATCGAGACGGAAGACAAAAGGGTTCATAAAGCTTTGTTTAATATTGTCTTTGCTAATCAAGAGCCTGAGTTTATCTATACGTTAAAGCGGTGTTGTTATATTTTAATTAATAACTGGGAAGCGTTAAGAAACCATGAAGGGGTTCGTGATTTAGTCAAAAGTTTTGAGGATGAAACGATTGGTAGAGGGAGTCATTCTGTTCCTATTAAGCGTTTAAGAACTTGGACAGTCAATTTTGTCCAAAGTTCTGATTATGAAGAAATTAAGCTATTTTGTGCTAAGTTTGACAATCAAGAAAAAAACTGGACAGATCGGTATAGTTCTTATCTATTGGTTTCCCAGTATATCGATCGGAAAAATCCGGCGGAACAACGTCAAGCGGCAAAAGTGCGATCGCAAGAAATTAAGGAAAAATTTAAATTTGACTTAGCGATGTACACAACCCGCTCTCAATTCACCCGACATCGAGACAACAATCCCCCCCAAAATCCGACCCAACTAGGAGATGAACTCCTACAGTTAATCAAAACTATTCTCCTCAGACGTGGCCCCTATAACTATATCAATTTAGCTAATATCTTTCTTCAGCAAATCCAGGGAATTAAATACCAAGAATTCAAAGAAGCACTCCAAAAATATCTGTTGTTCATGGTTGATGATTCCAATTTCATCAAATTAATGGAAACCCAATTATCGACCAAACTGAATAACCTCTATACAGACTATAATAATAACCCAGTGACCAAAGCACTCTTGCTGAGAAGCTGTAACCGCGTCGTCGAATATCTCACCACAGAAAATCGTAGTACACCCTCCTCCTTATTCGTGCTGTGGGTAGCCCAAAACAATCCCCTGACTTTAGTCACGATGATCCTGAAATTAATCTTGATTAGTAAACCCACAAGAGTGCACTTAGAGGCACGAGTAGCGGATTTAATTCAGTATTATAAAGATTATCCTGAACAGGAATGTAAATGGCTGATTAATTTTATGGAAGTGTTGAACATTGCGTTTGCTATTTATGCAGATAATGTCCAATATAATTTAGTTCGCATCGATCAAAATAGTTTGGGGAGTCAATCTCCAGAAAATTTGGATAAATACAAAGTGTTCTCCCAATTTCATCTGCGGGAAAATCTTGATTTTGTGGGAGATACTCAGGAAGATTTTTGGGGAGAAGAATAATCTATTTCTGGAGTGCCAAAGTGGGAAGAAGCTAATTCGAGAATGGTTTGATGGACTTGTCGCCAAGGGAGGTGATGTTGTTGAGCCAGTTGCGCACAATCCTCATATTCAGGTTGGACATTACGCAAGTGAGTTCCTTGCCAAGCTAACTTAATCCGAACGTTGCCATAGGGGGTTTCGAGGGTATGGAGTTCGCGACGGAGAACCGAGCGGTGCTGGAGGGTGCGCCGAATTCCCAAGGTGGTGGTTTCTCGGAATAATACGGTTTCGCAGGCTTGAAGGTGCTCTGGGGGACAAATGACGGTGAGTAGGATGCCTAGGCGGGATTTTTTCATGACGGTGGGTTGGGTAAAGACATCGAGTGCGCCAGCGGCAAAAAGGGTATCAAAACAGTAGGCGATCGCCTGGGGACTGATATCATCAACCTGGGTTTCTAGTACCGCTACCTCTTCCTGTACCTGAATCTGTGCTGCACCTGTGCCAATCCATAACCGGACTAAATTTGGCAACGGTAACTGAGCTGAACCAGCACCGAGTCCCACCCGTTCCAGTTTCATCTTTGGTGGCGCACCAAAGCGAGTGGCTAAAGTTACGGCGATCGCCGCTCCCGTAGGCGTGACCAACTCCCGTTCAATGCCATTACTATAAACCGGGACTTGTGCCATTTCCCAGAGCTTCAACACCGCTGGAGCCGGAACTGGTAAAATTCCATGGGCTGCCTTCACAGTCCCCCCTCCGGTAGGCAAGGCAGAACAAAATAACTGATCAATTCCTAACCACTCTAACCCCAAACAAGTGCCGACAATATCCACCAGAGCATCGGTAGCTCCCACTTCATGAAAATGGACTTGTTCTGGTTCAATACCATGAACGGCAGCTTCTGCTAAGGCTAACTTGTGGAAAATTGCCAAACTACGGGTTTCTACCTGGGGTGGTAATTTTGCCTGCTCAATCTTTTTGACAATTTCTGGTAAATGACGACTGGAGTGATGATCATGGTGGTGATGAGACTCAGAGGGGGGGGAAGATAAATCCACATGAACTTTAGTCGCCACTTGGCCATGATGGGTGACTCGTTCGACGCGGAGGCCATACTCATTCTCAATGCCTAATGGTTTTAACCCCGCTTCCAGGTATTCTAAAGGAACTCCAGAATCAACTAGAGCGCCCAGGCACATATCACCGGCTATACCTGTGGGACAGTCGAGATATCCGATTTTGTTCATTCTTGTTTCCCCTAACTATGGCAACCTTATATACCCTTCATCCAGAGAATCCGCAACAGCGCTCAATTCAAGAAATTAAACAGGCTCTTCAGGACGGAGCTGTCATGTTATATCCTACCGATACGGTGTATGCGATCGGCTGCGATCTCAATGCCAAATCAGCCGTAGAACGAGTTAGACGAATCAAGCGCCTTTCTAATGATAAACCGTTAACGTTTCTGTGCTCCTCTCTCTCCAATGTGGCTAGTTATGCGGTAGTGACGGATGGGGCTTATCGGATTATGAAGCGATTGATTCCAGGCCCTTATACGTTTTTATTGCCAGCGACGAAGGCAGTCCCGAAACTGGTGATGGCTCCGAAGCGGCGCACGACGGGGATTCGCGTGCCTAATCATACGGTGTGCTTAGAGCTTTTAAGGGCATTGGATGATCCGATTATTTCTACGTCGGCTCATTTGGTGGGGGATGAAGAACTTTCGGCTACACCAGTGGCTCCTGAATATACGTCTACGGCGGAGTTGTTTGATCGGTTGGATAAATTGGTGGATGTGATGATTGATGATACGTTGCCGGTACGTTATGAGGTGTCTACGATTGTGGATTTGACGGAGATGGAACCAAAGGTGGTGCGTCAAGGTCTGGGATGGGAAGCAGCGTTAGATTGGGTATCTGAGACGGATTAGTCTTGGGTAGGGTCAAGGTGGGGGTTAATGGTTGGTCTTTTGGATAGACGATTAACTCTTGATCGTTTCTGGGAAGGGTAAAGGGCATCTATTCGACACAACCCGTCTAAAGCCAGTCTGGTAATTGTCTACTGGGCGTTCTCTGAGGCGTTGGGTTCCCAGGGGGAATTTGGGGAACAAAAAATGGCTTCAAGTATAGAGAATACAAGGGTTTTGGCATCGTCCGTGTAGGGGCGATCGCCTGATTTTCCTTGGCTCTGATTTTCGGGTTAATGCGCCCGCTGACAGAGTGCCACAGGAGTCCTCTCCCGTTTTTCTAGGGGGACGTACAGTCAAAGCATAGACAAGAACAGGAAGTCAATCCCAGCCGGTGTCGTCTATCCGGTGCATTCACCCAATAGGAGAGTTAACTATGAATACTGAAATCTGCCTTACTTCTACCGCCTCGTCTTTGAGTATGCTTCCCTCTTCTGCAACAGCTATGGCTGAAATTCCGGACTCTTCGACAGTGGGAATGGGAACAGGGTTATTAAGGGACTGGATTATCAGTGAACTTCGCGATGCCATTAGCACTAATTGTCGCTCAATTGTTAGGGTGGGTGAACGGATGGCTCAGGAGGTAGAGCGGATTTGTGTGAAGAGCGATCGCATCCAAACTTCCGGTATCATTGCCTCTTGGCAGCGCACGCTCGCCCATAACCGGATTGAAAAATGCTTACAATATTATCAGCTTGGTTCTCGACAAGGCCGCAGCGAACTGCATAGCCATCTCAGTGTGATGGTTTACCGTCATGTGGCGAAAAGTGATTCTCGATTAGGCTTCAAAGCACGGTACACTCTGATTGAAGATTTTATGCAAAGCTTTTATGTAGAAACCCTTAAGGCTTTCCGTCGGGAAAATGGTTTGTCGGAAGAGTATCGTCCTCAAACTCGGTTGGAGTTAGCGGAGTATATGGCTTTTACTGAACAGTATGCTAAACGGCGCATTGGTTTACCCGGTGGGGTTTGTCAACGGTTAATTGTACTGAGAGCACAAGGATTTTCTCGCCGTCTTCCCCAGGAAATGTCTGTAGATATGGAGATGGCGGTAGAGTCAGGAAAAACGGAAGAGGCACAGCAATATAGCCGCGATCCAGCGGTACAGCAGATTCGGGAAAAGATGGTAGCAGGTGCAGTTGATCCGGCGGAGTCTGTATTGCGCGATCGCGTCATTCGTGAGTTAATTGAATACTTACAATCTCAAGATCAATATGACTGCATTGACTATCTTCATCTCAAACTCCAAGACTTTTCCGCGACCGAAATTGATGAAACCCTAGGGTTAACTCCCCGCCAACGAGATTATCTACAACAACGGTTTAAGTATCATGTGGAAAAGTTCTCTCGTTTCCATCACTGGCATCTGGTTCACCAATGGCTGGGAGCCGATTTGGATCAAAATTTAGGGATGTCTCCTTCCCAATGGCAAGAGTTTTTTCACACCCTTGCTCCAGAACAGCAGCAGTTGTTTCAACTCAAGCAAGTTGGGATTGCCGATGCTCAAATTGCTGCCACACTCCATTGTACTCCCAAACAATTACAAAAACGGTGGCAAAAGTTGCTGGAACTCGCCTGGAAAACTCGTAATCAGTCCCAGGCCTAATGGGATGAACCATGCTCAGGCTATCTCTGAGAGGGGATCAGCAATGGAAACTTCAGACTGTTCAACATGAACAGTCTTTTATCCCCTCTTGATATTATGGTCATACATAAGAATGAAATGCATCAACTACAATCAACACAAAGTTTCCTTATGGTGCCCTTCACATTGATTCATGGCAGGGAAAAATAAAACCCCTTTATTTCCAGACTCTCAACCCGTGCTACTCGGTTGGGTTCTGATTGTTCCTTTTCTGATTCAGATTTTTGCCGCAGTTGGCTTAACGGGTTGGCTGTCTCTGCGGAATGGTCAAGGGGCGATCGCAGAAGTAACCACTCAATTGCGTGATGAGTTAACGGCTCGAATTAAAGACCATCTCCAAGCTTATCTCAAAACGCCCCATTTAATCAATCAAATGAATGCTCAGGCGATGAGTAGAGGGGAACTAAACCCAAACAATGGATTAGCTACTCAGATGTATTTCTGGCAGCAGATTCAGTTGTTCCCCAATATTGCTCAAATTGGCTGGGCAACAGTGAAGGGAAGCTATCATGGTATTGATTATGATCAAGTAGAACAATCATTTTATTGGAAAGTAGCCAATCGCGAAGAGGTGATCCAGGAGTATCGCCAAAAGTCGGAGCAGTTAACTATTTATCGACTCAATGAGCAAGGCAACCCTATTTCTCCGATCCAAACCATTGCTGATTTCGATCCTCGCCAGCAATCTTGGTATCAACAGGCAATTGAGGCTCAGGCTCCGATTTGGACTCAACAAAGTTATTCTCCACATCAATCGATTGCTTTCACCTTAAATGCTAGTCAACCTCTCTATGATCGCCATCAGAAGCTGATTGGGGTTCTGCAAACTAGTCTCAATTTATTCCAAATTAGTGACTTTCTCCAAACCCTAGAAATAGGTCATTCTGGCCAGACTTTTATTATCGATCATCAAGGGAATCTGATTGCGAGTTCTCTCCCCAAACTCAGGGACGAGAAAAATCAGTCAATGGGGTTACTTGTTCCCGTAGAAAAAGTCCCCAATGCTCTGATTCGTTTTACTGCTAAATATCTGCGATCAGCATTAGGTGATTTAGCTAAAATAGACCAATCTTATCAAATTGATTTTTTGTTTAAACATAAACAACATTTTGTTCAAGTCAGTCCTCTGAGAGATCCCCATGGATTGGATTGGTTAATCGTCGTGATTATTCCTGCGTCGGATTTCATGGGAGCGATTTATGAAAACCTACGGAATACAATTTTACTGTGTTTTTTTGCGCTGATTGTAGCTGCCAGCCTAGGATTAATTACTGCCCGTTGGATTTCGCAACCAATTTTAAGTTTAATTCAAGGATTACGCGCGATCGCCGAAGGTAATCTCGATCAAAGTATTCATGCTCGCGGTTCTTGGCGACCCAAAATTTATGAGCTAGAGATTCTCTCTCGTTCTTTTAATGAAATGGCGGCTCGATTTCGTCAATCTTATGAAGAATTAGAAATTCGAGTGGCTTTGCGAACCTTTGAACTTAAAGAAGCGAAAGAAGCGGCGGATGCTGCTAATTCAGCTAAAAGTGAATTTTTGGCGAATATGAGCCATGAATTACGCACTCCTCTAAATGGAATTCTTGGCTATACCCAAATCTTGAAGCGTTCTCAAAATATCCCGGAAAAGGAAAAAGATGGTATTGAGATTATCCACCAATGTGCTAGCCATCTACTTACCTTAATTAATGATATTCTCGATCTCTCTAAAATCGAAGCAAGGAAACTCGAAATTAATCCGGTAGATATGAATTTTAAAGCGTTTTTAGAGGGAGTAGCAGAAATCTGTCGTATTCGAGCTGATCAAAAGGGAATTACCTTTAGCTACTCTCCTGATCCTGCCTTGCCAAAAGCCATTCATGGAGATGAAAAAAGGATTCGACAAATCTTAATTAATTTATTGGGAAACGCGATTAAATTTACTGATCGCGGTGCCGTAAAATTTAAGGCAGAAAAACTGGAATCTTTGCCACAGGAGAGTTCTGACGCGATCGGGCAGGAAGTCGGTAGAAATATCGCCAAAATTCGCTTTGAAATTGAAGATACGGGAATTGGCATTCCCTCAGAAAAACTAGAAGTAATTTTCTTGCCGTTTGAGCAGGTGGGAGATATTTCTAAGCAATCAGCAGGAACCGGATTAGGATTAGCGATTAGTCAGAAAATTGCCGCCATGATGGGAAGCACAATTCAAGTCAGAAGTGAAGTGGGGAAAGGGAGTGTATTCTATCTAGATTTAGAACTCCCAGAAGTCCTCAATTGGGAAGAAAATAACAACTTAATTAAATCGGAAGAAATTATTGGTTTTGAAGGACGGGAAACTGCTAAAATTGTAGTAGTTGACGATCATTGGGAGAATCCAGAAATTATTGCTAACCTACTAGAACCGATCGGATTTACGGTTGCTAAAGCTAATAATGGTCAAGAGGCTCTTGAGTTGTTACCAGTATTTGAACCCGATCTAATAATTACCGATTTGGAAATGCCAATTCTTGATGGAATTGGGTTAATTAGACTAGTGCGATCGCGCGATCGCTGGCAAGACTTAAAAATTATTGTCTCTTCTGCTCATGTCTTTGAAGTCGATCAAAACTCCAGCCTAGCAGTAGGCGCTAACTCCTTTTTACCGAAACCTCTAGAAACAGAAACTCTTTTAGAAGAAATTCGTACTTTATTAGGCTTGAAATGGCAGACAAAATCCTCAGAATCCATAAAAAATACTCTTCCTGAAAAAAACAACACTCCCACCCTATCGATTCCTGAAAATAAAGTTTTGGAAGAGCTATATCACTTAGCGATGGAGGGAAATTTGAAAAAGATTCAAAAACAAACTGCCATAATCTGCGAAAATAATCCTAACTTTAACAATTTTTGTGAACAGGTTAATCGCCTAGCTAAAGGGTTTAAAGAAAAAGAACTGATCGAATGGATTGAGACCCATTACCAAGCGCATCAATAATATATAGGACTAAAAAGATGAATCATAACGAGCAAGACGCTGATATTATTCTGATTGTGGATGATAATCCCAATAACTTAGCGGTTCTATCTGATTTTTTAGATGAATCCGGGTTTGAAGTTCGAGTAGCTAGAGATGGAGAAAGTGCGTTAGAAAAAGTTAATTATGCTCCTCCAGACTTGATTTTATTAGATGTGATGATGCCTGGAATTGATGGGTTTGAAACTTGTAAGCGATTAAAAACTAATTCACAAAGTCAGGAAATTCCTATAATTTTTATGACGGCTCTATCCGATACAGTTGATAAGGTGAAAGGCTTAGAATTAGGTGCAGTAGATTATATTACCAAACCCTTTTCTCAAGAAGAGGTACTAGCTAGGGTTAAACTCCACTTGCGGTTAAAAAAAATGGCTCAGAAACTGGCAGAACAAAATCAACACCTTAAGCAAGAAATTGCCCAAAAAGAACAGGCTGAAATGGCGTTAAAATCCTTAACACAAGAATTAGAACAGAGAGTGGAAATAAGAACGGCTGAACTGCAAAAAGCGATGAAAGACTTGCAAGAGGCTCAAGTGCAGTTAGTGCAAAATGAGAAAATGTCTGCTTTGGGTCAACTGGTGGCGGGAGTGGCTCATGAAATCAATAATCCTGTAGGGTTTATATCGGGAAATTTAACTCATGCAGAACAGTATATTCATGAGATTATTGAGCATTTAAATCTATACCAAACTTACTATCCAGAACCGGTGGATGAAATTATCGAGCACCAGGAAGAAATTGAGCTGGATTATTTACTGAAAGACTTGCCGGACTTGGTGTCTTCTATGCGAGAAGGAACGGATCGAATTCGCAATATTAGTCAATCCTTACGGGTATTTTCTCGTGCTGATACTACCAGTAGGGTAAAGGCTAATATTCATGAGGGTATTGAGAGTACATTGTTAATTCTGAAGCATCGCCTCAAGGCTAGTGAATTTCGGCCGGCGATCGCCATCATTAAAGAATATGGCAATCTGCCTGAAATTAGCTGTTATCCAGGTCAATTAAATCAAGTCTTTATGAATCTTTTAGCTAATGCAATTGATGCTTTAGATGAAGCGAGTCAAGGACAAACTTTTCAAGAGATTGAGGCGAAAGGAAACCAAATTAAAATTCAAACTCAGTTTTTTTCTAGACAACAACAAGCCACCATTGCGATCGCTGACAATGGTAAGGGAATTCCAGCAGAAATTCAAGGTAAAATTTTTGACTATCTTTATACTACTAAAGCCTGTGGACGAGGAACCGGTTTAGGCTTATCCATTAGTCGGCAAATTGTTGAGGAAAAACATAGAGGTAAACTCACTTGTCACTCCGTAGCCAATCAAGGCTCTGTGTTTACCATTACCTTACCCGTTGATTAACCCTTGCCTGAAGCAAGGGAACATGAGACGATGAGGAAAACCAAAACTATGGCAAACTATTAAAGGCCACTAAAAACCAGGTGAGGGTGTGAAGGCAACTATGAGTGAATTTCTTGATTATCTCAAACCAAACTGTAAGTACGCCTATGTAGCAATAGGTGAATTTAAATCTGGTAAATTCTCGGAGGCACGAGAATTGTACGAAGAGGCGATCGCCACCTACAGCGCTGGATTTGAAGGAGCCTATTTACTCCAAGAACCAGGAACAGACCGGGGAATAGCCGTCATTTTCTGGGATCATATTGAGGATATGGAAGCCAATAAAAATGAAGCAAACGAAAAAATTTTACACAAAATGCTCCCCTTGTTCGTCCATCCCCCAGTGACCACCTTTTATGAAGTCTCCACCGAAATCAAACCCAAAACCTAGGAGAAATGGAAGAATTAATACATAATTTTCAGCAATTGGCTCGGTATAACCGCTTAGCCAATGACCGAATCTATCACGCTTGTGCTCAGTTGGAGGAATCAGAGCTCAAGCAGGTTCGACCTGCATTTTTTCACAGCATTCATGGCACCCTCAATCATATTATGGTAGGCGATCGCATCTGGCTAACTCGCTTTCAAGGCCAGGAAATCCCCTCCACCGGACTTAATGCTATCCTTTATGAGAAATTTACCGCCCTGTGGCAAGCCAGACAAGCAGAAGATCTTAGAATTGAGCACTATTGTCAAGGTTTGACTCCAGCATTTCTCCAGCAAACCATTCGATATACCAATAGTGCAGGTAATCTCCATCAAGATCCCGTTATTTTGCTCATGGCTCATTTCTTTAACCACCAAACCCATCATCGAGGACAAGTCCATGGCTTGCTCTCCCAAACTTCTGTTCCTCCTCCTTCCCTCGATATGCACCGCCTCTTATCTCCCCATCCCATCAATCCCAAGAATTGACAAGAGTGTGAAGAAGCGTAACGCAATCGTAGCAACTCTTAACACAAAAAAGGCGATCGCAGGCTCAGACCTTGTTAGACTAAGACCCTAGAGAGGCGATCGCACTCTCATCGGCAATTCAAACCCCTCCAGGGAAACCCCTTGATACCTCAAGAAACCGTAATAAAAACCTATGGTAAGCTCGGCAGAAAAACCCGTTTTTGAAGAAATCCGTCCCGGCATCAAAGTCCCCGCCAAAGAAACCATCCTCACCCCTCGATTCTACACCACAGACTTCGAGGCCATGGCCAAAATGGACATCTCCGTTAACGAAGCAGAACTACAAGCCATCCTTGAAGAATTCCGCGCCGATTACAACCGCCATCACTTTGTTCGGGATCAAGAGTTTAACCAATCTTGGGATCATATTGACGGAGAAACTCGTAAACTATTCGTAGAATTTCTTGAACGCTCCTGTACCGCCGAGTTTTCTGGCTTCCTCCTGTACAAAGAACTCGGTCGTCGCCTCAAAGACAAAAGCCCTGTTTTAGCAGAATGCTTTACCCTCATGTCTCGCGACGAAGCGCGCCATGCCGGATTCCTCAACAAAGCCATGTCCGACTTCAACCTATCCCTAGACTTAGGATTCCTCACCAAAAGTCGGAGCTACACCTTCTTCCAACCCAAATTCATTTTCTACGCTACCTATCTCTCCGAAAAAATCGGCTATTGGCGCTATATCACCATCTATCGCCATCTCGAAGCCCATCCAGAAGATAGAATCTATCCCATCTTCCGCTTCTTTGAAAACTGGTGTCAAGACGAAAACCGCCATGGTGACTTCTTCGATGCCATCATGAAAGCTCAACCCCAAATCCTCAACGATTGGGTCGCCAAACTCTGGTGTCGTTTCTTCCTACTGTCAGTCTTTGCTACCATGTTTCTCAATGACTTACAGCGCGCAGATTTCTACGCTTCCATTGGTTTAAATGCTCGTGATTATGACATTTACGTGATTGAAAAAACCAATGAAACCGCAGGACGGGTTTTTCCGGTCATTTTAGATGTAAATCACCCAGAATTTTACGATCGCCTAGATCGCTGTGTTGCCAATAACGAAAAACTACGCGAAATTGACAATACCACCCAACTGCAGTTACTCAAAATCCTGAAAAAACTCCCCTACTTTATCTCCAACGGCTGGCAATTCCTGAAACTCTATCTGAT
Organism: uncultured bacterium; assembly: GCA_964616725.1. GTDB lineage: Bacteria > Cyanobacteriota > Cyanobacteriia > Cyanobacteriales > Desertifilaceae > Roseofilum. Next base: position 13,838 of record CAZTRW010000035.1, read on the forward strand.
GAAACCCATTGACATGACCAGTTTAGCGGGCACTGTCCGCTAGTAACCTACTTGTGGAATCATCAGGGTCTGTCTAAAATAGGACAGACCTTTTTTATTGAGGGGAACCAGCGTGAAAGTGCCGATGTTAGCAGCAATGCTGCTAGGGATATGCTTAGGAAATCCTGCCTACGCCGATTCTCCCCCAGAATTAGAATTACCCCCAGGGATTCGGGAAAATTCTCCCACCCTCCAACGTTGGCAACAACAGTTTCCTGATGTTTTAACAGAAATAAGAACCCATCCAAGTTTTCGTACTCGTTTACGGGGAGGATATACTCAATTTCCCTCCAGCCATCATGAGGGAGGGTTTCATGTGGGAATACAAGATATTTTTGTGGGAAAGACGGGGTTAACGGTGAGTGGAGGATATGAGGGATCTTTTTCGGGCAGGCGATCGCACCTCAGCCTTGACCTACACTATCAGATCCTCCCCCTCGGCGGATACCTCAACCTTGCCCCTATCCTTGGCTACCATCATCTGAGTACCCCTGATTACTCACGCGGCGGCATCAACCTCGGTGCTCGCCTCCTCCTCATTCCCTCACGAGGAGGAGGCGCAGATTTATCCCTCTCCCAAACCTTCGTTTCCCCTAGCAGCCCCACAGAAATCGGCATCACCACCCTTTCTGTCGGGTATGCTCTGACAGAAAAACTACGACTAGCCACCGATATTCAAAAACAAAACGCCAGAGAACAAAAAGACAGCCGCATCAGCTTTTCTCTAGAATGGATGCCTTCCTCACTGAGGTGATGGGATGAAACTTCCCAGCTTACCTCTCAACACTCCACCCTGGGCTGATGCTCGACACGGAACACATTTGCATACAAATTAGCAATAATTTGTTTTCCTTCCTGAGTTAATTCCAGATAACTTAACCCCTCCTGAATATAGGGGAATACCCCATGCCAGTAAAACTTGGGATAATTATTGCGTAAATCTTCAGGGTGACGATAATTGAGCGCCTTAGCGGCTCCAGTTTCGGAAAATTCATAATAAAGAGCACTGATTTTTTGCAAATACCGAGGATCGCTCAACTGGCCAATTAAATCCGCTGCTCTCACTAATCCTGGATAGTCACTTGTGGTTTGATGATCGCTATCTTTAGGCACCGGAAATCGAGTCAGTTCAATATTCCGCTTAATCACATCAGCATCAATTAACTTATGCCCACCAAATCGCTCTTCAATAAATAATTTACCTCGATCCACATGATAGGGAGTCATACTCGCATCTGAGGCTCCAGGGGGCAGAGAAACCATGGCTCCATCTCTTCCCGTGGCATACAATCCTTCTTGATCTTGACGGCAAACTCCTCGGACATAGCCAATATCATGACAAAGTAAGGAGATAATAAAGTGCAGCCAATCTTCACAAGAAACTCCTCCCTCGCGAATATGTCGTCCTCGGATCACTTCTTGACCGACTAGGGTTACTAAAATAGTATGTTCGACATCATGGTAAAGGGCATCACTGTTGGCAATATTTTCCAAGGCCATATTTGCTGCCCAGCCAATAATATCCTCATAATCGTGTTTCCAGCCTCCATAGGTGCGACGATATCCGTGCTTGACTTGCTCAACAAAGTGGTTAATGAGAAGTTCTGTGGTGTTAAACATACAGTGCAGTCTGTCTCTGGTGGGTATCTACGGGAATTAGGAGAGGATCTAGAGAGTGATGGTATTTTTATTGTAAACGCTTTCCGGTCAGCGATCATGTGGCGACTCCACAGGAGTACAGCCCGAGGCTTTCTAAACCCATTTGGCAGTTCAGACAAAAATCAGGTTATAATCACATTAAAGAAGGCAACACTTAGCCACCCACGGGGCTGTAATGGTTTCGACGGGATAGTGAAAGCGCTTCTGTGATACAAGCCAAGAGCGAGTCACCTCTTGTAAATCAAGGCTCAAAACAAAAGTAACTGCGAACAATATCGTTCCTTTCGCTCGCAAGGCTGCTGCTGTAGCCTAAAACTAGCCTCAAACAGGCGCGAGCCATCATAGTCCGACTCCGTTAAGGTCTATGGTGCAACCCCAACGGATGCTCCGTGACAAGGTATCTAGTCCGCGTCAAGGCTAAGATAGACTAGAAATCCCCATCATTCGGGGTTAAGAATGATTCCTGCCCAGAGGATTTAGACGGGATAAGCTTGTGAATGAGCGGAAGGTAATAGCTATTTCGGACGGCAGTTCGATTCTGCCCAGCTCCATTACTCTGAAAATACTGTTTTAGTCTAACAGGGGCGATCGCCCTTGTTACACTGGAAGCAGGTACAATCATTACACAATTGGGAGCAATCCTCTATGTCCTTAACGTCCAAGTCCTTATGGATTACTTTAGTTGGCGTTGTGCTTTCCTTTACCCCCTCCGTCAACGCTCAACTGCCTCTGTCTGGATCTCCAAGTTTTGAAGACTTATTGCCCACGTTGCTGACTTCCAAAGAAGCAGAAGCTTATCAAGCGATCGGTCAACAAAAAGCAGTGCAACTGGCTCAACAAACTTGTCGTGCTTTAAATTCTGGACAAAGTATTGAAGATTATCTTCCTGAAGTAGCTCAGGCGATCGCCTCTAGCGGCATCAACTCAGCCCAAGCCTCCATGGTTGGTGGATTTAGTGGTAAAGTAATAGCTGCTGCTGTTGCTACTCTCTGTCCAGAGCATACCACCCAACTCCAACAACTACGACTGCCTTAATCGCCAACTAATCAGTCCAGTAACCTGGGTAAGCAGAGGGAAGCAATCACTACATTGTTTCCGATCAGGATGCATCTTTTTCTTATTCCCTTTTCTGCCTAAAAAAATTTACACCATGCCCATTCTTCAGACCCTGATTGTTGTTGTCATTGCCTTAATTTGCTTCATTACCGAATGGCTTCCCGCTGATATTACGGCTCTTTCCGTTACGATTGTCTTAATGTTACTAGGATTGGTAACCCCCGAAGAAGGGGTTTCTGGATTTAGTAACTCGGCGACGGTTACCGTGACGGCGATGTTTATCCTCAGTGCAGGAATTACCAAAACCGGTGTGATTCAAATTGCCCGCAACTGGATGTTACGTTGGGGAGGCAATCATCCGTCACAACAAATTTTTGTCATGGGGTCAATTGTAGGGCCAATTTCTGCGTTTATTAATAATACGGCGATCGTCGCTATTTTCTTACCGATTATTGAAGAATGGAGTAAACGCAAGAAAATTCCTGCCAGTCAACTGTTAATTCCCCTTTCCTATGTTACCATTCTCGGTGGATTAATTACCCTCATCGGCACATCAACCAACATTCTTTCCAGTGGGGTTTCCGCCCAATTGGGATATGGAGAATTCCAAGTTTTTCAGTTTAGCCAATTAGGACTACTCGTCTTTATTATTGGGTTAACTTATTTGGCAATTTTTGCGCCTAGACTTCTGCCGAAAAATCATCTAGAAGGAGATCACTTAATAACCGAAGATTACAATCTCAAAGAGTATGTGAGTGAAGTGATTATTACCTCTCAGTCAAGCCTGATTGGTCAAACCTTACAAAAAAGTAGAATTCAACGTACTTTTGACTTAGATGTTTTGGAAATTATCCGCAATAAACAACGATTTTCTCAACCTTTGGCGGATAAGACTTTGCAGGCGGGTGATATCCTCATCATTCGTAGTAGTCGTGAGGAGTTGCTGAAAATTCGAGAAGAGAAAGGACTGGAAATTTTAGCAGATGTGAAATTTCGAGAAGATCCCTTAGAAAAAGTTCTCGCTTCTGGCGAAGAAAAAATTGCTGAAGTCCTCATTTTATCCAATTCTCGATTAATTGGTACAACTTTAAAAGAATTGCGGTTTAGACAACGGTATAATGCTACAGTTTTAGCCATTAGACGAGGATCGGAATTGGTGCAAGGGCGATTAGGAAAAATTCCTCTTCGCTTTGGGGATCTCCTGTTAGTACAAGGGCCAAAACAAAGTTTTGTGGGGTTACAAACCACTCGCGAATTGCTAGTTTTAGAAGAGAAAAGGGTAGATAGGCTACGACAGAAGAAAGGTGGGATTGCTTTGGCAATTACGGTGGGAGTGATTGTGACTGCGGCTTTGGATTGGACCCCTATTTTGGTGAGTTCTCTCGCTGGGGTTGTGTTAATGATTGTTACCGGATGCTTAAAACCGGGAGAGATTTATGGAGCCGTGCGTTGGGATGTGATTTTTCTACTGGCGGGTTTAATTCCTCTGGGTATAGCAATGAATAAGTCAGGGGCAACTCAATGGTTAGCAGAAAATTTAATTCGTTTGGGAGGAGATTTATCCGGTTATTGGATACTGTTATTTTTCTTTGTGATTACCTCTATGTTGACGGAAATTCTGTCCAATAATGCCTCAGTGGTTTTGATGCTGCCGATCGCGGTAGAGGTGGCAAAAACTTTAGGTCTGAATCCCTACGCTTTTATGTATGCTGTCACCTTTGCTGCGTCGAATAGCTTTATGACTCCGATTGGCTATCAAACGAATGCGATGGTGTATAGTCCAGGGGGTTATAAGTTTTTTGATTTTACGCGGGTAGGGGCACCTTTGAGTATTTTGATGATGATTACTGTGCCGTTGTTGATTACCTGGATTTATGGGTTATGAGCATTGTATCCCCCATCTTGTCGTTTTTCAGGGGAGAACAAAATCGCCCTGGCACCAGATCGGGGGAAAGGGAATTAGATCACTCCTTTAGAGCTAGGAATGGTACTTTGACGACGAGGATCGATGGCGATCGCCATGCGAAGAGCACGAGCAAAGGCTTTGAAAGTCGCTTCAATGAGATGATGGGAATTAATGCCATCGAGTTGACGGATATGGAGAGTCATCTGGGAGTGATTGACAACAGCCACAAAAAATTCTCGTACCAATTGAGTATCGTAAGTGCCCACTCGTTGGGTAGGGAGAATGAGACCATAGCTAAGATGGGGTCTACCAGAGAAGTCTAGGGCAACTTGAATCAGAGATTCGTCCAGGGGGGCGATAAAATGGCCAAAGCGAGTGATCCCTTGGCGATCGCCCAAGGCTTTTCCTAAAGCCTGACCTAACGTAATCCCCACATCTTCATTGGTATGATGATCGTCAATGTCCCAATCTCCCGTTGCTTCTACCTCTAAATCAATCAGACCATGAGCAGAAAGTTGATGCAGCATATGGTCAAGGAAGGGAATACCAGTTTTAGCATGACAAGTGCCTTGACCGTCAAGATCTAAGGAAACCCTGACATTGGTTTCTCCCGTGACACGATGCACTGAAGCAGTGCGGGAGGGAAATGTGAGAGGCGGTGAAGTTAACATAGTGCGATCGCTCATTCTAGTCCTCTAACTCATATCGGACACAGTCCAATACCCTACATTCCCATAATTTCATATCCAGCATCCACATAGAGAATCTGTCCCGTAATACCACTAGCTAAATCACTACACAAAAACGCTGCCGCATTACCCACCTCCGTCTGAGTCACCGTGCGGCGCAGAGGAGCCACCTCTTCCACGTGCTTAATCATATCCAAAATTCCCCCCACCGCCGAAGAAGCCAAGGTGCGAATTGGTCCTGAAGAAATTGCATTCACCCGAATATTTCTCGGGCCAAACTCTGCGGCCAAATAACGGACACTCATCTCTAATCCAGCTTTGGCAACCCCCATCACATTATAATTAGGAATCACCTTCACTCCCCCCAAATAACTCAGGGTGAGAATACTGCCCCCTTCTGCCATACAAGACTTGGCTTGGGCGCACAACTGGGTCAGAGAATAAGTACTAATTTCCAGCGCCTTGAGAAACCCAGAGCGGGTAGTATCGCTAAACTCCCCACTGAGTTCCTCCTTGCCAGCAAACGCTAGAGAATGAATCAAAATATCCAAATGTCCCCATTTTTCCTTGACTGCCTCAAACATCTGAGTCACTTGATCATCCTCTTGGACATCACAGGGAAGCAATAAGGCGGGGTTGAGGGGAGCCACTAACTCTTCCACTTTTTTACGATAACGGTCTTTTTCATCTGGGAGATAGGTAATGCCCAAGTTCGCTCCTGCTTGATGGAGTTGTTGGGTAATTCCCCAGGCAATGGAGCGGTTATTGGCAATACCTAAAATGAGGGCATTTTTTCCGGTCAAGTTGAGCATAATCACGCCTTTCCAATAGTGAGTAGAGTCTCCCCAAGAGACGGTTCTCCTGTCGGCTCTGCCGACAGGGACTATTGGCATCATCTCATACCGGCTGCCAGGGCGATCGCCCCGTCAGGCATTTTTTTCTCCCCAGGTTTCCCCGAAGGCAGTGAGATTCGCTAAACTGATACCCATCCATCTCCAATCAAGACAGAAATCTAGACGGAGCGCTGGGGCAACAACTCGGTTAAATTGGTTTTAAGACCAGTGTAGGAAAGTGATACACTCACGAGAGCACGCTGACAATACAAGTCTTTCTCGGTCAACCCATCTTGTTGATCCCAGAAAGAATTTTCCTACAGGTGGGTGGGAGAGTTAATCGCACAGTCACAACTTCAAGTAAGACAATATGGTACTCAGTGATGAAAGACCCCTAGCAGTTATGTTTCGCCAAATGAGTGGAGGTGGTTTTCCCCCAGTGGTAGAAAGCTTTGAGCGCGGTAAAACCATCTTTTTTCCAGGCGATCCAGCAGAGCGGGTCTATTTTTTGCTTAAAGGCGCAGTAAAGCTTTCCAGGGTTTATGAAGCTGGAGAAGAAATTACCGTGGCTTTATTACGGGAAAATAGCGTGTTTGGCGTATTGTCCCTCATTACCGGCCACCGTTCTGACCGATTTTATCATGCGGTTGCTTTTACGCCGGTAGAATTACTCTCTCTGCCCATTGACCGAGTGGAAAAGGCGCTTAAGCAGAATCCTGATTTGTCTATGATTATGCTTCAGGGTTTGTCTTCTCGGATCTTGCAAACGGAAATGATGATTGAAACCTTAGCCCATCGAGATATGGGATCGCGATTGGTGAGTTTTTTGTTAATTCTTTGTCGAGATTTTGGCATTCCTACGGAAGAAGGGATTACTATTGATCTGAAACTCTCCCATCAGGCGATCGCCGAAGCCATCGGTTCCACACGAGTAACGGTAACTCGCTTGCTAGGCGATTTACGAGCCGAAAAAATGATTTCTATCTATAAAAAGAAGATCACAGTCCACAATCCTGTTGTTCTCAGTCAACAATTTGCTTAGTTCCTGCTTTCGCGCTCCCGCTCTCCTGTCGGCGACAGCCGACACCACAATGGGATAGGCTATATCTGAATCTCCTGTAGCTGCCCATGACTATTGGTCTTATTCTCATTCTCTCAATTTTGCTGTTAGGGGGTTTGCTCGCAACTCTGGGCGATCGCCTAGGCACGCGCGTAGGGAAAGCGAGGCTGAGTTTATTTGGGTTGCGTCCTCGCCAAACCGCTGTCCTCGTCACCATTGTTACGGGTACTCTCATTTCTGGCTCTACTCTAGGGATTTTGTTTGCCATGAGTCAACCCCTACGCCGAGGGATTTTTGAGTATGATGAAACCCAACGCAAACTGCGGGAAGCGCGCCGAGAACTTCAGTCTACCCAAGCTCAAAAGGCTCAAATTGAAATTGAACTGGCTCAAGTGCGCTCCGAGCGGGAACTGGTGCAACAAAATCTAGATAATCTTAATGCGGGTCTCCAGACTATTATTGCTCAGAAGTCGGCCACCGAGGAAACTCTCGAAAAAACCCAGGCTCAATTACAGCAAGTAGCCACTAATTTTCAACAAACTCAAATGCAATTGACGGAAGTGATGGGGAAATTTCAGCAAGCTCAACGTCAGTTAGCACAAGTAGCCGAGCAAACGGAAAATCTTCAAGCAGAGTTGCAAAAATTGCGTGCTGAACGCCAGGCATTAATTCGTCAGCAAGAGGAAGTGAAGACGCAGATTTCTGAACGGGATCAGGAGATAGCTCAACGTAATGTGCTCATCACAGAGCGCGATCGCGTCATTGCACAACGAGAGGCTCGCTTAAAAGCTCTTGAAGACCAACAACAGTTTCTCGAACGGCAAGTGCGATTATTTGAGCAGTATTATCAAGATTATCAGGATTTACGGCAGGGGAATTTAGCCTTACTTCGCGGTCAGATTTTAGCTTCAGCAGTAATCGAAGTGTTTGATCCCCAAGGCTCTTTGCAAGCAGTCGATCGCCTCTTGATGATTGCTAATAATTTTGCTAGAGAACAAGTTAAGCCAGGTACAGGAACCACCAATGAACAGGTGATTCAAGTAACAGCCGATCAAGTCAAACAGTTAAGAGAGCAAATTGAGAATGGACAGGAATATGTGGTGCGTGTTTTATCCGCAGGAAATTATATTCGGGGGGAAACGAATGTAGAAATTTTTGCCGATGTGGTCTTAAATCAAGTGGTGTTTGAGGCGGGAGAAGCGATCGCCACGAATATTGTTAATAGTACACTCATGAGTGAGCAGGAATTACTGGAACAACTCGGTATTTTAATTGAGTCTTCTCGATTTCGCGCTCGTCGTGGGGGCATTTTAGGCAATAGCGTCCAAGTGGCAGATGGGTTACCGGAAACTTTATTAAACTTTGTCCGTAAAATTCAAGCCACTTCTGGTGCAGTCACCATTCAAGCAGTCGCCGATCAACAAACCTATACGGCTGGGCCACTAATTATTGATTTGATCGCCTTTCAAAATGGCCAAGAATTGTTTCGTACTGTTCAGTCTGGAGGAGAAATTCCGAACTAGGAGAAAACCAAGATGAAGGAACTTAAGATTGTGGGATTCGATCCCGGAAAAGATAAATGTGGACTGGCATTAATGAGGGGCGATCGCCACTTAATTAAACATCAAGTCATTGCCGCCCATCAAGCTCTCCCCACTTTAGACGATTGGCTCCAACAAGATTTAATTTCCATCCTAGTGATGGGCAATCAAACCACCTCTAAAACCTGGGAAGCTAAACTCAAACAAGAGTTACCCCAACTCCCTGAACTAGTCAAAATTGATGAACGCTATTCTACCTTAGAAGCGCGCGATCGCTACTGGCAAATGTATCCCCCCAAAGGACTCACTCGCCTAATTCCCCTCGGAATGCGTCAACCCCCTCGCCCCCTAGATGATATCGTCGCCATCATCCTCATAGAACGCTATCTCAACACCCTTAAATCCCTCTAAACTTAGGTAAAAATCATGCAAGCATGGATTGTCCAAATCATCACCTCCTTGGGATATTTCGGCATTGGATTTCTAATGTTCCTAGAAAACCTCTTCCCCCCCATTCCTTCCGAACTCATTATGCCCTTAGCAGGATTTACTGCCTCCCAAGGAAAAATGCAATTAATCCCCGCTATCGCTGTCGGAGTTATCGGTACAGTCCTCGGAGCCTTTCCCTGGTATTATCTCGGAAAAATCGTTAGCGAAGAACGCATCAAAACCTGGGCAGATCGCTATGGCAAATGGCTAGGAATTTCCGGTGGAGATATCGATAAAGCCAATCACTGGTTTGATCACCATGGCAAAAAAGCAGTTCTATTTTGTCGTCTCGTTCCCGGAGTCCGCACCCTCATTTCTCTACCTGCTGGCATCAATGCCATGCCCATGCTGCCTTTTTTAATGTATTCCACTATCGGCACAGTCCTTTGGGTAACCTTCCTCACTATTGCAGGCTACTTATTAGGTAATAACTACGAAAAAGTCGAAGCATGGATTGGCCCCCTCTCAAAAATCGTTCTACTATCGTTAGGGATTTGGTTTATTCTTTGGCTCATCCGTAAACGTACAAGCAGCGAATAACTCACCCCTATCAGCGGTGACCATCGCGGTAGTTCTCTCCATGGAGCAGCGGGAGATCATCCCCTCAAGATCTTTTATACCTACCAATCCTGATGTAAGTCTTGCCGTCAACGTCTGTATTGTAGAATACAGACGTTGGCTAAATTTTATATTTTCTTTAGAATGTCAGGTAATGTAAAATAATCAAAAACTTGTGTAAAAAAAGCTCACAAATTATGTCAAAGTCGTATTTTCACAAGATTTTCACATTTGTCATCTAACCTAAGTTAATAGGTAATCGAAAGAATAATCCTAGTTTTTGAGGAGTCCCTATGTCAATCATGCTACCTGCCATAATTCAGAAAAGCCTAGTTACTTGTTTCAAATATTGGAACAACGGTGTCCAAGAGGCCATATCCTACCAGAACGAAATGTATACTTATGTTCGAGGTTATACTGAAGAAAAGCGCCTACAGGCTTATGCATTTGCCTGTGAGATGACGGAACAAAACCTCAAAAGTTGTATCACTTATTCTGACAAGGGATATGAAGTTTGGATCAACCTCAAATCTTTAGCCAATTCAGGAACAGAAGAGAACTCTAACCTATTGCCTGCTTTCTCCTAAATGGCTATATTCGGTAGTAAACAGCAACCGAGCAGCCCCCTGAATACGATCGAGGGCGGAAATGGCGCGAGGTAATCGGGGTAGATGAATCAAAGTTGGGTTGTCACCATCAGTGACCCATTGTCCTCTTCCAGAACTATAATTCTGCACGACATAGTTTTGACAAACCCCTAAATCTCTTAATGATTTACTCAAACGTTGATGCTCTGCTAGGATAGCAGGCTGGTCTTGGATCACGCCAATAAATTCCGTGTGTTGGTTATTTTTCAGTTTTTTCTCTGCTTCAACCACTCGTTTTCTCAGGTTTCGGAGAGTACTCATAAACTCGGTGCGTCCGAGCACATTTTGATATTTAATCCACAGTTTAAAAATCCAGGATAACCAGTCTGCTAAAGCGGTGGGCATTTCTAGGAATCGCAGGAGGTAGCC
>CAZTRW010000036.1:0-24588 GCA_964616725.1 uncultured bacterium
GCATTATGATAAGTCATGGGTGCATCAGGATTAAGGGCGATCGCCTGATTAAAAGCAGCCAGCGCTTCCTCATATTTCTCCTGACTCCCTAAAGCAATCCCCAAATTATTATACGTTTCCCAATTTTGAGGATTAATCATCAACGCTGCCTCAAATGCCTCTACTGCCTCTGCAAACCGGCGAGCATAACCCAAAGCAATCCCTAGATTCGAGTAAAGTTTTTCCGAATTAGGAAAAATCTCTAGTGCCCGATTAAACGCCTGGACTGCCTCAGCATACTGACCGGAGGCGACCAAAGCAATCCCTTCTTGATTATGCTGCTCTGCCTGTTGCAGTTGCTCAGAAGTCAGGGGAGCCTCTTGTGCCATCAATGGGCCAACAGCCTCCTGAGCAAAAGCTGGGGGATATCCCCCACTGCCTCCTAAGCTCAAAAAAGCGATCGCCCAATAGACGTTTCTCAAATTTAGAGTGAAACTAGAAATCATGACCCACCTAAGCCACTTAAGGACAATCAGCACACAGCCGATCCATTAAACTGTAATATAGCTAGAACTACACCCTAGCATCTCCATAAAACTAGCTTCAACCAGGAAATGGGCTGGGAATGTTATCCTGGGTCTGGTCATCAGCACCTAATCTCTCAGGATGCCTTTCAGGGTCTCTCAACTCCGATTACAAACCGTAACTATTCGACATGAACGCAAGTAGCTCTCCCGTTTCTCCCCTAGCCTCCCGGTCACTGCAACTGGTGGGCATCGTCATGATTATTTCATTTGTTGTTGATATTTTGATTCTCTTAATTCCCCCGGCTCCTCTGAATCCCCAATGGAGACTGAGCTTCACCAGTCAGCTCATTGACCGAGGAGTCATTCCCCTAGTGGGTGTGGCCCTAATGTTAGGAGGCATTTGGATCAAAGACTCAGAAGGCACGAGCGGCTCCAAACAAGGATTGTTGAAGTCAGTAGCAGTGTTCACCTCCTTGGCTTTAGGGGTAGTGTACTTACTGGTGGTTCCCCTCCATAGCATTGATACGGTTCGTGGGCGTAACCGGGCTCTGCGTAATCTCAATGAACAGGCCAAACAAGCAGAAGAGCAACTCCAAGCCCAACTGGATAATCCTCAGTTTCAGGCGGGTTTAGATCAACGTCGGGAGGAGTTTAAAACCCAAATTAACCAATTACTGGGAAATCCACAGCAGTTTGAGGAAGCGCTCAAACAAGCCCCAGAACAGCAGGCAGAACTACTCCAACAATTTAAGCAAAATCCCAGTCAGATTGATGACTTTATTGAGCAGCAAGTGAGCGCTCTACCCGATCGCGCCCGACAGCAAATTCGGGAAGAGAAAATGCAACGGGAAGAACAAGCCCAAGTGACGACAGTGAAAGCCATGTCTCAAGCGATTAATGGTGGATTATTGGCAGTAGGCTATCTAGGGATTGGTTTGGCAGGAGTTCAACTCAAGGGAGGAGGCAAACGCAAGAAGCGTCGTCCCTAAGAAATACGGCAGTGAACCGATCGCTAAACCTGGAGATATTCAGAGATCAGGCGATCGGTATTTTGGATCGAAACTCTTCTCCCCTTTGAGCTAAAGTTGCTTTTTTAATAATGTTTTCCATTTATATCCTCACCTATAACGAAGAACTTGATATTGGAGCCTGCATTGAGTCGGCCTTGCTTTCTGATGAGGTGATTGTAGTAGATTCCTTCAGTAGCGATCGCACCATCACCATTGCCCAGCGCTATCCCGTACAAATAGTGCAGCATCGGTTTGAAAGCCACGGCCGTCAACGCACTTGGATGCTCAAAGAAGTTCCCGCTAAACACCCCTGGATTTATATCCTAGAGGCTGATGAGCGCATGACGGCTGAGCTATTTGCCGAATGCCTAGAAGTGATTCAATCTCCCGAAAACGTTGGCTACTACGTTGCGGAACGGGTCATGTTTATGAATCGCTGGATTCGCTACAGTACCCAGTACCCTCGGTATCAAATGCGCCTATTGCGCCCGGATCGCGTCTGGTACACAGACTATGGCCATACAGAACGAGAAGTCTGCGATGGCCCCACAGGATTCCTCCAGGAAACCTATCCTCACTACACCTGTAGCAAAGGCCTCAGTCGCTGGATCGACAAGCACAACCGCTACTCCACAGATGAAGCAGCGGAAACAATCCGACAGTTAGAAAAAGGCCAAGTCAATTGGATAGAGTTGCTGTTTGGGAAAACAGAAGTAGAAAGACGACGAGCACTCAAAGACTTATCCCTACGGCTCCCCTGCCGACCCATTGTCCGGTTTTTGTATATGTACGTTCTCTTAGGGGGATGGCTCGATGGTTCCCCAGGTTTAGCCTGGTGTACCCTACAAGCTTTTTATGAGTATCTAATTTTACTAAAAACCTGGGAAATGCAGTATTTGCCAGTACCAGAAATAGACCCGGAAACCCTAGAGCTTCGTACTACGGTGCCATTAGAGCCGATGACCTTGCCAGCATCGGCTGTGAAAATCCAGGAATAGGAGAAGAGTGGGGAGTGAGATGAGTTTTGGTGGTCTGTGTTACAGGAAGGGATAAACTGTTTTAAGATAAGCAAGAGTGGCGATCGCCATCCCCCCTGTATCTAGTTCAAACGAGAGTAGAGAATCGTTGTGCTCCAACGCTTGAAGCAAGATTTAAAGAATGACTTGATCGCAGGGTTGCTAGTGGTCATCCCTCTGGCAACCACGATTTGGTTGACCATTACCATCGCCAGTTGGGTAGTGAATGTATTAACACGGATTCCCAAACAAGTCAACCCCTTTGATGGATTACACCCCATTTTGGTCTATTTTCTCAATCTTGTGGTGGGTCTGGCGGTTCCCTTGCTCAGTATTCTAGTGATCGGCCTGATGGCTCGCAATATTGTCGGACGCTGGCTTTTAGGTATTGGAGAGCGCATTGTACAGGCAATTCCCTTAGCGGGTTCTGTATACAAAACCCTCAAGCAACTTTTAGAAACCCTCCTGACTGACTCCCACGATAAATTCCGGCGTGTGGTGTTGGTGGAATATCCCCGTCCAGGGATCTGGTCTATGGGGTTTGTCACCGGTTCCCTGAGCGCAGAGTTAAGCAGCCAGTTCGATCAACCCATGGTAAATGTGTTTATTCCCACTACCCCTAATCCTACGACCGGATGGTATGCGATCGTTTCAGAAAACGAACTGATCAATCTGACAATTTCTATTGAAGATGCCTTTAAGGTAGTAGTGTCCGGAGGAATTGTCAATCCGATGGCCGAGTTGCCATCCTCCCTAGAGAGCCAATCTGGGTATAAACTAGGAAATCGGCAGAAATCTCAGCCCAATGTCGATCCGAGCCAAAAGTTTGAGGTAGGGATTGCCTTCGTAGCTGAGGAAAGTTCGGAAATTGACTAGTGTTAAAGGTCTGATTAATTTTGAAAATTATGCAACCCCGCCAAATTGCTCGTGAGCTTGCCTTATTAAGTCTTTCCCAATACTCGAATTATCGCGGCGCAGAACGAGATGTGCTACGGGAAATGATGGGATCGGCAGTGAGGGCATTGAAAGCGGAAGCTTCAGAAACCCTGGAGCTTGCCGCAGCAGAGTTGCAGCGAGGGAGCGATCGCCTCTTTAGCAGTGAAACCATTGCGCCTAATGTCGGTAGCGCTCGTGCCATGGTGAAAGAGGCGATCGAATTAACCCAAATTGCCATTAACCGTCTAGGGAGTGCCATAGATTTTCCCGAAATCCTCTATCAATGTAGTAACCAAAAGTTAGTCCAAGATTATGCTTTAGAATTAATCAGTCAAGTTACTCACAATCGCCAGGAATTAGATTCTTTATTATCTAAGTCTATGATCAATTGGCAGTTAGAGCGCATTGCCCGGATCGATCAAGATATCCTCAGAATTGCTGTGGCGGAAATTTGGTATTTAAAACTTGATGAACGGGTAGCCATTAATGAAGCAGTAGAGTTAGCAAAACGCTATAGTGGAGAACAGGAATATCGGTTTATTAATGGTGTTTTGCGCCGAGTGGTGACTCTGCTGAAACAAGAAGAGCCGGGCCAAGTTTAAATCGGTTTAGGGGGATAGCTGAGAGAGGGAATGTCCCGTTCCTCCTCGACGCACTAACACCAATTCGGCGGCAATGCTGATGGCAATTTCTTCTGGCGTGAGTGCGCCGATATCTAATCCGATAGGGGCATAGAGGGAATGGAGTTTAGCAGCAAAGGTGGGGTGATGCTGGAGGGCTTGTTTTACCGTATTGACTCGTTTTTTTGAGCCAATCATTCCTACATATTGATAAGAAATGGGCTGTTCTAATAACAGAGTAAGGGCTTCGATATCGTAGGTGTAGCCACGAGTAACGAGGGCAATGTAAAGTTGGGAATGATCATGTAGTTGTGGGAGCAGTTCAGGAATTCCTTGATCAAAAATCTGGGTAGCCCAGGGAAAACGCTGGGGGTTAGCCCATTCCGGGCGATCGTCTTGAATGATGATTTGAAAGCCTAAAAAATGGCCAATTTGGGCGAGTTTTTCGCCGACATGACCCGCACCAATAATGAGGAGAATAGGAGGGGGATTTAGATTTTCTATAAAGCCTTCTTGATCAGTAGGTTGAGCATTGTTTTCTGAGAGTAAATAAGCAAAAGAGGCTGAAGAAAATGGTGTAAAGAGATGTAGAGATTGACCCGATTCTAGGGTAATAATAATACGTTGAGTTAAGGCGATCGCCTCTTCTCCCTGCCACAGCGCCAACCATACCTCCATTCTC
Source organism: uncultured bacterium (assembly GCA_964616725.1). Taxonomy (GTDB): domain Bacteria; phylum Cyanobacteriota; class Cyanobacteriia; order Cyanobacteriales; family Desertifilaceae; genus Roseofilum. The sequence continues at coordinate 4,771 of CAZTRW010000036.1, forward strand.
CCTCCACACACTCCCTCTGTATTTCCCACACCAGAGAGATCAATTGCTATCCATTGAGAAGTTCCTGAGACTAAAACCTGCTCCATTGCCTTTAAAGCTTTAGCCTCTCCTGCTCCACCACCAATAGTTTCTAGGATCTGCCCTTCGGAAGATAAGGCCATTTTTGCTCCTACTTCCCTCGGAACCGATCCGTAGGTTTTCACCACTGTGGCTACCACTACCGCCCCTATTTCTAGTGCCTCTAACAGTTGTCGGTAAAATGATAAAGGCATCTTCAACTACTTTTTAATGTACAGATTCTAAAGAAAAATAAGTTTGATAGAATTTTTCTCCTACCCCGTTTAATTGCTCCTGTAAATGATCGACAAATTCATGTAATCCTTGTTGAATCACATCGTCAATGGTGAGATAATCTAACTCCGAGCGCAAACGTCCTAAAGCTCGTTCCGCTGGATCGCGCCATATCCCTGGAGAAGTACCATTAATCTGATGGAGCGATCGCTCCGAGCGTAATAAGCAAGACCGGACTGCTCGTGGAAATTCCCGATCGAGTAGCAAGAATTCTGCCACTCCATGGGGGGTAATTCGATGACGACTGATCTGCTTGCGATACATTTCATAGGCACTCGCTGACTTTAAAAGCGCCATCCATTGAATCTCATCCAAAGTAGTCCCCACATCCTGGGCAGAAGGTAACAGAATAAAATACTTGACATCTAAAATTCGCGAAGTCTTATCGGCTCGCTCTAGCAACCTTCCAATTAAGCCAAAATGCCACCCTTCATTGTGAGACATGGTGGCATCCATTAATCCTGCGAATAAATGGCTACAGCGTTTCACTTCCGTATAAAAATCAGATAACTCCACTAAGGATTTTTCCGGTGAAGTCTCTTTTACCATATAATAAAACTCATTAATTTGCTGCCACATCTCGGAAGAAATTACCTCACGAATTGAGCGAGCATTCTCCCGCGCCATCCATAAGCAAGATAGAATGGAATTGGCATTGTCTCGATCAAAGGTCAAAAATTGGCGGACATTTTCTTTATTGGCTTCACCATAGCGTGCCCAAAATGCGCGATGATCTCCGGTCGTAATCACCAAGGGTTCCCATTGATGCGCGATTCCGACCGGAGTATCTAGAATTAAGGTTAAATTGGCATCAATAAACCGAGCCGTATTTTCGGCGCGCTCTACATAACGATTTAACCAATAAATGGCATCGGCAACGCGACTTAACATAACAGATCCTAAAATAGTGGTTGCAGTTAAGGTGATCCAAAGGTGAGATTATGGGATGATTTTAGGTGAAATTCTGCTCAGTGTAAACTAAACTTCCCTGGCTAAGTATTGTGTGATGCTGGCCTGATCCTAATACCCAGAGGGGAATTGTAAGAAAACTTAATGTGGCCGGCAGGCGATCGCTAAGGTCTTTTTGTGCTATGCTATGTACTCAAGGCTTATATCGGTAGATAACTGTGTTCATCGTCAATACAAAGCATATCTCCGAATACCGACTTCTACACCTGACCGATTCTGGAGGTAATGCATGTCCGTTTATATTGGTAACCTATCCTACAAGGTAACAGAGCAAGATGTTAATGAAATTTTTGCTGAGTATGGCACGGTAAAGCGGGTCTCCTTGCCCACAGACCGTGAAACTGGCAGGATTCGCGGCTTTGGATTTGTAGAGATGGAAACCGAAAGTGCAGAAGCAGCGGCGATCGCTGCCCTTGATGGCGCAGAATGGATGGGTCGTGACCTCAAAGTCAACAAGGCACAGCCTCGCGACAACAACAGCAACACCCGCCGCGACAAAGGACAAAGAGGAGGGTTTTCTCGTCAACAACGCTACTAAACCTCACGTCTAACTAAGCCACTCCGCTGACAGGAGAAAACGGGGCGAGTTGACAGAAGGTTTTGTTGATCGTCCAAGCTGGGGTTTTGGTGATTGCCAAAATCACACTCCAGGCCCATGAGCAGCCCCCAAAACGACCATTTACTCAATTGTCTAGCCTTCTGCCTTGCCCCATTTCGCCTCCAGAACCTCTCAACCTAATCACCACAGTTCAATTCACGGCCCTAACCAGCCGCTAAAATAGCCGGTAAAACTTCCCCGACTTGAGCATTCAAGATTTCCATATCCTGTTGGTCTTTAGCATCAAAACTGGTCTTGAAATGTTCTGGTGCTTGGGGCCAAGTAGCAGGATCGTAGGGAGTAAACTGTCCTGGTTTGCGCTTATTCACCAATTGAGTTACTCCCAGAGGTTGTCCTTCCTGAGATAAAACAGGCATACAAAGTAAGCTACAGGTGCGATAGCGAGTTTTTTGGTCAGTTTGTTGAGCAATTTCCGATCCTGGGTAATCATATAAATCAAAGGGGATATTTAAGGATTGTCCCGTAGTTGCCACCCGTCCGGCGAATCCTTCTCCCATGGGAATCCGAATATCAATTAAAGATCCATCCGTTTGAGGTAATTTTGTCCAAAGTTGCTGATTTTGGCGATCAATTAACCAGAGGGTACTGCGATCGGCATCGGTTAAGGTTTTAGCAGCTTGCATCACATTACGAATCATCTCTTCGGCGCTGCTGCTGCTGTTTCTGATTAAGTTAATGGCTTGGGTTAAAGGATCAAGAGCATGGCGAGACTTTTTCAGGGTAGGAATCTCTCCATAGAAGGATTGGAATCCTTGTAAAACGGGAGCAATTAACTGACTATATTCAGTCAGGCGATCGGCATCAGTGCGGCTAAATCCTTTGGGATCAAGACGAGCTTCAGTAAGTTTATTAAACAGGCGTAGAATGGCAACAACTTCTCCTTGAGCAACGACCGGAAAGAGGAAAAGTTGGCTGTATTTTTGCAAATGAGGGACTCCGCTGACTACCAAAGGATCATTTAAGTTACCTAATTTATTGCTGCCTTTAAATTCTTGGCTAGTGATGATGGTTTTTGCTAACCCTTGTTCGGTAGAAATTGTGCATAACCGAGGATGGGGTTGAGCCATCACACACCACAGTTGCTGTTTGCGAGTATCTACAATCCAAGGGGTTGCTTGTTCAACGGCGATCGCCCGCCCAATCGCCTCACCCATATACTTAAATAGACTAGCCAAAGCCGTCTGCGCTGCATCCGCAGGAGCCGCCGCTTCCATTTCCATTTGACTGAGCAAGATTAAGCTTTGATGAGTCACAGCCACTGGATCAATTTGAACCTGATTTTTCAAGATTTCATGGCTTCTAATAAACTGGAGCAAAACAGCAACCCGCTCATTAAATAACTGCATCGTTTGCTGATCGTTGCGGTCAAAACTCGCTTTAAAATAATCAGGAACAGTTGGCCAATCCTCCGGGTTATACTCTGGATGATTACCGGGTTTGCGCTTATTCACCAGTTGCGTCACTCCCAGCAACTCTCCCTCTGGACTTTGAATGGGCATACACAGTAAACTACAAGTACGATAGCGAGTTTGAGCATCGGTACGTTTGGCATTTTCGGCGTTCGGGTCATTATAGAGATCGAAGGGAATATTGAGGGTTTGTCCCGTTTGACCCACTTCTCCGACAAATCCTACTCCGATCGCGCAACGTACCCTTCCTTTTCCCGGTAACTCAGTCCACAAATCCCCCTCTTCAGGATCATATAACCACAGGGTTGATCGGTCAGCATTCATCAGCTTCTTAGCCGTATTCATCACTCGATGCAACACGGTTTGTGTATCCAAATTGATTTGATCGAGCGATCGCGTTGCTTCGGTTAAGGCGGCTGTCGCTCGCAGCTTTTTAGTGGCCTTGTAAGAAGATTGGCAAGCCTGAAGAATTTGACGAATAGGCAACACGCATTTTACCAATCGTTCCAAATCTTTCCGGGTAAACCCCTGCATTTTATTAGGATCGCTACCCACAACTTGGGGTTGAATTTTATTCAGGAGCTGGATGACTGCGACTACATTTTTTTCTTCGTCTAAAATCGGAAAGGCTAAAATATTGCGAGTGCGATAGTTGTATTTTTGATCATATTCTTTCACTAACTTGCAGCGCGGATCTTCGTACACATTGCCGGCAATATTAATTACTCGTTTTAACTGAGCTACACTGCCAGCCACTCCTTCCCCAACCCGGACATGAATATCGAGAAACTCTCCCTGCTCATTTTGAGCCACTAGAGACCATAATTCTGTTTTATCTTCATTGAGTAAAAAGATGGTGGTGCGCTCGGCTCGGAGCAATTGACCTACGGTTGCAGTAACATCTCGGAGAACTTCATAGAGGGCTTGGGCAGACTGTTGGCTTTCTTCGAGATTACCGGTATCGGAGAGAAAATCCACTTGAGAAACGAGTAATTTTCGCTCTAGTTGGGTAAAGGTTTCTAAGAATTCGGTCTCATCTACATCTAGTTCAGTTTGAATGGTTTCAATCGCTTGTTTAACCCATTCTTGATTAAAAATAGCGGCATAAATCCGATTATGAATAAATAAGCGCCCTTCTTCACGCACGACTAACCCAGTCATCCGTAACTCTCGTTGTTCGGGACTTTCGGTGGCAGGAATGGCTTCGTTTTGGAGGATTTGTTGATAGACTTCTAGGAGGGCGATGGTTTGGGGGCGACGTTGCACAAGGCGATCGCGAATGGTGCGTAAATGCTTGAGATCTTCGCGAGTTTCCCATTTTTGAATCAATTCTTTCTGCACCACACCAGAGATCCATTCTTCTTCCCGCCCAATCAGGGGAGCGTCTTGAGCTTCGGCAATAATTTGACAAACGGCGATCGTCAGTAAAGGATGGGCCCCAGTCCAGTAAAATATAGTGGAAATGAGAGTACGATAATTTCGGGTTTTGGCTTTCATTCCTCTCGCCAGATCTAAGCCAGTGGCATATTGAGAGGAATGAGTCAAGGACTGAACATCATTGGCGATCATTATGGTGACCCCGATCTGAACGGTTTGACAAGGCAATTGATTTCAATAATACCCTGATTGTAGAATTTCCAGGCTAATTAACCCCAAGGATGAAAAATGCAACCGATTCGAGGCACGACTCGCTTACTAGGAATTATCGGTAATCCTGTGAAACATTCCTTTTCTCCGGTGATGCAGAATGCGGCGATCGCCCATTTGGGCGTGGATTATGTTTATGTTCCCTTTCCTGTAGTGACTGAGAAACTGGCAGTTACTCTAGAGGGGTTCGAGGCTGTGGGGGTGGTGGGATTTAATGTCACTATTCCTCACAAACAGGAAATTATGTCCTATCTAGGGACAATTTCTGCGGTAGCGCAAGCGGTGGGAGCCGTGAATACCGTGCGATGGATCTCCGGGGGATGGGAAGGGACGAATACTGATGTGGCGGGGTTTATGGCTCCTTTACAAGGGCAACAGCGAGATTGGCGTAAGGTTGAGGGGGTGATTTTAGGCTCTGGGGGGGCAGCGCGAGCGGTGGTGGCGGGTTGTCGGGAGTTAGGGATTGAGCGGTTGCACGTAGTTGGGCGTAATCCAGAGCGTTTACGGGCGTTTCAGGAGAGTTGGGGGTTTCCGGTAGGGGTGCATAGGTGGGAAGGGTTGTCTGAGTTGTTATCCCAGACTGGGTTATTGGTGAATACGACTCCGGTGGGGATGTTTCCCCAGGTGAATGAGTCTCCGGTGAGCCGGGAACTGTTGGCTCGGTTACCCCAGGGGGCGATCGCCTATGATTTGATTTATAATCCTCGTCCGACTCAATTTCTAGAATTGGCTCAAAGTTTGCATTTAATCACTATTGATGGTGCAGAAATGCTGGTGCAACAAGGAGCGAGGGCGCTAGAGCTATGGTTAAATCAGCCTCCTCCGGTGGAGATTATGCGTCAAGCGCTGTTAGAAGCGCTGGAGTGGGGATGATAGACTTGGACGCTTTCTTGTTCATTGGGGTCATTCCGAGCGACAATGGCGATCGCCACTTCCGTATCACTCAAATTGTGGGGTTGATGAGGGACTCCGGCGGGGATAAAAATAAAATCCCCCTCTTCATTCACCACAGACTTACTCAGATTTTCCCCATAGAACGTTTCTACTCTCCCTTTTAAGAGATAAATAGCTGTTTCAAATCCCTGATGAAAATGGGGAACTGCTTTCGCCCCTGGAGGAATGACTACCCGATTCATAGATATCCCTTTTGCTCCTGCCGTTAATTCCGATATCCCCACATAATTGGGCAACTGCTGAATGGTATCTGTGGTGATTTCTGGCTTAACTGTCACAATATCTTGGTTGAGATTCATGGGCTTACACAGCAAACTTGGGTAGTTTGATTATAAGCTCTCTTCCGAGAAAGTCAACTTTTCAATTAGAATTTCAAGGGACGATCTGGAAGTGATTTGATGAAGATTGCGACTTGGAATGTGAACTCAATTCGGACGAGATTAACCCTAGTGCTCAAGTGGCTTCGGGATAACCCAGTAGAGGTGTTAGCGCTACAGGAGACGAAGGTGGTAGATGAGGATTTTCCGCGATCGCCCTTCGTAGATCTAGGGTATCATGTCTATGTCTCTGGACAAAAGTCCTATAATGGAGTAGCCCTGATTTCCCGTACTCCTCTTTCTGAGGTAAATTGTGGATTTGCGCCGATTTTGGGTGCAGAGCGTGGGGGCAACTTTGATCAACAAAAACGCTTAATCAGTGGGATTTTAGCTGACGGGATTTGTCTAATTAGCGTCTATGTCCCCAATGGTGGAGAATTTGCCAGCGATAAGTATCACTATAAACTAGATTGGCTGGCCCGATTACAAGATTATGTAGAGATTTTGTTGAAACTCTATCCCCAAGGATTATGTGTTTGTGGGGATTTTAATATTGCACCCGAAAACCGAGATGTACATTTTGAAGTCTCTGCTGATAGCCAAGTTACGGGAACAACTGCCAAGGAGCGAGAAGCACTGCAACGAATTCTTCAGTTAGGATTAATTGACATTTTCCGCAAGTTTCACCCAGAACCAGGTCATTATAGTTGGTGGGATTATCGCCAAAATTCTTTTGTCCGTCAACGGGGTTGGCGTATCGATCATCACTACCTATCGGCTCCTTTAAGCGATCGCGCTTCCCAATGTATCATTGATGCCACTCCCCGTGCCTTACCCCAACCTAGCGATCATACCCCTGTCATTGTCGAATTTTAGCCGCTTTTTATCTATGATTCGAGTTTTGTTAGTTGACGATCAAAGTTTAGTGCGAGAAGGTCTCTGTAGTTTACTCCAGACTCAACCCGATATTCAAGTGGTCGGTCAAGCAGAAAATGGTAAAATTGCCCTGGAAAAAGCCTCCGCTTTAGAACCTAATGTGATCTTAATGGATGTGCGAATGCCAGGGATGGATGGGGTGGCAGCGACTCAAGCCTTACAAACCAGTTTTCCCCAAATTAAAGTCCTCATTTTAACCACTTTTGATGATGATGAATATGTCAGTCAAGCGGTGCGTTATGGAGCCAAAGGATATTTGCTCAAAGATACGCCTTTAGAGGATTTAGCGGCTGCCATTCGCGCTGTTCATAAGGGATACACCCATCTTGGTCCAGGACTTTTAGAAAAAATGGTCAGCACCTATTCGGAACCAGAATTAAGCGAAGCGCCGCCAGAATTAGCGCTGTTAACTCCTAGAGAACAGGAGGTTTTACAGCTAATTGGTGCTGGGTATAGCAATCGAGAAATTGCCGAGACTTTGTATATTTCTGAGCGGACTGTGAAGAATCATGTGGCTCATATTTTGAGTCGATTAAATTTGCGCGATCGCACTCAAGCAGCTATCCTGATTAACACTAAGTTTTCCGCTTCTAATGGCTAACGGACATCAGTTGCGGCCACCTGTGTCCCAGTGCCGTAAACACTTGGCGCTGTTCAAACAACAACACTAAATCACGATTAATTTTTCCTCGCTCTGCTTCTTCATGAAGAATTTTCATCACCACATCAATCGGGAGACGACGTTTATAGGGCCGATCGGCCGCAGTTAAGGCATCATAGATATCAGCTACAGTCATCATTTGAGTTTGCATCGGGATATCCTGTTGATGTAACCCTTGGGGATAGCCTGTACCATCTAATTTCTCATGATGTCCATAGGCGATCGCCGGAACTTCTTGTAATCCTTTTGTCCAAGGAATACGCTTGAGAAATTCATAAGAATGGGTAACATGAGCTTCAATCGCTAATCGTTCTTGCGGGGTTAAATTCCCACGACGAACTAATAACTGGGCGATTTCTTCCGGCTGAATTAAGGGTTGTAATTTCCCCTCAATATCTCGATAGGTAAATTGAGCCATTTGCTGTAACTGTGCTGCCACAAATTCATCATGACTCTTCAGGTGGGCATTCTCAATTTCTGAGGGATGATTGAGTTCAGTAATTAAGGCCCAAGCTTCTTTCAGATGGGCGATCGCCTCCTTGACATTCTCCTCAAGTTGTGCTAAACGACGGCAATGGGGACAATCATCTGGCTCATGATCCTGATCATCTCTGGGATGCTCCACCAAATACTTAAACTTGGCTTGAGCACATTCCATTTCCAAAGTCCGTTGTGCTAAAGCAAACCGATGGCGCATCACCTCCAGTTGTTCGGGATAGAGCTTATCCCGTTTTCCCAAAATCGCTTCTGGCACGAGCACCTTACCAAAATCATGGAGTAATGAGGCATAGCGAATTTCTTGAATTTGACGGTCATTAAACCAGATAAACTGTAGGGGACCCGCACTGATCTGATTGACCTCTTGAGCTAATCTCACGGTTAATTCAGCTACTCGCTCTGAGTGACCAGAAGTCGTAGGATCACGGGCTTCAATCACCTGAACAGAGGCTTTGACAAAACCCTCAAATAGGGTTTCAATACTTTCTAGGAGATGATTCCGTTCAATGGAGATGGCTGCTTGAGAAGCCAGCGATCGCACAATCTTCTCCTGAAACCCTGTAAAAGGTAAAGTCACCTCTAGGGCATTTTCTGCGGTCACCCGGATATCCGGCTTAATCTTGCGATTAATCAACTGCAATACCCCTATCACGGTTCCCTCCTGATTTTGCATGGGCAGCACTAGCACAGAGCGGGTACGATAGGCAAAGTCCTGATCGAAACTGCGATCGAGTTGATAGGGAACCGAAGAGGGTAACTGATAGGCATCATCAATATTTAAGCTATCTCCGGTGAGGGCCACATAACCCGCTAAACTTTTGGGAGTGAGGGGAATCACAAACTCTTGAAACAGGCGCGTGGAGATAGAGTCATTTTGGGCTGTCTTAAAGATTAGTTCTTGCACATTCTGTTTCCGGTTTACCAAATAGACACTACCGGCATCACTGCCTGTAATTTCCCGGCTTTTGGATAAAATTAATTCTAAAAGTTGGGCTAAATCATGACTGCCTGATAAGGCTGTACCAATGGCGAGTAGTTCTTCTACTAAGTCTGCTCGTTGTGCTACTTCATTGAGATCTGGGCGATCGAGCCAACACGCGAATTCTGGATACTCTGCATCCATACTGTTTAGTTCCTATTGTGTCTTATCGGATTTAAGTTGGTCAAAGACCAAGCTTGATGCGCCCAGAACACCATCAAACCTTGATGGAAAGCTGAAATAAAATTAATTTTGGGAAAAATTTAACCCTAGGGCTACTATAGCGCTAGGAACGAGTAGGGAGCAAGTGAGGACTAAGGAATTTTAACATCTCGATCTACTCTTTCTATCACTTAACAGTTTTTCTTGGGATGATCAAGTGTAGCTATTCACACATGAACGAGTGAGGTCTATACTGACTATGGTAGAGAAAAGGTGTAGTATAATTAAAGTTGTATATTTTGGCACAGGAAAAGTTTCTCAAAAATGGATGGTTTAAAATCGGTAAAAATAGTTTGGCTAGGGGTTATTATTGTAGGGATATGGGTGATATTTGACTGGACAACCGATGCGATCGCCGAAGGTTTATGGTTTGATCAACTTGGCTATTTCTCTGAGTTTAGCTTACGGCTAAAAACTCAGCTAATTATCTGGGCGATCGCCTTGATCATCACCAGTCTTTATCTCCAAGGAAATTTAATCATCGCTCACAGATTAAAGCATCCTCCTCCTCCGGAAGATCTCGATACTTATCCTGAATATTCTAAAACCATTCGGTTAGAATGGCTAGGACTATCTGTAATAATTCTGAGCCTTTTTTTAGGGATTTTAGTTCTCCAATATGGAGAAATTATGATCCCTTATTTTCGGCAAGGATTTAATATTCAGAATTCAACGCCAGACCTGCCTTCCCGCTTTCGCCCAGAGTCAGCAGTAGCTACCCTTATTGCCGCGATTTCTTCGCCGATGAAAGGGACAATAATGCTAATATTTTTAGTGTTAACTCTGAGGATAACTCAAAAAATATTAATGGCGATCGCCTGGGCAATGAGTTGTGGATTTGGATTACTCTTATCAGCCCATTGGTCGAGAATTTTAGCCAGCTTTCATGCCACCTCCTTTCACCGTACAGACCCCCTATTTAATCTAGACATCAGTTTTTATATCTTTAAGCTCCCGATTTTCCATTTATTAGAATTTTGGTTGGTTTTTCTCTCAATTTTTTCTCTAATTTCTGTAACCATCATTTATTTATTATCAGGTCAAAGTTTAGCCCTAGGGAGCTTTCCAGGATTTTCTCCACAACAGCGCCGCCACCTGCAATTACTGAGTGCCACAGTCATGTTTAGTGTCGCCTACTGTTATGCTCTCTCCCGCTATGAATTGGTCTATTCTCGTACCGGGGTAGTTTATGGCGCAAGCTTCATTGATATTTATATTCAAAAACCTTTAATTGAAGTCCTCTTTATGCTCGCGATCGCCTACGGACTATTTTTATTAGGACGATCCGTTTATTGGGCCAAAAAACGGGATTTTTGGAGACAAATGGTGTATGGCATGATCCTATATCTATTCATTGCTAGTATCACCAACTATGGACTTACTGAACTGACACAACGATTAATTGTTCAACCCAATGAATTAGAAAGAGAAACCCCTTTTATCCAACGAAGTATTGAATTTACTCGATCCGCTTTTGGTCTAGAAAATATTGAAACCATTCCTTTTAATCCCGAAGGAAAGTTGACCGAAAAAGATCTGTCAGAAAATCATCTAACTATTGAAAATATTCGTCTTTGGGATACTCGACCTTTGCTACAAACCAATCGTCAATTGCAGCAAATTCGCCTGTATTACAAATTCTTTGATGCCGATATCGAGCGCTATACCTTCAAACAGAAAAACTATCAGGGCACGGAAAAACAGCAAGTCATTTTAGCCCCCAGAGAATTAGACTATGAAAGCGTTCCTAAAGAAGCCAAAACTTGGGTCAATGAACATCTGGTGTATACCCATGGTTATGGATTTACCCTATCTCCCGTGAATACAGTAGCCCCTGATGGATTACCAGAATATTATGTTAAAGATATTGGTGCCCAAAATTCAGAGGGTGAAACTACGCCCGTTTGGGTATCTGATGCCCGAATTCGCGATAGTATTCCCATTGGTCAACCCAGAATTTACTATGGAGAATTGACCAATACTTATATTATGAGTCCTTCAGCTGAACCAGAGTTAGATTATCCCCAAGGAAATTCTAATGCCTATCATTTTTATAGTGGTACTGGTGGAGTGGCTCTAGACGGGGTGGTGCGTCGGTGGTTATTTGCCAAATATCTCAAAGATTGGGAAATGTTATTAACCCGCTCATTTACCCCCGAAACCAAGTTATTATTTCGGCGAAATATTCAAGAACGAGTCCAAGCGATCGCTCCTTTTATCCAGTTCGATCAAGACCCTTATTTAGTAGTGGCAAATGCTGATTTATGGGGTAGAAAACCCACCAGCCACGAGAATTATCTCTATTGGATTATCGATGGGTATACTACCAGCGATCGCTATCCCTACTCCGATCCAGGAGAACTACCCTTTAACTACATCCGTAATTCCGTTAAAATCGTAGTCGATGCCTACAACGGCAATGTTTATTTCTTCATTGCCGATAACTCCGATCCGATCCTCAAAACCCTAGTCAAAATCTTTCCTAAACTCTTTCATCCTTTAGCAGAAATGCCTCAATCTCTACGAGTTCATTTACGCTATCCAGTCGATTTATTCGAGATTCAATCCGGGCAACTACTCACCTATCACATGACCGATCCTCAAGTCTTCTATAACCGCGAAGATCAATGGCGCGTTCCCCTAGAAATTTATGGAGGCCAACCCCAAACCGTACAGCCCTATTATCTGATCATGAAATTACCCACAGAATCTCGTGAAGAATTTATCTTACTTCATCCTTTTACACCCGCCAGTCGCAACAACTTAATCGCTTGGTTATCGGGACGTTCTGATGGAGAAAACTACGGTAAACTACTCCTGTACCAATTTTCTAAACAACAACTTATCTATGGCCCAGAACAAATAGACGCTTTAATTAACCAAGATCCAGAGATTTCTCGTCAGATTTCCCTGTGGAATCGTCAAGGCTCAAAAGCCATTCAAGGCAACCTATTAGTGATTCCTATCGAAAAATCTCTCCTCTATGTCGAACCCCTCTACCTAGAAGCAGAACAAAACAGCTTACCGACTCTCGTGCGTGTAATTGTTGCCTATGAAAATCGAATTGTCATGGCTAATAGTCTCCAGGAAGCATTGGATAGTTTATTTAAAAAATAGTTAAAGAAAAACATCAGGGACACATCAGCGTTAACTCAGAAATTGGTGTGGGGAAAGAATTTATACTCTCTTTACCAACTAAATAGTAAAATAAGAGCAATTAACAAAGACAGGAGAAACAACTAATGAATCCAAGCATCAGTCTTCCAGGCTATCAAATCACAGAGCAACTATACATAGGTACGCGCACCCTCGTCTATCGAGGCATCCGTACCAGCGATCAACATCCAGTCATCATCAAAATCCTCCGAAACGAATATCCCAACTTCAACGAACTCCTGCAGTTTCGCAACCAATATATTATTACGAAAAATCTTGACTACTCTCACATTATCAAACCCTTAACCCTAGAAACATACCGCAATAGCTATGCCTTAATCATGGAAGACTTTGGCGGAGTTTCCCTATCTGATTATCTCAAGATAGTAACAGAAGCAAGCCAAATAAATAACTATTTACCTTTAGTAGAATTTCTCAATATCGCCATTCAACTCACAGATACTCTCAACTATCTCTACCAAAATAGAGTAATTCATAAAGATATTAAACCCACCAATATCTTAATTAATCCAGATACCAAACAAATCCAACTCATTGACTTTAGCATTTCTTCCCTGCTACCGCGAGAAACCCAAGAAATTCAGAATGCTAATGCTTTAGAAGGCACATTAGCCTATCTTTCCCCCGAACAAACAGGCAGAATGAATCGAGGGATTGACTATCGTAGTGACTTTTATTCCCTGGGTGTAACTTTCTATGAATTGTTGACCGGAAAATTACCCTTTGTCTCAGAAGATGCGATGGAATTAGTGCATTGTCATCTTGCCAAAGCTGCAATACCTATTGATCAAATTAACTCAGGAATCCCCCTAATTTTATCAGAAATAGTCAGCAAATTAATGGCAAAGAATGCCGAAAATCGCTATCAGAATGCATTAGGGATCAAGCACGATTTAGAGACTTGTTTAGTTAAGTTACAAACCACAGGTGACATAGAACCTTTTGAACTTTGCCAGCGAGATATTAGCGACAGATTTACCATACCCGAAAAACTCTATGGCAGAGAAAATGAAGTAAATCAACTATTAGATGCCTTTGAGAGAGTCAGCACAGGTAATACAGAAATGATACTAGTAGCAGGATTTTCCGGGATTGGAAAAACCGCAGTTGTCAATGAAGTGCATAAACCAATTGTACGGCAACGAGGTTATTTTATCAAAGGTAAATATGACCAATTTAATCGCAATATTCCCTTTTCAGCATTTGTGCAAGCATTTCGAGATTTAATGGGGCAATTACTATCAGAATTAGACGAGCAATTACAAATCTGGAAAACTCAAATATTAGCCGCAGTGGGGGATAATGGACAAGTCTTAATTGACGTAATTCCTGAATTAGAAAATATCATCGGGAAACAGCCACCAGCGACGGAATTATCAGGCAGTGCTGCCCAAAATCGATTTAATCTGCTGTTTCAAAAATTTGTGCAAGTTTTCACTAGTAGAGAGCATCCTTTAGTAATGTTTTTGGATGACTTGCAATGGGCAGATTCCGCTTCCTTAAACTTGCTGAAGTTATTGATGCAAGATACCGGATATCTCTTAATATTAGGAGCTTATCGGGATAATGAAGTTTCACCAGTGCATCCATTTATTTTAACAGTAGATGAAATTGTCAAAACTGGGGCAACAGTGAAGACAATTACTTTGCCACCCCTGGGGAAATATGAGGTGAATCAGTTAGTGGCAGATACACTGAATTGCGAATTATCTATTGCCCAATCTTTAAGCAAATTAGTTTATCAAAAAACTCAAGGAAATCCTTTCTTTGCGACACAATTTATCAAGGCTTTATACGATGATAAGTTAATAAGTTTTAATTGGGATATTCAGCATTGGCAGTGCGATATTGCTCAAGTTAAAGCCTTAGCACTGACTGATGATGTAGTAGAGTTTATGGCATTACAATTACAGAAATTGTCGATAGAAACTCAGGAAATTCTGAAGTTAGCAGCTTGTATTGGGGCTGAATTTGATTTGAATACTTTGGTAATTGTGAGTGAGAAATCAGCCGGGAAAACGGCTACAGCTTTGTGGAAAGCATTGCAAGAAGGTTTGGTAATTCCAAAAACAAAAGTTTATAAGTTCTTTACCGAATCTGATAGCGCTCAAGTTTTCAAAGCTTCGGCAAATCCGATTTATCGGTTTTTACATGACCGTGTTCAACAAGCAGCTTATTCTTTGATTCCTGATGAACAAAAACAAACCACTCATCTTAAAATGGGTCAACTGCTCCAACAAAACTTATCAGAAACAAACAAGGAAGAAAAGCTCTTTGATATTGTTGGTCATTTTAATATAGCGATTGAATTAATTACTGAACCAAGGGAACGGGAAGAATTAGCTAAACTTAACTTAGCGGCTGGACAGAAAGCTAAAAATTCTACAGCTTATGCCGCCGCCAGAAATTTTGTGCAAACAGGGATCGATCTCCTGACAAATAACTGTTGGCAAAGTCAATATGAATTAACCTTGAATCTTTATGTGGCGGCTACTGAGTCTGCTTACTTAAACGCTGATTTTGAGGATATGGAGGCAAAGGCGGCAAAGGTTTTAGAGTCTGCTCAAA
Source organism: uncultured bacterium (assembly GCA_964616725.1). Lineage (GTDB taxonomy): Bacteria > Cyanobacteriota > Cyanobacteriia > Cyanobacteriales > Desertifilaceae > Roseofilum. Next base: position 20,078 of record CAZTRW010000036.1, read on the forward strand.
CTATATTAGACAAAGTGAGGATTTACGAAATTAAAATCAGCGCACTGGCGGCTCAGAGTCAGATGTTAGAGGCGATCGCTGTTGGGAGAATCGCCCTAGCACAATTGGGCATTGAACTCCCTGATCAACCTGATAAAGTATTGACTGATAAAGCGCTACAAGCCCTGAGCGATCGCATCCCCGATCGCCAGATTTCTGAACTAATAACCCTTCCTTTAATGAGGGATCCTCAAACCATTGCAGCAATGCAACTGTTAGCCATGTTATTTCTGCCCATTTTCATCGGAAATTTTGCCTTGCTTCCGGTGCTGACTTCCACCATGATCGGTTTATCCCTCCAATTTGGGAATGCACCCGCATCAATCATCGGATATGCCAGTTATGGGATGCTGCTGTGTGCTTCTTTTGGCGAGGTAGAAAGGGGCTATGCTTTTAGCCGCTTGGCACTAAGTTTACTTGATCGTCTCAATGGGCGGGAATTTAAGTCTCTAACTTTACTATTGTGTAGCTTTTTGATTCATCACCGTCAAGAAGCTCTCAGAGCCACAATTCCCATGATGAAAGAGGGTTATCTAGTGGGAATGGAAACGGGGGATTTTTTCAGTGCTGGTCATAATGCTGATAACTATTTAGATAGTAGTTTATTTGCCGGAGTGTGCCTAGATGATTGGGAGTCAGAAGTCGAAAATTACTGCGTTGTCTTATCTCAGATGAAGCAAGATTCTTCTCTAGTTTTTGTGAAGATGAAACAGCAGATGGTGCAGAATTTGCGAGCCGTGATCGATCAACCGGAAGTATTAAATGGAACTGCTTATAATGAAACGGTGATGATTCCTCAACATCATCAAAATAGTGAGTTGAGTGCATTGGCTGCTGTCTATATCGGCAAACTGATGCTTGCCTATTTTTTTGGCAACTACACTCATGCCCTAGACTACATTGCCCAAGCGAATCTCTATTTAGTGACAGTTGCAGGAGCCACCTATACTCCTGTTTTCCATTTTTATGCTGGGTTAACTCATTTGGCACTCTGCTCTATGCAGTCAGAAACTGAGCAAGCTAACACTCTCGATCGAGTGAAAAACCATCAAACTACTCTGATTGAATGGGCGCAGTATGCTCCGATGAATCACCAACATAGAGTTGACTTACTAGAGGCAGAAAAATGTCGAATTTTAGGACAGAAAGCAGAAGCGATTGAGTTATATGACAAGGCAGTTGCTGGAGCTAAAGAAAATCAATACATCCATGAAGAAGGTTTGGCTAACGAACTGGCAGGATTATTCTATCTGAGTTGGGGTAAAGAAAAAGTTGCCGCTAGTTATATGCAGGAAGCGTACTACTGTTATACGCGGTGGAGCGCGAAGGGGAAAGTCGTCCATTTAGAACAAAAATATCCCCAACTACTAGGGGCGATTTTGCAACCGACTAACCCAGCGATCGCATCTGGGGGAACAATCTCTCCCACTCTAACGAAAAACGTAAATAGTAGCAGTAATACCCAAAACTCCAATTTATGGTTAGATTTTCCGGCGGTGATGAAAGCGGCACAAGCTATTTCTGAGGAAATTGAGTTGCAGAAGCTGTTAGCTACTTTGATGCAAGTTGCGATCGCCAATGCGGGAGCGCAAACTGGATTTTTACTGATTCATCAAGATGGAGAATGGTTAGGGGTAGTGAGAGCTAATCAAAACCATACAGAAAGCTTGCACATTTCTCTAGTTGAATGTCAAGAATTACCTCAAAGTTTGATTTATTCTGTAGCCAGAAGTCAAACAACGGCGGTTTTTGATGACTTGAGTGCTACATCTGAATTTGCAGGCGATCGCTATATCATTACTCACCAACCTAAGTCAGTTTTATGTACTCCGATTAGCAAGCAGGGAAAACTAATCGCGATTTTGTATTTGGAAAATAATCTCACCGTGGGAGCATTTACAGGTGATCGCGTCGAAACTCTGCAAATTCTTACTTCTCAAGCAGCTATATCCATTGAAAATGCACGATTGTATCAACAAGTAGAAAGCTATTCTCAAACCTTAGAAGCAGAAGTAGAGCGAAAAACTGAAGCTTTAAGCCAAAAAGCTGTTGATTTAGAGCAAGCATTAAAAAAAATACAACAAACCCAATCCCAACTAATTCATTCGGAAAAAATGTCTTCTTTAGGTCAGATAGTGGCAGGTGTTGCTCACGAAATTAATAACCCCGTTAGTTTTATTTATGGCAATATCAAACCTGCCAGTCAATACATTAATGATTTGTTAGATTTGATTCGCATTTATCAAGATAGCTATCCGACACCCACGGCTGAAATCGCAGCAAAAATTGAAGAGTTAGATTTAGAATTTTTGGTAGATGATTTGCAAAAGTTGTTAGGTTCGATGCAAAATGGAGCGGAACGAATTCGGGATATTGTGATCTCGTTACGGAATTTTTCTCGCTTGGATGAATCCTTAATCAAAAAGGCAGACATCCACGAAGGTATTGAATCGACTTTGGTGGTTTTACAACATCGTTTACATGGTTCTCAAGAGTCAGATTTGGCGATAAAGTATCCAGAAATAATGGTGATTAAAAATTACGGAGAACTGCCATTATTTCTTTGCTATCCCAATCAGTTAAATCAAGTTTTTTTGAATATTATAAATAATGCTATTGATGCTTTAAATCAAGTTGGTATGCAGCGAAAAAATTCTGATTTTAATCCAATTATTACAATCAATACAGCAACAACAGAAGATCGATTTATTGAGATTAAAATTTCCGATAATGGCCCAGGGATTGCACCAGAGATTGTTCCGAAAATATTCGACCCATTTTTTACTACAAAACCTGTTGGTTTGGGTACTGGTTTAGGATTGTATATTAGCTATCAAATTGTAGTTGAGCGACATCGCGGAGAGCTAATTTGTGTTAGTAATATTGGTGAGGGAACAGAGTTTATTATTAAGATGCCGATCCCTCTCTGAGGGGACTGCTATATTTCCGACTAAGTAAAGTTTTATGTCGAGATCTAACCCTTTTGAGATAATAGTGCTTGGCATAGGCGATCGCTGTAGCGGTACCCCTACAGCGATCAACCCATGTTGAACCCCCCCGGAAATAAAGAAAAGAAAAACCAAACAGGAAAAGAGGCACTTTACCCTTTACCCTAGACTTAGAGGTTGAAATGGGGTGACTGAACACTCCCGGCTCAACTACCCCCTATCAACAGTAAACGGTTATGGATGCAGCTTCGACCCTCTGGCAACGCTATCAAGATTGGCTCTATACCCACAACGGCTTGGGATTTTATCTCGATATCAGTCGCATGAGATTCGACAATTCCTTTGTCGCCCAGATGAAACCCAAATTTGACAAAGCCTTTGCCGAAATGGATAAACTAGAAGCCGGGGCCATTGCTAACCCCGACGAACAACGCATGGTCGGGCACTACTGGTTACGTTACCCCAATCTCGCCCCTAACCCCCAACTCAGAGCAGAAATCAACGATACCTTAGAGGCCATCAACCACTTTACCCAAAAAGTCCACAGCGGGGAAATCAAGCCCCCTCATGCCCCAAAATTTACCCATATTCTCTCCATCGGTATTGGCGGTTCAGCCCTCGGTCCTCAATTGGTGGCGGAAGCCCTGACTCCCCCCTCTGCTCCTCTGACGATTTACTTTATCGATAATACCGACCCGGCGGGTATCGATCGCACTCTTGCTGCCCTAGGCGATCGCCTCCACTCTACTCTAGTGCTAGTGATTTCTAAATCCGGCGGTACTCCCGAAACCCGCAACGGCATGATCGAGGTACAAAATGCCTATCAAACCGCTCAACTGCCCTACGCACCCCACTTTGTCGCCATTACCGGCCATGATAGCAATCTCGAACACTTAGCCAAATCTGAAGGATGGTTAGCCATTTTCCCCATGCACGATTGGGTAGGGGGAAGAACTTCGGTGCTCTCGGCAGTAGGTTTGCTCCCGGCAGCCCTCTGTGGGATTGACATTCACCAGATGTTAGCTGGAGCCAAAGAAATGGATGAAGCGACGCGGATTGCGGATCTCAAACAAAATCCGGCAGCACTCCTGGCTTTCGCGTGGTACTTCGCCGGGAATGGCAAGGGCGAAAAAGATATGGTGATTTTGCCGTACAAGGATAGCTTGTTATTGTTTAGCCGCTATCTGCAACAGTTGGTGATGGAATCTTTGGGCAAAGAAAAGGATTTAGAAGGCAATACGGTTTATCAAGGGATTGCAGTTTATGGTAACAAAGGCTCTACGGATCAGCACGCCTACGTGCAGCAACTCCGGGAAGGAGTACCTAATTTTTTTGTGACATTTATCGAGGTGCTCAAAGATCGAGACGGAGTATCGGTGGAGGTGCAACCGGGAGTTACCTCTGGTGATTATCTCTCTGGTTTGTTGCAGGGGACTCGCCAAGCGTTGTATGACAATCATCGCGACTCGATTACCGTCACAATTCCTGAAGTTACCCCTCAAACGGTGGGGGCACTGATTGCTC
>CAZTRW010000037.1:0-24335 GCA_964616725.1 uncultured bacterium
ACTCGCCTCCATTGTCAGTACAATTGAGTCCGTCGGTGCTAGCGTTCTCTATTTATCCCCCTATTCTCCAGATTTTAATCCCATTGAAATGTGGTGGTCACAACTTAAGTCTTTTGTCTTAGGTTTTGCTCCTACTACCAGTGCTATGATTGCTCTCCTCCTATCCATAGCTATAAAGTTGATTAATCCTGAACCTTTAAAAAACTGGTTTACTCATTGTTGTTACTGTCCCTCATAACAGCACAAAGCGCTGTATATCAGTCGGTTTGGTGAGGGCGATCGCGATCTGAGTCGGAATGAGGGTACATGGCTTTATTCTCGATTGATATAGATGGTTGATGGGAAGGAGTTTTTGACGGTTTGTACCCATTATCCCTCTTCTGTCACTCTCTGGTTTCTTCTAGTATTAATAATTTCCAGATCTAACTTATACTCAGGGATACAGAGTGTGGCGATCGCAGTTTAGCCCATAGGCAGACTCTGAGTAACTGATATTCAGAAAAAATGGCGCGATCACCTGCTTTGTCTACACTCTAAGATTCCGAAAATCTAAAGCTTGTCGGAAAGTGACAGAAGAAATTAAAAAATTAAATGATAAATTACATCGAGAAGCGACCAAGTAAGGAAACGGTTGAGAATTAGGGTTAAGTGGTCCTCATCCCCCAGCCCCCTCTCCCGTGGGAGAAGGGGAGAAATAAGTCCCTCTTGGAGTGGGAGAGGGATCTAGGGAGAGGGCAAAATCTACCCATTAATTCACGGCAAATCCTGTGTAGGGACGCATCAAAGGTTCGCGAAAGGCTAAAACAATATCGGATTTAGGCACGCCTTTTTCCACCAGTTCATTGGCAATGCCAATTTCTGTCCCGTCATGGTGTATCCAAATTTTATCCTGCCTAATCGACAAGTGTAAACTACATCCATACTGAGGTTGGCGATTTTTCCATCCCGTATGCACGACTTGATAATGGTCTCGTTGGCAATCGAAAATGAGTTCGGTTTGCGCTTCACCCTCAGATTTAAAAGGTTTAGCGTGTTTAGTTAAGAGTTCTTGGATGTAGGAACGATAGCGCTCTATTTTTTCCATTCTGCAATCACCTTTTCAACGGAATCATAAATAATTAACGCAATTTCATACTGATTAACCACCATTTGCACAAAGGGAAGAGAGAAGAATTGTTGGTAGATATCTAGGGGAATGGCTAGATACAGCGTGCGCTCCGGTTGTTCTGCTTTGAGGGCCAGTCGATAGGTCATAAACTGCCCTAAAGCTCCGTGAAAGTCATAAAGGTTAGAGGGGCCAAGAAAGCTTTTAGTTTCAACAGCAATTTTTTCGTTATCTCGTTCTGCGGCTAGGATTTGTTCAGCTCCTAAGTCAATTTTTACGGTCGCGCCACCCGTCTTGATTTCTAGAGGATCGTCGGTAATCAACCAACCTTCTTTTTCTAAGGCATTTTTCACCACATCATGAAATAGGTCTTTGGCCATAGTAGATTGAGTAAGGTAGGGTAGCTTGATTATAGCTTCCCTACAGAAAAGCCCTCATCCCCCAGCCCCTTACTCCCACGGGAGCAAAAGTCCCTCTCGGAGTGGGATTTTCCTTTCCCTTTGGGACATGAACGGACATGAAAGGGAGAGGGCAAAATCTTGTGGAATAATAGGTAACATGGGGCGATTACTGTTTAACCGAGACGAATATCATGTACTGGACACGGGGACAACGCATTGATAGCGATCGATACGAGATTGTCGATCAGTTGGGACCAGGTGGGTTTGGTATCACGTATAAGGCCAAACATTGTGAGTTAGGTTGGTTTTGCGTGATTAAGACGATTGGCGGGTGGTTGCAGAAAGATCCCAACTATGCCAGTGGATCGTTTCCGCTAAGATTTTGTAGATTGTAACCTGTAAGGCTTTCCGACTTCTAATAAGTTTTATTACGCGGTTGATTTCCACGAAGTTCCTAGAATTTCAGAATTTCCTTACCTGGCAGGGAGTCAATTAACAATTAACAATGGATTTTGTCGGGGCGGGTTTAATCAGAGTCAATTAACAATTAACAATGGATAGCGCCAATGCTTCGCTCCTACAAGTGTCATAATTCGTAAATAATTGGTACTTCAGAAGTGCTGTATGTCTAGTCTTGGTCTCCCACCGACCGTTCTTGTCATTGGCTATGGTAATCTCCTACGGGGGGATGATGGTGTTGGGCAAAGGGTGGCGACGGTGGTGGCAGAGTGGCAGTTGCCGAATGTGCGATCGCGATCTGTCCATCAGCTGATGCCAGAATTAGCCCAAGAATTATCAGAAGTCAATCTCGCCCTTTTCGTAGACGCTGGCTTAACCATCAATCAAGTCACTTTAGCTCCCCTAGAGCCTAGCTTAGATCCTCAACTCCCCTGGGGGCATTCCCTCAGTCCTCAGACTTTATTAGGCTTATCCCAATGGCTATATCATTGTGCTCCCCAAGGATGGATGATTACTATTCCAGGAGTGAATTTTAGCCATAGCGATCATCTTTCTGCTATGGCTGCACAAGGCATGACAGTTGCTCTCAGACAGATTGCTCAGTTCCTGTCATCTCATGGCTAAGAGAATTCCGTAATCGTCATCCACTAAGAGTAACAATTGTCTCTGAATTCCTTAAGTTTTATTGAGAAATTCTCCTTCCTCAACGAGGCGATCGCTATAATTGTCTCAAATCACTTATCCTCACAGAAAGAATCAAAACCTATGGCGGGAAAAATCCAGAAAATTACTTTGGCAACGGTAGGGAGTGCTTTAGCAGTAATAGTGTCTCAAGTAGCCGCTTGGGCCCAGGATTTTGAGTTTACCGTTAAAAACAATACCCGTGTTACCATCACGCAGATTTTGGTATCAGAAGATGGTGAGACATGGAATTATTTTGACCTTGGCAGTGGTATTGGAGCCGGAAAAACAGACACCTTAGTTTGGGACAATAGTACCAACAATCAAGCCTGTCAACAGTGGATCAAAGCCGTTTATGCAGATGGCAGTGAATCTGAACCAGGTGCCTTTAATTTTTGCGAAGAAACGGACTTGGTTTTCAGTCCTTAATCTTTGAGACTCCGAAGAAATTATGAAAAGCCAGAGACGTTTTCCCACAGCGTCTCTATGCAGTTAGCTTAGTCATTATGCAGTCAATTGGCACTTATGCATGAAGTCAGCATCATGGCACAAACCTTAGAGCTTGCCCTCGATCACGCCCAAAAGCAAAGTGCCCGTCAAATTCATCGCATCAAGCTGAAAGTAGGAGAATTGTCTGGGGTAGTGCCAGAAGCTCTAAAGTTTGCGTTTGATGTCGTCATTCAAGATACGATCGCCCAAAATGCTATCCTAGAAATAGAAACCCTATCGGTTGAATGCTACTGTTCCCATTGTCAAGAACTCTTTTATCCCACGGACATCATTCACCTGTGTCCCCACTGTGGACAACTGAGCCAAGAAATCCGTCAAGGAAAAGAACTAGAGTTAGCATCGTTGGAGGTATCTTGATCTAATGTGTACCAATTGTGGTTGTGCTGTCACCCCTGGAACCGTGGAAATTCATGCCCATTCCCACGAACCTCACGCTCATCATCACCCTCACGATCATCATCACCCCACTCATACGGTGACGATTCATGAAGCAATTTTAGGGAAAAATGACCGATTAGCAGAACGAAATCGAGGCTATTTCCTTGCCAAAGGAATTTTTGTTTTGAATGTCCTCTCTTCACCCGGTTCTGGCAAAACCAGCCTGATTCAACGTACCCTCCAAGAGTTTCCCCTCCCCACCGGCGTAATCGTGGGGGACTTAGCCACTGATCATGATGCCCAAAGATTACGGGAAACGGGCGCGCCTGTGGTGCAAATTACCACCGGGAGTATTTGTCACTTAGAAGCGGAAATGATTGCCCAAGCCATGGGCGAACTTCCCCTTGACAAATTAAAAGTTTTGATCATTGAAAATGTGGGCAATCTAGTCTGTCCTGCTGCCTACGATCTCGGCGAAAACTTGCGTGTTGCTGTGCTCTCTACCACGGAAGGTGAAGATAAACCCTTGAAATATCCTATCTTATTTAAGAGTGCAGATGTCATTCTTCTTAACAAAATAGATCTGGCAGATGTGGTAGAATTTAACCGAGAAGTTGCCCTGAAAAATATGCATCAAATTGCTCCGCAAGCCAAAGTTTTGGAAGTCTCAGCCCGCAGTGGTTTAGGGTTACAACAGTGGTATAATTATCTAGAAGAGAAAATCAACCAGCGGGTGGCGATCGCCATTTGATCCTTCCCTCCCTTCCCAAATTAAGAGGAAACCATCATGTTAAAAGCATCAGACATTATGACCAAAGAAGTGGTCATGATTAGTGGTTTAGCCACCGTAGAAGAAGCCGTTAAACTGATGAGAGAAAAAGGAATTCGCTCTCTAATTGTCAAACGCCGCCACGATCAAGACAGCTATGGCATTGTTACCGAAACCGATGTGGTTTATAAAGTCACTGCCTATGGCGCTGATCCCAAAACAGTTCGGGTTTACGAAATCATGACCAAACCCTGTGTGGTGGTTAATCCAGATTTAGGAGTTGAATATGTAGCGCGACTATTTGCTAATTTGGGACTGCATCGTGCGCCTGTAATTCAAGGAGAAGTTTTGGGGATTATTTCCATTACCGATATTCTCAACCGAGGCGATTTTTTAGAGAAACCGAAAGCGCTAACGTTGCAAGAAGAAATCCAAAAAGCTATTGCCGAAGCGCGGCAAGTTTGCCAGGATAAAGGCCCCAATTCTCGTGAATGTGCCGTAGCCTGGGATATTGTCGAAGAATTAGAAGCAGAAGCGGCTCACCAGCAAGTGCAGAAAATCTCAAAAACTAAATTTGAGGAATACTGTGAAGAGTTTCCAGAAGCAGCAGAAGCTCGAATTTACGATAACTAGAATTCATCCCTTAATTGAAAATAGGGAGTCCTTCTCCCCTTCTGGGAGAGGGATTGAGGTTTTATTTTTGGATATAAATACAATGACGAGTGGATTGACTCAAAGGAGTCTTAAATGCCTCAATCCCCTCAATTTTTCCCCCTAACTTTTTAGTGACTTTTATCAGTGCTCTCTCTTCCTCCGTTGTCCAATAACCTCGATATAAAATAGCCCAACCGCCTGTGCTGAGAAAGGGCAAAACATAAGCCAAACACACTTCTGCTTTAGCCACGGCTCGAATTAAGCCTAAATCATATTTGGCTTGAGCATCTGGCCAGAGATAAATTGCTTCTGCTCTCCCCACTTGAGCCGTTAAGTAGTCTAAGTCCATTAGAGAAATAATTTGCTGCAAGAAGTTAATTTTTTTCTGAGTAGCATCGAGCAAAGTAAAGCGAATTTGGGGGTAAATTGGCTGTAAACTTAAAGCAACAGGTACACCGGGAAATCCTGCCCCTGTGCCAATATCAATCCCTTGAATGTGTTGATCGGCAGCAAAGGAGAGGGCGAGTTGATGGGTATTTGGGGAAAGGAGGGGGGCAATGGCACGGAGGGAATCCCATAAATGTTTCTCCCAAAACTCGGTGGGTGCGGTGATGCGAGTTAAGTTCATCTGATGGTTTCCGGCTAAAATCAAACCATACAATCGCTGAAATTGTTCTTGCTGGAGGGGAGTGGGTTGCCAATGGAGAGTGTCTTGCCAAACTTCAAGTAATGTGGGTAAAAGAGGAGTTGATTCTGCTACGACTAAAGCCACGATCGCCTTTTCTCTCTCAGCACGACAAACTTGCACCTATTGTATCATAGTGAGGAAAACTCAGAGGGTCACGGCAGTTAATTCTCCTTGGTGTAAATGCCAACAGCGATCGGCTAAACTGACGAGTTCATAAGGATCGTGGGTAACAATCATTAAAGTCCAGTGGGATTTAATCTTGGCTAATAGCTGTACCAGTTGCCGACGCATAGACCAATCTAAACCAGCCGTGGGTTCATCTAACATCAGAATACTGGGTTCTCGGATCAGTTGAACCGCTAGAGCTAGACGGCGTTGCTGTCCACCACTGAGGACATGGGGAGAAGTTTGTAGAGAGATCTCTTCTAAGCCTACTTCTTGGAGGGCCTGTTGAAGGCGATCGCCACCTAACTCTGGATGACCTAACCGTAACTCTTCCAACAGAGTGCTCCCACAAAAATGCCTCTCCGGAAACTGAAACACCAACCCTCCCAACTGTTGCAAATCTTCCGGCGTAAGCACTTGCTCTCGCCAGCGAATCTCTCCAGAAGTGGGAAACACCAAACCTGCCAGAATTTCCATTAGGGTACTCTTACCTGAACCACTCGGGCCAATCACTAATCCTAACTCTTGGGGACCTAGATCCAAATCAATCGACTTGAGGACAGGTAAGGGACTAGCGGGGGGATGATACCCTAAGTTTCTCAGGTGGAGCATGGACAGATGACGCGATCAAGGAGTAAAAATATCAATATCTTACATTTTATCGACCTGTGCCCCCATCCGGGATTAACAAGATGATAAAATAACCAAGTTCTTTCAGTTTCACCCTCTTTTCTAGGGTGTTTTTGGGCTGCGTCCCTTGTGCCTATGACCGATGCCACTGATATTGTTACCTTCGCTCGCTGGATGGCGGCTGACTTTAGTAATCAAGCTCAAGCTTTTGAAAATCCACCCTTTTTTGCCCATATTCGGGTGTGTATGCGTCCTTTACCTTTCGATTTGTTAGGCGCGATTAGCTTGTATCTAGAACAAGCCTATCATTTAGATGTGAATCAGCCCTATCGTACCCGCGTTCTGAAGTTTGTGTTAAATCAGGGTAAAATTGAGGTGGAAAATCATAAAGTGTTGGAGGAAGAAGAATTTTATGGGGCTTCTCGACACCGCGATCGCCTAGAAAAATTAACCCCCAATCGCCTTGAAAAACTCCCTGGATGTACCTTTTTAACTGAGTGGACAGGAAACAGTTTTAAGGCAACTGTAGAACCAGGAAAAGGCTGTTTAGTAGTCCGCAAAGGAAAAACCACTTACCTCGATAGCAGCTTTGAAGTGAATGCCGATAAACTGGTCAGCCTTGATCGCGGATGTGACCTAGACACCGGAGAATTAGTTTGGGGTTCTATTGCGGGTCCCTTTGAATTTGTCCGTTGGGCTAACTTTGCTGATGAAGTACCTCATTAATATTCGCCTGCCGTGAAAGTTTTGTTCCGGTTCTGATCTTGACTGGCTTCCCAACCCAGCATCATCATCTTGCGCTCCCCTCCCCACCGAAACCCCCCCCATTCACCAGAAGCTCGAATCACTCGATGGCAGGGAATGAGGTACGCTACAGGATTGCCTCCTAATGCATTACCAACGGCTCTAGCTGCGGTGGGATAACCGGTGGCGGCGGCTAATCTTTGGTAAGTGGTGATTTTGCCGGGTGGAATGCTCAAGAGTGCCCGCCAGACTTGAATCTGAAAATTGGTGCCTTTGACATGAAGGACTAAGGGTTGATGGTTGTATACTGCTGGATTAAAAATGCGATCGCAGATCAATTCAGTTCCTTCTGGATCTTCTCTAAGATCAGCCTTTTCCCACTCCCAACGAAAGGCTTCTGCCGTCAGCGCTTTAGTCGTCGGATCGAGAAAATAAAGATTACAAATCCCTCGTGAAGTCTTAGCGATTAAACATTCTCCAAATGGTGTAGGATGAATTCCATAGTCAATCCGCAACCCCATCCCCCTTCTCTGAAACTCACCAGGGGACATGGCTTCTAACTTGACAAACAGATCATGTAAGCGTCCCGGACTTGATAACCCAACTTCTACCGTCAGATCCAGTAGGTTTGTCGTCTCAGCGATTTTGGCTTTGGCATATTCCACCGTGAGATATTGCAAAAAGCGTTTCGGGCTAATCCCTACCCATTGGGTGAATAGCCGTTGAAAATGATATTCACTCAGATGCACAGACTGGGCAATTTCCGCCAGATGGGGTTGACTGAAATAATTCTGACGCATAAAGGCGATCGCCTTAGCAATACGCTCATAGGTTTCCCCATCATACCTACTAGTTTTTCGGGAAGAATTCATAGAATCAGTGAGATCATCTGTTTACCAATCATGGTATCGGTAGCACCCAGTCAACGCCACCCATTTCTTGCGATCGTTCTCACTCTAAAGCTTCATCCAAGGCAAGGGTTCATGGGTCAGCAGATTCAGCGCTTGCTCCCCATCTAAAGGACGAGAGAAAAAGTATCCTTGTCCCCATTCACACCCTAATTCACACAAAATTTTTAACTGCTCTGCAGTTTCCACTCCTTCCGCAATCACCTCCATCTTCAGATGGTGCGCTAAATTAATAATCGTTCTCACAATATCTGATTTTTCTCCATTTTCCCCCATATTACTCACAAAAGACTTATCAATTTTCAAGATATCTAGAGGGAACCGATGCAGATAACTCAGAGACGAATAACCAGTCCCAAAATCATCCATACAAAGTTTTATTGATCGTTGTTTTAACTGAGATAACACATAATTGACAGATTCAGCATTATTGATAATCATGCTCTCGGTAATTTCTAACTTGAGATGATTGGCATGAATCTGAGAGCTATTAATAATTTTATCAATTTTTTCTAATAGATCGGGTCGAGAAAGTTGACAGCCAGATAAATTTACCGCCATAGTTAATTGATGATGACCATAGGTTTCCCATAATCGCAGTTGATTGCAAGCTTCTTGCAGTACCCATTGTCCTAGGATACTGATTAACCCAGTTTCTTCAGCGATGGGGATAAACTCTACTGGAGAAACCATCCCTAATTCTGGGTGTTTCCATCGTAATAAAGCTTCAAATCCCACAATTAATCCGGTTTTTAAGGAAGTAATCGGTTGATAGTAAACGATAAATTGGTGATCGATAACTTTCTCTGGAGATTCTAATAATTGCACGGCGCGACGGAGGTCATTTTCTAGCTGGAGTTTAGCCATCACTTTTGTATGGGTTTCTAAGTCAAAAACTTCGTAGCGAGCGCGTCCTTTAGATTTAGCATGATACATGACAATATCAGCATCTCGGAGTATTTGTTCTGGTCGTTCATATCCTGTGGCACTAAGAGCGATGCCAATACTGACTGTACTTAAGACTTCATGACCTTCTAGGGTAAAAGGATGGGTCATATCCTCATGAATCATTTCAGCAATTTTGTTGGCTAGATAAAAATCGGGAAGTTCAGTTAATAAAATAGCAAATTCATCACTGCCTAAATGAGCAATCAGGGTTTGTTTTTCCTTGAGTCCAGAATATTGATTCAACAGAGTATTGAGGCGTTCAGATAATTTAATCAGCAGGAGATCCCCTAGGGAATGGCCAAGGGTGTCATTGACAACTTTGAAGCGATCTAAATCTAAGAATAGGATAGCAAATTGATAAGTTTGATCGGTTTGATAGTGGAGAATAGCTGCTTCTAATTGTTCGATGAATAAGGCGCGGTTAGGTAATCCGGTGAGGGAGTCATGGTAGACATTGTGACGGAGTTGATTGGCAATTTTTTCTTTTTTTTCCACTTCTCCTTGCAGTTGTTTAATGGCCGCTTTGAGCCGAAAGGTATGTTCTTGAATTGTGATTTCTAATTGAGTTTGAATTTTTTGCAATTCGAGTTGCACTCGATGGTGGGCGATCGCCCCTCCAAAACTATCAGCAACGGTGGCTAAAATTGAGATTTCTTCTTCTGTCCATTGGCGAAAAATCTGACAATTATCAAACTCTAAAAATCCCCAAAATTGCCGATCTACTGAAATGGGAAGAACCAGAAAAGAGCACATTTGGCGATCGCGAAATAACTCTTGTTCCCCTAGAGGCAGTTGATCGTAATGTCCGAAAATTGGTTTTCCTTGAGCCAGATGAGGATACCATCGCCGCAATACGGTAGTATAAGACAGATTTTGTAACTCTAGATTGCTATAGGGAAGAGGGATGGTTTCTGGAGTCCATTCCCACCATTGACTAGCCAATAAGTCGTGAGTGACTGGATCACTGTGATTTTGAAAAATATACACTCGATCGACATTACTCGCCTGTCCAATATCTGCTAATGCAGATTGTATTGCTTGTTGGCGATCGCTCACTGTCAGTAAGCAATGGGTTGCTTGAGTCACTCCTTGCAGAAGGCGAACATGATACTGAGGATCGAGCATAGGAGCTGAGAGGAAGTATATTGCTCTGCACCCAGTTTAACTCACTTTGAAGAAAGCGATGATTTTTTGTAAATTTTCTGATTGATCAGCTAAGTCTTTTGACATTGTTGATAGTTCTTTAGCTAATTCCGAGTTTCTTTGGGTAACCTCATCTAATTCAGAAATTGCTTGATTAACTTCATATGAACTCTTTAATTGATCTTGGCTAATGCTATTAATTTTCTCTACCAACTCTCTAGTATTTTTAATTCCTGGTAATAACTGATCGAGCATAGTTTCCGCTTTAGCAATAGTCACCATACTGGAGCCAGCCAACTGATTAATTTCTGCCGCGGCACTACGAGTCTTAGTAGCCAAGCGTCGCACTTCAGCAGCTACTACAGTAAATCCTGCTGCTGATTTTTGCGATCGCGTTGCTTCAATACTCGAATTTAGAGCTAAAATATTCGTTTGCAAGGCAATATCTTGAACCACACCAATCTTGTCAATAATCGCTTTCATCACTTCTACTACATCCAACATAGCACGACGACTTTCTCCGGCTTTCTCATAGGCTTTGATCGCCATATCTAGAGTCTCCGACGAATGATTAGTATTATTGAGAATATGATCAACAATATGATTAATTGAAATTGAAGCTTGTTGTGTAGAGGTAGCTTGCTCAATTGCCCCTGAAGCCATATTCCTAGATCTTTCTCTAATCGTTTGACTACCAATAGCCACTGTCCGAGAAACTAATTTTACATGAAAAACTGTCTCTCTAAAAATACCCACCATCCGCTTGACAGACTCCATAATTTGATCGATTTCATCATGATTATTAACTAAGATCTTAGTCTCTAAGTCCCCTTGAGCTAACTTATTATTAATCTCAATCGCTTGGCTGAGAGAGATCACAATAGATTGCGTGATTAGCCACCCCAGTAAAATCACAGTACCTACAAAAAACATAAGCACAATAAATGTATTCCTTAAAGTAGCTTTCTGAGTAATCTTAGCATTAACAACAAATTCATTCGCTGTCTCATCAGCCCAATCAATAATAGCTTGAATATCCTCCTGTAAATTAGCCACATGGTTAGCTGCTTTACCTTGATTGATATCTATTGCTTCCTCTCTTCTTCCCGATCGCATTAACTGAATCACCTCCTCACGAATCGGTTTCCAGTTAGCAAACCTTTCCCTTACTCTCACAACCTCATCTACATTCCCCACAATCTGACGGGTAATCAGATCAAAGTCTTGATATACTTGCCTTTCGTACCGATCCACTTCACTACGAGCTTTGTCGATACTCTCCTGATCTTTGGCTAACACCACATCTTTCATAGAACGGTGAATTTTTATAATTCCTGACTTGACTCGTAGAAGGGATGTACTTACTGTGTAAGGATGCTCATAGAGTTGAGTTGTTAGATCAGTTAAACGATTAATACTATCTAGGTAATAAATATTTGTGCCAATCACTAAACTCGCGATCAACCCATAGCTCAATACCAACCGAGTACTAATTTTCATAGGCTAAAACTTCAGCAAAATTATCACTACAAACGGGGAAACGAGGGTAACTCGATCGCCGCTAAAGATTGGCGTTTTTTGGCTGGCCGTAATGGATACACTACAGGAGACGGCCAGTTCCCTTGAGGCAACTGTACTGGCAATTCTGGTTCTTCCTTAGACCAGGGTTGGGCTGATGCTAGATTTTCGCCAGATTCCGCCGCCGGATCAATTTCGCTAGCTGGGATATCTGGCGGTTCTAGCTCATCCAAATCAGCCCCTAAAAAGGTAGGATTAAGATCGAGTTCCTCTGATTTTTCGACGGTAGAATCATGATGGATTGGCTCTGTTATTCTGCTAGAACTGACCACTTCTAATTTAGGAAACTGGCGGATTTCCGAGGTTTCTGGACGATCTTCTTCTGGCTCAATAGGAGCCGATTCTTCCCAGTGATTCACTGACCAGGGTTTAATTGCTACTACTTTCGGGGTTAATCCCGGTTCAATTTTGGCAAGTTTGAGCGGACCAGAATCCAAGCTATTCAGGACTTGTTCTCGGCTAGAGTGAGAGAGTTCTAAACAACGGTCTAAGGCGTTTTTATACTGTAAAGTATATCGTTGTTGGCGATGGAGACGAGTTTGTAAATCCAGACAAAATTTATCGCGCTGATTGAGCTGAGTTGCTTGTTCGTGACAGCGTTGTTGGGCGATCGCACAATTACGTTCGAGTTGAGCCACTTGAGTTTGAGTTGTTTCTAGTTGTTCCGTTAAGGTTTCCACTAAAATTTGCTGACGTTGGGTCGTTTGATGGGCCTGTTCGAGTTCCCCCTGTAATCTTTTATTGTGCTCTTGTAGTGTATTAATTTCCTCTAGCCGTTGAGATAATAAAGCCTCTGTAGCTGGTTGCCGCTCTTGATAGGTTTGTAAGGCACGTTGAGAATTGGCAAGAGCCGTTTCTAGCTGACTGATGCGGTTCAGCAACGCTATGTTATTCTGGCGCAGTTGTTCTGTCTCTTGTTCTAAAGTTTTGAGCACTTCTGGGGCAATACATTCTGACTGCGGTGAGCTAATTTCTTGCCAATTCAGGCTATCGTGGGTGATAGCCTCCAGGTTGAGAGCTACAGAAACCTCACTAATTTCTGTTTCTGGGCGATCGCCTGCGGATGGCTCAGAGCACTTAGCATCGGACCAAGAGGGATTGAGGGAGTGTTCTTCAGTCATAGACGGGGGAACTATACAGCGGACAACTTCTTACAGGATATCTAACTTTGGAGAAGTTATCGCAAATTTCGGCTGCATACCCAGGGTGATCGGGCACTCCATCAGGACAGCGATCCTCGCAGGATTGAGTTTGTGTTACAGTAAGACCAATGAAGTACGACATGACTATGGTATTTTCTACGGATGCTTTGCTCTCCCGATTCGATTTAGAAACTCTGTAGGATTATTATCGCCATTTTCATCCACCGAAACCTTAGATATAGACTATTGGCCGCAAGCTTGATACAATAGTTTTCCGTAAGTAAAACTTTCCCAAACTCAATAACCATGACCATTCAGATTGAGCATCAACCAACCCCAGAACACCTCAGCGAACTAAAGGTCAAAAATTGGCCTATTTGGACAAAGGAAGTCTCAGAATTTTCCTGGTTTTATGACTGTGCAGAAACTTGCTATCTCCTGGAAGGAGAGGTGATAGTCACTACAGAGGATGGCAATTCCGTACAATTTGGTCAAGGAGATTTAGTCACCTTTCCTCAAGGACTGTCCTGTACCTGGAAAATTCTCAAACCCGTTCGTAAACATTATCAAATGGGTTAGTGGTAGTAGTGTTGAGGTGATGAGTAATGAGCCAATCTTTAATGTAATGGGTGGCGCGACAGTCATCCTCATTATACCAGATAATGCGATCAAGAAAAGTGCGATCGCCCGTTTTTCGCCATTGATCGTACCAATAAACTGTTTGTGCTCCACTGGCACTTTCATCCCGCCATTCAAATCCCATCCAACGAGCAATCGACTTGAGCGCATAACTCTCCACAGGCAACGTCACCCGCTCAGTCACCTGTTGATGAATATCCACAAATCGCTCCACCAGCGGTTGCCATTGGGAGGCAGGAGTCTGAAAGCGTTTAGCTAAACTGATCACCGTTTTCACCTCATATTCACAAAAATGAAAAATTGGCATCGGATCATAGTGATTAACCAATTCTAGAAACGCTGCCCACATCTGTTCTTGATCCTCTGGAGAGGAAGCTAACAAGGGATAAAATTCAGAACGTTTCGCCGTGCGATCGACCACCAATACCCCAAAAAGATATTCTAAATTCAAATCAGGTTCCGTTTCAATATCAAAATACAATTCCACCGGAGTAGTAGGCAAATCTTCAGCAGAAAAAGAACGAATGAAGATAGGGCGTTGCTCGAGGGTAGATTGAGCTTGACGAACCATTTGTTGGGCAACTTCAGAACCAAACTCTTGGGTTAAAACAGGCAAATTTTGAACAGATAAAACCTCTAGAGTGGTATATCCTAGCTGTTGTAAAATTTCGTAGCGCTTAGGGGTGATGCCAGGGAGAAGAGACAAATGCTGCTGCTGTTGAGCCTTCTGATGACAGGGAGTAAGCCACTGACACAAACTACATTTTTGACGACTAATAAAGACTTCCGGCTCTTGAGGACGGATCATCATCTCCACCACTTCAGTCAACAGGGTTTCAAATTCTGACCAAAGCTTACGGACATCGATGATCGTATAGGGCGATCGCTCTCGTAAAATTAATTGCAGACTTTTCGGCCATTTCCCCTGAACCTGGCTCAACACCCAGCCATGGAAAATCGCCATCATCTGATACTCTTGTTTTGGGCGTTTTCCCCATTTAATCTCCACAGAAGTATATTGCCAAGAGCCAAAACAGGACTCCCCAGGAGATTTCACCAACAAGCTAGGCACACTCAGACAACTCAGATCCTCCAGTTGACTAAGCGTAGCCAGAGGCAAGGGAAGAAAGTTTAACTGACTGCCAGGAATGAGCAACACCCCTTGATAAATCATTTCTTTCCCTTCCGCCATCAAGGCTAAAGTAGCTGAACTACCAGCTTGCCAATTTCCAGGAGCATACTCTGGTTTATGATAAGAGTGATCGGCTAAGATCACTTTTTGGTAGGTGGAACTATCCTGTCTTAATTTCAACAGATAGTCACTGGGAGGGTCTCGTTGGCGATCCTCTCCGTAAAGGTCTAAAAACGCTCGCCGATGACAGCGTTGATAATCTAGCAGTAATTGGGCAGTGAGCAGCATGATTATAGACTAACAAGAACCCGTCCCTTATGGAAATTTTTGTTGAGTTATGTCTTCGGACTTTAGATTCTCTGTAGATTAGATTAACCCTTAACGTCGTAACTTCCCCAATGCCTGACTCTTCTCCCCCAGAAATCTCTCGACCTTCAATTCGGCGTTTGGCGATTCTCTCCTTAGCCTCTCTGGGGCTTGTAGGTGTATTGTCGATGTCGAGTCAAATTTTAATTCAACGTACCCTGCGGCAGCAAATTCGGTATAGTCATTGGCTGGAATCTATTGAAAACTATCGGCGCTCAACAGCGACTTTAATGGCAATAGTGCTGGCTGGGAGTGCCGAACCCTTAGTAGCTGCACAGCAAAAATGGCAGTCAGACTATCACCAGTTAGCCGAGGGGTTGAGCAAGTGGAAAATTTTACCACAGGAATTAGAGCCTCTGCCTGGTTGCCATCAACAATTAGAGCAAATGGTGAAGGCTTGGCAGGCGGGAGAAGATCAAAAAAAATTAGAGGAGAAGTTAGCAGCAAAAGGTCAAGAATGCGGTCAGCAAATTGAGGTGATCGCCAGTCGCTGGTATACTTATAGACCCAACTCCCTCAATCAAGCCGGACAAGTGCAATTATCTCTGTTTGGCTTAACTTTAATTGTGCTATTTCTCGAAGGAGTTTTAATCTTTTATCCAGGACTCCATCAAATTCGAGATTATATCCAGGCGATCAAATTAGCAGAGCGAGAGAAAAGTAAAATTGCCCATGAACTAGAAGCCAAAAATACGGCTCTTGATATTGCCCTACAAGAAGCACAATCTGCCACACGCTTAAAATCTGACTTCTTAGCAGTGATGAGCCATGAAATTCGCACACCGATGAATGGCGTACTGGGAATGGCAGGATTATTGTTTGACACCGAATTAGATGAAGAGCAACTAGAATATGTACAAACCATTCGTAGTAGTGGTCAATCCTTGCTGACGATTATTAATGATATTTTGGATTTTTCTAAGATTGAGGCGGGTAAATTAGAACTAGAAACCCAGCCCTTTGATTTGTATCAATGTGTGGAAGATGCTCTAGATTTATTGAGCACACAAGCAGCCGAGAAGGGGATTAACTTAGCGTATGAAATTGACGAAAAACTTCCCCATGCTCTGAGTGGAGATATTACCAGGGTAAGACAAATTTTGGTCAACTTGATTGGCAATGGGGTGAAGTTCACCCAGAAAGGAGAAGTATCTGTACGGGTACAAGGGAAGCGTTTAGGCGTGCCCCCTACTCCTATTCCTAATCCGGTGATTGCTGCTGTTTATGAAGTGCAATTTACGGTAGAAGATACGGGAATTGGAATTCCTCAAGCCTTACAAAGTCGCCTATTTCAGTCCTTTTCTCAAGTAGATAGTTCCACCACACGCCGCTATGGAGGGACAGGTTTAGGGTTGTCCATTAGTAAACGTTTAAGTGAGCTTATGGGGGGGAAAATGTGGGTAGAAAGTGAGGAGGGAAAAGGGTCTAAATTTCATTTTACCATGGTAGCTGAAGGAGCGCGATCGCCCATTCCAATCCATTTACGCAATACCCAACCTCAATTACGCAACAAAAAAGTATTAGTAGTAGACAGTTATGCCATTAACCGCAAGATTCTCAAGCATCAAGTTCAACGATGGGGAATGAGTAGCATTGAGGTAAGTACGGGAGAAGAAGCCCTCCATTGGATTCAACGCTCAGTACCTTTTGATGTTGCCATTATTGGTTATCCTGTGGAAGACTACGCGATCGAAACCTTAGTAGAGCAGATTCGTGAATATCGAAATGCCGACAGTCTCCCTCTGGTTTTACTTGCCTTTACCGCAGCTATAGATAAATGCCTCCAAGAAAGTTTTGATTCTTGTCTGTCTAAACCGATTAAAATCGATCAACTTTACCGAATTTTACTGAGCCTTTGTGCCGGAAGAACACCAGATAGTATTACCAACCTTCCCCAAAATATAGAACCACCAGAAAAGGTATCTGCTCCCTTACCTGCCCCAAAAAACGTGGTATTTACTCCGGCGCACTCTCCAGAATTTAATCTAGAAAGCCAAGACAATGATTCAGAGCGATCGCCTCATTCTCATGTTCATATTCTCCTCGCTGAAGATAATAGTGTTAATCAAAAAGTTGCGATCAGAATGCTAGAGCGTCTTGGCTATCGCGCTGATGTGGTTAGTAATGGATTAGAAGTGATTGATGCCCTGCAACGGCAAGCTTACGATATCATCTTAATGGATGTACAAATGCCGGAAATGGATGGCTTGGAAGCAACTCGATATATTTGCCAAAATTGGAGTTCATCTCATCGTCCCCATATTATTGCCATGACAGCCGGAGCAGTAGAAGGAAATCAATTACAATGCCTAGAAGCAGGTATGGATGATTATGTTAGTAAACCGGTCAAAGCAGAGGCTTTACAATCGGCTTTACAACGAGCTTATGCCAAACTCCAAGAAATCCGAACTACCCCTGCTCCTGTGCGCTTAAATCTAGCCATTAATCCTGGCAGAGAAGAAAGCTTAGATTGGCAAGTTTTTAATCGATTGCGAGATGAATTGGAAACGGATGATGATCCAGAATTTTTTATTGAGTTGATCGATCAATTTCTAGGTGATGTCCCACAAATTATCTCGGAAATGCATCGCTCTGCTCACAATCAAGATCGACAAATGCTGACGATTAAAGCCCATACCTTAAAAGGGAGTTCCCAAACTTTTGGTGCTAAAGCCTTAGCCAATTTATGTCGAGATTTAGAAGCTCAGGCGGGTTCAGCTTCTATGCTGCAATTAGGGGAGAAAATCGCCCAAATTGAAATGGAGTTCAGTCAAGTAAAGTTAGCTTTGGAGAAACAAAAACAATCGTGATGAATCCTTTGGTTGATGAATTTATTAAACACTGTTTTTTGAATCAAAATACTTTGAATTCAACGATTCACTGCCAAGATGAAATGTTGTGGTTTCTCCGGCAAGATCAAACTTATCAAAATCAGCCAGAGCAGGCGACTTTAGCTTATTTTAAGTCAGCTCAAGAAATTGTTGATCGCCTCGATCAAGTGATTACCTGGAAATTTAAAGACTGGCGAAATATTGACTCGTTTTTGGAGTTTGCTTGTGGATATGGACGCTTAACTCGGTTTTGGGTAGACAAGATCGGTGGCGATCGCCTTTGGGTCTCCGATATCTATAGAGAAGCAGTAGATTTTGTTACTCAAACTTGGAAAGTACAAGGGCTTTACTCAGCCGTCAATCCTGAAGAGTATCTCTGTGAGCAACAATTTAACTGTATTATTGTTTACTCTTTATTCAGTCATTTACCGGAGAAACGGTTTTATGAATGGCTTCACAAGTTATATGAGTTGCTTCTACCCGATGGACTGCTGTTATTTAGTGTTCACGATCAAGCCGTGAAACCCCCAGGATACGATCTGCCTGACTCTGGGATTTTATTTATCCAACAAAGCGAAAGTCAATCTTTAGATTTAACCGAATATGGCTCTAGTTGGGTAACGGAAGCATTTGTGAAAAAAGCGATCGCCTCTGCCAGCGATCATCAAGCCTCCTCCATACGAATTCCCAGAGCCTTTAGCCTCCAAGATCTATATATCGTTGTGAAAAACCCCACCCAAAGCTTTGCAGACTTACAAGTTAATTTTACCCCAAAAGGACTCTTAGAAACCCATACCATGGATGACCAAGGAAGATTATTTCTCACCGGATGGGCAGCAGTGATGCAACCTCAACACAGCATTAAAGAAGTCCAAATTTGGCTCAAAGAATCAACCAACTCCAATCGGCATCTGATCCAGCGATGTTTTCCGACAGCCCCTTCCGAGTCAGCCTCTCAAGTTTTAAAGATCAATCCTCAATGGACTCAAAAAGCGACTTGGCATTGTGCCTTGAGTTTGCCTCCAGGCTTTAATATCGAAACCGGTTTACTGCTGATTAAAGTCATCAGCGATCGCCACAAAGAACGCATCATTTATCTGAACTGGATTAAACCCCTATTACCCCCCATTTTACCGATCCCAAAACCATCCCCCCAATCCTGGAAATCCCAAATAATCAGTCAACTGAATTGGTGGAAAGCCAAAATGTTAGATAATCTCAAGTGTGGCAACATTCAAGCCCATTTAGATCGAGTCACTGTCCACAAAAATCCCCATCATTCAGGCTGTGATATCCAACTAGAAGGCTGGGCACTATCCCTAGATACCGAGATAACTATTATCGATATCCAAATTTACTATAACGGGACTTTAGTACAGCGATGTTTACCCAGTTGTTTTCGCCCTGATGTGGCTCAATATTGGGGCAGTTTTGACTACTTATGTAGTGGCTGGATTGCCCAATATTACTTACCTGAACCAATGCAACCCTCAGCAGATCGGCTGCAAATTAAGATTATTGACTCCCACAATTATCACCATCTCCTTGATGAGCAATTGCTCCCCACCATTACCGAACATAACCCTTAAGATACAAAAAGGGAGAGGCCACAATAAAGCCAGCAATCATTACACCAAAAACACTAGAGATCCAAACTTGACTATCAGAAATCCACAAAAGCGTACCCATAATCAACCAATGTTTGTAGAGCCTTGCTTCTTGAAATTCTGGCTGATCGCGGATTAAAGTTTTCACCACCATAAAGGCGATCGCCACCAGCCAACCAAACAATGGGTGTAATAAAATGATCCGATGAGTCAATAAAAGCACCATCAAGCCAAACAACCAGGTATCTAGCCAAAACTCCTTTTTCTCCAGTTGCGCTAACCAAAACTCTGGCTTTTGATAGTGAACCAGCTTATTTTTTGCCATCTCCAACCATAAAAAATCCTCACTGAGATTAATCATATCTTTCCATTCTGGCATAGGATTATTACTCACCCTGCCGTAAATTTTCACCGTTTCTATTCCCTCTAAAGAAAACTTACGAATGGTTGCTTCAATAATTTTCATCAAATAGATATAATTAATCGGCGTATCTGGATTCCGAACCAGAAACAAGCTGAGATGTTTTTTCCCCCAATACAGTTGCACCTTTACCCAATAGGGATTCAAATTCACCTTCAGTGCCGTTTCTAGAGCTGTTTTGATGTCAGGAGTTTGTAGAGTAGTTTCCGGTTCTGACGCAGGAACGGCAACCACTGTAGGCGTTGCCGAAGGGGATTGACTGATCGGGGTAAATCCTGATAAATCTCCCGCCCTGAGTTGGAAGAGTTCAGTTAACACTTCTGAAGCAGATTGATAGCGATATTTTGTTGCTGTATAGATCATTTTATCCAAAACTCTAATCAATTCTGGACGGATCGGATGGCGCAGACAGTCTTTCCACGCCCATTGATTTTCTCCCGTGTCAAATAAATCAAAAGGAGGAACTTCTGTCAGTAGATAAAGACAGGTTACGCCGAGACTATACAGATCGCTATTGTAAGCGGCTTTTCCGAGTAGCTGTTCAGGAGGAGTATAGGCAGCACTGCCAATAATTGTTCCCGTTTTTTCGGGAGTAGCTGCATATTTTGCTGCTCCAAAATCGACTAAAAATAGCTGACCATCTTCCTGACGACGGATAATGTTATCGGGTTTAATATCGCGGTGAATGACCTGATGATCGTGAATAAATTTTAGCACGGGCAGTAACTGACTGAGCAGTTGGTAAATTTTCTCTTCACTAAAAGTGCCAGTTTCTGCCAATTCTTGAGTGAGGGTAGATCCTTTGATATATTCTTGTACGAGAAATTGGCGATCGCCTTCCGTAAAATAGGCATACAATTGGGGAATTTGGGGATGTTCCCCTAAAGGCTCCAGTTGAATCGCTTCTCGCCGAAATAGCTCTGCCGCCTTCCCTCCATTCTCCGTTCCCTGGTGCTGCGGCAAAAATTGCTTAATCACGCAGGAAGGACGAGAGGGTTTATGCTCATCAACAGCCAATAGGGTACGACCAAACCCTCCTAAGCCTAAAGGATGTAGTGCCCGATAGCGATCGCCCACCAATAATTTTGAGCCACAGCTTTGACAAAATCGGGCGCGATCAGGATTATAGGGACTAGGGCAAGCTAAATTAAAGCAATAGCTCATATTAATTATGGAGAGTGAAGAAACCTTTAGGCACAATTGGGGCAGAGTTCACCACCCCATCCAACTTAAGTGGGAATTAATTCCCCAGGGCGTAACCTTGCCCATTTACCTAACTCTTGCTTAAAACTCTCACAGCCAACCACATCCCATTCCATTTCAATCTCTTCTTCTCGATAGCGAATATTAACATTGATTTCCGGGTGAAGAGCTTCAAAATCTGGAGATGCCGTTAAATGGGGTTGTTGATGTTGATCTTCCACCGCATGATAGGTCATGCAGCGGTCTACATATTCACAATGGATACAAATGCACATCATCCCACCTCACAGTGAAACAGCAAAGACAAAACAGTCCGTAGGCTTTTATGGCCTCAGTCTTTCTGCTAATCTAACGTATTCGTTCCTGAGATTGCCTCAGTTGTCGATTGATTTCGATACAATATGCCTGACCTTTCCGATCTTACTTCCTCTCCCACCCTGGCCACCCTCGATCCAGCAACTTGGCCTTTTGGGTTAGAATGGCTGCCGGAAACGGCTTGTCTCGTAGGAGGAGCGGTGCGAGATAGTCTGCTACAACGACAACGGGAATATTTGGATCTCGATTTTGTGCTCCCTAAGCAGGCGATAGAAACGGCTCGCCGGATTGCTCAAGCGTATCACGCAGGGTTTGTGGTTTTGGATGCTCAACGCTCCATTGCGCGGGTGGTGTTTGAGAAGGCGACGGCGGATTTTGCTCAACAGGAGGGGGAAACTCTGGAGGTGGATTTACGACGGCGAGATTTTACGATTAATGCGATCGCCTATCATCCTCTCAGTCGAACTTTAATTGACCCCTTACAAGGCTGTCAAGACCTAGAGCGCCAGCTCATTCGTATGGTTTCCCCCCAAAACTTGGCTGATGATCCCCTACGCTTATTGAGAGCCTATCGTCAATCGG
This sequence comes from uncultured bacterium, assembly GCA_964616725.1. Classification (GTDB taxonomy): domain Bacteria; phylum Cyanobacteriota; class Cyanobacteriia; order Cyanobacteriales; family Desertifilaceae; genus Roseofilum. Next base: position 22,000 of record CAZTRW010000037.1, read on the forward strand.
CCCAATTGGGATTTACCATTGAGCCGGAAACCCACAAAACCTTGATCGCTCTGGCTCCCCAATTAGGAAGAGTTGCTCCAGAGCGAGTGCGGATGGAATTAGGTTATCTCCTCAATCTTTCTACAGGGAGTGAGGCATTGATAGCGGCGTGGCGAGATGGGGTGTTGAAAGTCTGGTTTGCTCAGACAACGGCGGCAAGAATGGCTCAGTTGAGGACAATTGATGCGGTGGCGGAGTTGTTGCGATCGCATTTTCCCTCCCTAGAGCCATGTTTACACCGTCCCCTTCTCGCCACTCAACCCACTACCCAGTTAAGTTTAGCGAAATTGCTGCTGTTTTTCTCGGTCGATCCTCAGAACGCTCAGATCCAGATGAAACAGTTAAAGTTAAGTCGCCCAGAGATTCGTGCTGCGATCGCTACTTTACAACACTTACCCCACTTCGTGAAATACCACAGCACCCTGAGCCTACGTCAGCAGTATTTTTTCTTTCAACACGCCCAGTTTGTCTTTCCCGCTCTGGTTGTGCTCGCCCTCGTGGAAGGGGTATCCTTAGAGGCGATCGCTCCTTTAATTGAGCGTTACCTTAATCCTGACGATCCCTTGGTCTATCCCCGCCCCCTGATTACCGGCAACTTGCTGATTGAACGCCTTGTTCTGCCCAAAGGCAAGCTCATTGGTATTCTTTTAACCGAGATTCATATAGCACATATCGAAGGAAAAGTCAATACCCCCGATGAGGCGATCGCCTTTGCCCAACAATGGCTGATCAGGAATCGATAGATGAGAACCCCAGACCTGATTTTTCATGTAGATTTATTGCTAAAGTATTAAAATAAAGTTAAGATTACTCCCAATTCTCCCTGGTGGCAATCTCCCAGGGAACGACTCTAGCAGAATTGCCCTATGACCATCGAACAAGCGTTTTACCAGCAACTTCGCCAACGGGGATACTGGGATCGCCTGGAAGCTCCCTCTGCCAGCGATTCTCAGAGCACATTGACCTTAGCTTGGTCTAACCCCAATTTGACGAGCGATCCTCATACCATGTATATGCTCTTGTGGCTCCTGTCATCGAGTAGCCGCCGGCATCGTCTCAGCCCCATTGACTTACGCCTTTTAGAGCGGACTGCTACGGACTTAGCCACTGGTGGTCAACTGTTACCTGCCACCCAATCCTACGTCAAGTACCTCTGGCAGCAAGTCTCTGCTCAAGAGTATGCTCAATCTGCTGTTCATGAGGATTGCATCTAACAGCACGATAGCATAGTTAGCGATCGCGCGCCCTTCATATCTGCGGGCCAAAATCCCTCCCATCTGTTTCTGTGCTGATGGCGCGCTTTTGGGCCTCACTTCAGAATCCAGGCAAAAGTTATTTCGGCTTTAAAGTCTTAATCAGGAAATAAAACCCGATAGTTAAAGAGAGGATAATCGAAGAAATCCCGAAGAGAACGAGGGGATCGTATTTCGCCGGATCGAGAATAATGACTTTACGAGCGATCGCCACCATAGCCACCAAAAAAATAATCTCAACATGAATCACTTCCTCTTCTAAATAAACCTTAGTGGCTTCGATCAACTCCAAACCAATAATAATCAGCAGAAAATAGTCAAATATCTTCAACATTTGCTCAATATTGAGAAAAAAGAAATTGACACTGTTCCGCATTTGATCCAACAAAATAAAGCCCAACTCTAGCGTCCCCAAGAAAACCACTAGAACCAGCATCGCCAACAAAGACAAAGCAATTATCCGTTCAAACTTATTTAAAAATTGCTTCATCACTCGAATCAGTCGGTTCATAACTGTCTTTTGAGGGTATTACCACAAGGAAGAATAGCAGTATTGTAGGCGATCGCCGTTCCCCAAGAAAGTCTAGAGCACACCCTAGGACAATCAACATCAGTTAAATTAAAGAAACCAGCACTAATTATCCCCTGTCCACGGAAAAGGCGACTATGAGTTCACCCCAACCTCCCGGCACCCCTAGAACCCTCCTCGGTACTCTCACGCAAGTAGCGCAAACCATTCAAGCGCGGGTGAAACTATCCCAACTCGCCCTCAGAGCCAACGCCAGGGTGCCTAAACTGAGGGTGGAAGCAACAGAAGGAGAGCCTCTCCAAGAGTATCCCCTATTGGGCGATCGCATCCTCATCGGTCGCTCCTCCAAATCTTGCGATATCGTCATCCGCAACCCCGTCGTCAGCCAAATCCATTGCTCCCTCCATCGACACAAACGGGGCTATTTCCTCAAAGACGAAGGCGCAACCAATGGCATCTATCGCGGTAAACGCAAAATCCAAGAAACCCCCCTGTTTCACCAAGATGCCATTACC
>CAZTRW010000038.1:0-9048 GCA_964616725.1 uncultured bacterium
ATGATGAGGAGCCGGAGTGGGTGGTGCGGTTACGGGGGATGGTGGAGAGGTGGCAGGAGGTGGTGGCATTGCGGGAAGAGGTGAGGGAGTTAAGGGAGCAGTGCGATCGCCTTCTCGCTCTCCATACTCACCAAAAACAGGCCCTTTTACAAGCCCAGCAGCGGGAACGTCAATTTTGCCAAAAATTATCGGAAACGATTCATACAGTGCACACACGCACTTCTCCCGCCATAGATAGAGAGAAAAAGATGCAGCAAGAACCGCAGGAGTTTGATATTCTTGATGCTGAATTAGTAGACACTTCCGCCGAGGAGTTGTTGTGGAAACTCTCTCAAGAGTTAGGATTACTCTAAGTGAGACAGCATCTATGTATAGCCCGTCTTAAGTTGGCGATCGCCAAACGGATTGGCATAATAAGAACAGTGCAATTTATGGTGACTCCTTAACCAACTATGTCACAGGAACCCAACTCTTTCTCAGAACACCTTCGTCGGCTGGAAGCCACCAATCAACACCTGCAACAGCAATTAGCAAAAGTCACCGCTGCTGGGCAGCAAACCCAGCAAGAACTCCAAAATCTTCGCGCCAGAGTCTCTGAGTCAGAATCCCTCTACCAACTTAATCAAGATCTGGAAGCAAAAATTGCCCAAAAAACTCAGCAACTCCAAGCTACTCAAGGACAATTACAACGGCTGATTGCCAACGTACCGGGATTAATTTTTCAATTTCGGATTGCACCCGATGGCACTCCCTCTTTTCCCTATGTTTCCGATCGCTGTCGCTCCCTATACGAACTCGAGCCAGACGAATTTATTCAAGCCTTCAATCTCGTCGATCCTGAAGATCTCCCCTTACTAGAACAAGCCATTGCCGAGTCGGCACAAACTCTCGTCGGCTTTGAACACGAACACCGCATCATTACCCCCAGTGGTATTCTCAAATGGGTACAAGTAATCTCTAAAACAGAACGACAACCAGACGGAGCAACCATTTGGGATGGTTTAATTATTGAAGTGAGCGATCGCAAACACGCCGAAGAACGCCTCCGCCAACAAGAAGCCCAATATCGCCGCATCTTTGAAACCCTCACCGATGGCTTAGGGATCATCAATCTTGATACCGGAAAACTCGTAGAAATTAATCCAGCTTACCATCAAATACATGGTTACTCCTGGGCAGAATTTATGGACTTATCTCCCACAGATTGGATTCATCCAGAGTTCTTCCCCCTCTTCCACCAATTGATCACCGAACTCAAAGCCGGCCGCCCCTTTGCCTGTCAAGCCCTTGACATCCATCGCCAGGGGCACTGGATTGATGTTGATGTGAAAGGTATTCCCTATCCCTATCAAGATGGTACTTATGGTTTAGCCATTATTCGAGACATTAGCGATCGCAAACGCCAAGAACGCGCCCTCCGCTCCATCGTCGAAGGCACCGCCTCCCAAACCGGCGAAGCCTTCTTCCGCACCTGCGTCAAATCCCTCGCCTTAGCCTTAAACGCTCGCTATGCCTTCATTGCCGAAGTTGACTACAACCAAACCCAACCCATCGCCAAAACCCTCGCCTTTTGGAATGGCTCAGACTTTGGCCCAAACTTCCAATACCCATTAGCCGGAACCCCTTGTATCAACGTCGTTGAAAAGCGCACCATTTGTCGTTATCCCCAGTTTCTCCAATCCCTCTTTCCTGAAGATGCCGATTTAGTCACTCTCGCCGCCGAAAGCTATACCGGTATTCCTGTCCTCGATCCCCAAGACAATTTCTTAGGGTTTATGGCAGTTCTCGACACCCAACCCATGGCACAAGATCCAGTGATGGAATCCTCAATTTTAGAGATTTTTTCTGCCAGAGCCGGAGCCGAAATTGAACGGATGCGTGCAGAACGTGCTCTGCAGGAAAAAGATACTCTGTTACAAATGACGCTCCGGGCTGGGAAAATGGGGTGTTGGAGTTGGCATCGCCAAACCAATCAAGTCATTTGGTCTGATGGAGTAGAAGAAATTTTTGGCTTAGAACCCGGTTCTTTCACCGGTGAGCTTGAAGCCTATCTTGCCTTAACTCACCCGGAAGATCGCGATCGCGTCTTACAGGCGATCCAACACTCCCTGGATACAGAACAAGAATACAACATCGAACACCGCATCGTTCTCCCCAATCAAGATATCCAATGGCTTCGTGGCATCGGTGGCATCTGGCGCAACGATCAAGGGGAAGTCATTGGCTTATTAGGCTCTGTCCTCAACGACACTCGCCGCAAACTCGATGAACTCGCTCTGGCTGAATCCACCGCACAAATTCGCCAACGAGCACAACAAGAACAACTCCTCAATCAAATTGCCAATCAAATTCGGAATTCCTTGCGTTTAGATAGGATTCTGGAGACCACCTTACAAGAAATTCAGCGTTTCCTTCAGATCGATCGCACCCAATTTGCCTGGTATCTCCAAGAAGGAGCAGAAACCTATTGGGACATCATTTGTGAAGTCTATGCCTCTGGTTTATCTGGTTCTTTAGGCAAACATCATTTCCAAAATTTTGGCTGGATCTCCGAACAACTCTTAAACGAGCAAATTGTGAGAATTAATGATGTCTCCACTATTGAAGATCGGGCGATCCAATCGGTGTTAACAGCTTTAGGCGATCGCTCTCTGCTGGTGCTGCCTGTCCGAGCTGAATCCGGCAAATTTGGCATTATTATCTGCATTCACTACCAATGTATCCGACCTTGGAAAGATGAGGAAATTGAGTTTCTCAAACGGGTGGTGGATCAGGTGGCGATCGCCCTCAATCAAGCCGATCTCCTCGCTCAGAGCCAAACTCGTACTCACGAACTCGAAACCCTCTTAAGACAACTCCAACGCACTCAATCCCAACTCATTCAGAGCGAAAAAATGTCTAGCTTAGGGCAAGTGGTTGCCGGAGTTGCCCACGAAATTAATAATCCCCTTAACTTTATCTACGGCAATATTACTCATGCGAAAAACTACACAGAAGACTTGATTCATTTGCTCGATCTTTACCAAAATTACTATCCCCAACCACAAGGGGAAATTCAAGAAACCTTAGCAGAAATGGATTTAGCTTTTGTCAAAGAAGATCTACAAAATCTATTTGAATCTATGAGTATCGGGACTCATCGAATTCGGGAAATTATTACTTCACTACGCATCTTTTCTCGTCTGGATGAAGCCGAATTCAAAGAAGCGAATCTAATAGAAGGCATTGATAGTACCCTCACCATTCTCCTCCCTCGTCTCCGAGCCAATGGTTGGCGGCCAGAAATTCAGTTAGTTAAAGAATACTATCCTCTCCCACTGATTGAATGTTATGCCGGACAACTCAATCAGGTGTTTATGAATATTCTTACCAATGCCATTGATGCCTTGGATGATCGCGATCGCGATCGCACCCCCGCACAAATTGCCGCCAATCCCAGCATCATTCGCATTCAAACACGAGTGATTGATAATAACATTATCATTCGCATCGTCGATAATGGCCCAGGCATCAGCCCAGAGGTACAAACTCGACTCTTCGATCCTTTCTTCACCACCAAACCCGTCGGTAAAGGCACCGGATTAGGCCTATCTATTAGCTATCAAATTATTACTGAAAAACATCACGGCCAGTTGTTTTGTACCTCCCATCCGGGAGAAACCGCCTTTATTATCAAAATTCCCGTTCAGGCTAAACTCTCTGAGTCTGCAAAAATGCCACACACTCCACATGGGAAGTTTGAGGGAAAAAATCCACAGGTTGGACACGAGTAAGTTGATACTTTCCTGATTGACACAGCCAGTGCAGATCCCGCGCTAAGGTGGCTGGTTTACAACTGACATAAATTAGGTGCGGCGGCAGAAGACGTAACAGGGTAGCGATCGCGTCAGGGTGACAGCCTTGACGGGGGGGATCGAGCACAACCAAGTCAGGAATCTTTACCCATTCGGGAAGCATTGTCTCCACTTTTCCTACCTGAAATAGGATATTTTTAATCTGATTAAGTTGAGCATTTTGTTGCGCCTGCTGAATTGCTTCTGCTTGTACTTCTATGCCAATCATCCGCTTCACTTGACGCGCTAAAGGCAATGTTAAGGTGCCAATGCCACAGTAGGCATCGATCGCCAAATCAATTGCTTTTCCCCGCAGATAGTCTAAAATCAGTGCTACCAGCACCTCTGCCGCCTCCGTATTCACCTGAAAAAATGGCTCAGTTCCCAAATGCAGGGTTAACCCTGCCAAGGCTTCTCGCACATAAGGTTTTCCCGCAATACACAGCGTGCGATCGCCTAAAATCCGATTGGTGCGATCGGCATTAATATTCACACAAACCCCCACCAATCCCGAATACCGCCTTAACCACTGGCGACTATACTTTTCCAAACCCGGTAAATCCGCCGTAGTCGCCACCAGAGTTAACAACACCTCTCCCGTGCGTTGTCCCACCCTCAAACACAAATGCCGCAATAATCCGGTATGACTCTTTTCATCATAAACTGACCATCCCGCCGCCTGAAAATCCACCTTGAGATTGGCTAAAAACGGGTTTAATCTCTCATCCTGCACAGGACATTGATTGAGATTGACAATCTTATGGGTTCCTTTTTGGTAATACCCTGCCTTAATCGTTCCTGTCGCCGATCTGCCTAAAGGATAGGATACCTTATTGCGATAGCCTAACCCCTGTGCCGAACTGAGCAAAGGCTCAACTGGCGGCTCGGTTAATTTTCCTAACCGAGTTAACGTCTCTACCACTAAGGTTTGTTTGGCTTCCTGCTGATAACTGTAAGCGATATGTTGCCATTGACATCCCCCACATTTGTCCGCCACAATACAAGCGGGACGAACCCGATGGGCAGATGGGGTAATCAGTTCCTTTACTACTGCTCTGGCAAAGGGGCGCTTTACTTCTACGAAACGAACCATCAGGCGATCGCCTGGAACCGTATCCGGCACAAACACCACCCGTCCTCCTACTCTTCCCACTCCCTCCCCACTATCACTGAGAGAACTAATCTCTACAGCCACCACTTGGCCAACCTTCCAGTCACTTTCAGCTTCCATCTTCTTAAATCTCTCTTCCCTTGTGTCCCACCCAATAGTTAAACTAACAGCATATTGATATTTCCTTTAGCATAGGGATTCCAACATAATCATGAGCGTCGTTACTCAAATCATTCTCAACGCTGACGAGCAACTGCGGTACCCCAGCGCCGGAGAACTCCAAAACATTCAAGCCTTCTTAACCACCGGAGAACAACGGACGCGCATTGCTTCCACCCTCACGGAAAATGAAAAGAAGATCGTCGATAAGGCAACTCAAGAACTCTGGCGCAGAAGACCCGATTTTATCGCTCCTGGAGGCAATGCCTCTGGTCAACGGGAGCGGAACCAGTGTATCAGAGATTATGGTTGGTATTTGCGTCTGGTCACCTATGGGGTGATTGATGGTGATACTACCACGATCGATCAGATTGGGGTATTGGGGGCGCGAGAAATGTATAATTCTCTGGGCGTTCCCCTCGCCGGAATGGTGGAAGCCATGCGCTGCTTAAAAGAAGCGGCTTTGGCACTATTGAGTGTGGAAGATGCTCAAGAAGCGGCTCCTTATTTTGATTATCTGATTCAATCTCTGTCCTAATTCACGGTACCCGTAGGATGGCACTGTCCATCCTACTCCCCCACTCTCCTATGGTTCGTCTCGGCAAAGTTGTTAAGTCTAATTCCCATTGCGATTATATTGTCCAATTGGATCAGAAGCCAGACCTGGTGCGTCCTCCTGAGCCGGAAGAGTATGGCTTGGGGTGTTTTGTCAAGCTCGAAGATCCCCAGGAACGTCATTGGGCAGTGGGTTTGGTGTACAATTCCCAGTTGTTTAATCCTCAGTTTCTCAATACGGGACCGCGGTTATCCAATGAACCCGATCCGTTATTTACACCAGATTTGATTGTGGAAACACGGATCTTGTTGGGGGTGATTTTGATTGGAGCGTTGTTATACGAGGACGATCGCCTTTATGGAAAACAAGGTATCCCCTCCCTGGTGGTTCCTGTCAATACCCCCGTATTTACCATGAGCCAATCTGAGATTTATCACTTTCATTTTAATGTAGGCGATCGCCCCCAAATCAGCTACTATTTCCATCTCCTGCGCAACGGCGGTTCATTTGCCTCCCAACTCGTCCAACAAGTCCTCACGGAACTGATCGCTCAAAACCTCTTCTCTGGAGCAGATCAAAGAGCACTAGACATCCTCCGCCAAGATCTAGCTTGGCAAAATACCCTCGGCTCCATTCGCCGCTAGGGTACTCAACTGAGAGGGTAACCAACAGCGGCGCTCGGAAGCATAGCTCATCAAATTGACTCCATTCATCATTTTTACCGTACTCACTCGCACCCGAAAATCATCCGTAATAAACCACGCTCGCTCTTGTCCTTGATTGCGTTCATACTCTGTATCAATGGTTAACACCCCATCCCTGGCAAAGTGATATCTGCCAATCACTGGAATCCCTTCCACATACCCCCGATTTCGTAAAAAATAGCCTTGCTGAGGATCGTGGCGATCGGGAATATCCACCAAAATCGCCGCATAATTAGGATTAGGCTCCCGCTCTGGCTCCAAATTATCCTGCCACATAAAACTCGCTCCCCCAGCCGCCTCAGCCGGATCAGTATTTTGAGCCATACACAGTTCTTGAACCCTCGGATCATCCGGGCCAAAAACCTGTACAATCAGGTTAGACACCCCAGACTCGTTCACCGTCGAATCAAAATGATGAACCGTCCGCTCAGAGTACCAAATCCCTTCACTCTTGCGAAAGAAATCCATCATCGTCATAGGAGGCTTCATAGTCATCAATTGCAACTTTTTGAGTAATGAATAATGAACAATGAATAATTAACAGCGTTATTGATAATTAATTATACTATTTCTACGATAAATCATAGACCAAACAGAAAATAACGATCCTATGGCTGATGCCCTCACTCCCCACGCCCATCTCCCCGGCATAGAATTATTTCACCAGGATTTATCCGGGATAGACTTAAACCATGCTAACCTGCAAGGCGCAACCCTAATTGGCGCAAATCTCAGTCACGCCAACCTCAGCTATGCCAACTTACAGGGAGCCGACTTGCGCGGAGCCAACTTACGCGGCGCCAACCTAACCGGCGCTCAATTAACCGGATCGTACCTCAATCGGGCCCAACTCCAAAACACAAATTTAACCGCTACCCTGCTCGAATCCGCTAAACTCCAAGTTGCCCTTTATGACAGCCAAACCCTTTGGCCAGAAGGGTTTCTCTACCAAAAATCGGGAGCAGTGGGCCCCCAAGCCAGTTTAGCCGGAGCATTCTTAAATACTGCCTATCTCCGAGGAGCCGACTTGCGCGGCGTAAACTTACGGGGAGCTTACCTCAGTGGCGCTGACTTAACCCAAGCCAACTTAGAAAATGCTGCCTTCAGCGGCGCAAACTTACAAAAAGCCTTTTTAATCGGAGCCAATCTCCGTTATGCCAGATTCAACAGCACCGAATTACAAGGAGCGGATTTTCGCTGTGCCGACTTAACTGGAGCCAGTTTTGAACAAGTACAAAATATTGCCGGAGCAGATTTTAGTCAGGTGCGCGGCTTGAGTGCAGAAATGCGCCAGATCCTCTGCTACAGATCAGCCCAAGAGCTAGGCACTTGGAATCCCTTTACTCGTAATAATACGGGCCATAGCCTAGGAATTGAGTTCGGAATACACAGTTAGGGAAGCAACTCTGTTTTCCCCCTATCCCCCATTTCTGATCCATAACTTTGGTGAACCTGCCCCCACCCCTACCGGAATCGCTGATTATAGACTTCACTTCATCCTAGTAATACAATCGGAATATGCTGTCGAAAATGCTCAAAATCCTTATCCGTCGTCAAAATACTATACCCGCGACGATCAGCCACAGCACAAAGCAGAAAGTCAGTATTTGAACCCTGAATACCTTGGCTGCGACAAGTATTAAAAAACTCGGCGGCTAACTCATAATCTTCAGGCGCTAGATCTAAATCCGGAAAAGCCCGAAGATACTCCTTCAATCGATTAAACTGTTCCTTATAGCCTATTCCAGAAAGAATCTCCTGACGAATTGCTCCCACTAACACCACTCGTCCATCTGCAATTAAATCCTGTAAAATCTTAACAATTCCATTCCCTTCATGGGCTGTTTTGCGTCGCAAAACTAGTGACCAAACTGAAGTGTCAACCAGAACCTTCATCCGATTTGTCGCTGTTCCTTATAATTATAAGCTTCATCATAATCAATTGTACCAAACAACTCAACAATTTTCAGTTGTCTTTGACGTTGAATATATTCTTGCAAAGCCGCTTCAATTAACTCCGTAGGCGTAGGATATTCACTCAAATCGAGCGCTTCTTGCAGCAATTTTTGATTAATTTCAATTAGAGTTCCTATGCTATTCTCTTCCATCCGTTTATTTAGGGTTTTATTCACCCTAACTATATTAGCATCAAACCATCTTAGAGTTGCCCTCTGGAGAGGGAGCGGGGGTGAGGGTTTTAGCGGGTTTGCCCTATCCTCCATTCTCATCCATAACTTTGGTGAACTTGCCCCCACCCCAACTGCGATCGCTATTATAGTAGATTATAGTAATTATATTTAATATTCGGACATCCTGTGGTAAAATAAGAAAGTCAATAATTCCTTCACTAAAATCAGGCTATGAGTTATAGTGTTGACTTGAATAAAAAAGTAATCAGTGATATTGAAAATGGTGGCAGCGTTACCCAGGCGGCTCAAACTTATAGCGAAAAAAAGTGATCAATAAATTAGCGACGGAGGCGGGACGAATGATATTGAGCATGATTTTAGCGCTTTAAAGCGGGCGAGAATGTATGCTTCTCCTGACACCCCTTTGGATCAAATTATTCGTGATTCATAGTATCGCATAGTGTCCGATTCTTAACCAGAATCACTATAAACGGCGCGATTCCCCATGCGAATAATACAAGGTTGTGCATTGGGCATAGGGCGCAAAGATTCGAAT
>CAZTRW010000038.1:9058-23966 GCA_964616725.1 uncultured bacterium
TGGCACACCGAACGGCAGAACCGCCTGCAACTCAACGGCGCGATGCCCAATGCGAATAATCCAAGGTTGAGCATTGGGCATCGCGCTCAAAGAGTCGATTGGTGGCAGGTACGACATTCTCATCGACTTCAAACTCACCCGTTTTGATATCTATCGCTACGATTTTGCCTTCGTTTTCTTCCTCAGCTTGCTGCCGAATGCCAGATTCGTAGAGTTTTTGCCCTCGCTCGGCTAATTCTTCTTTAGGATAACAAGGGCTCCTAGGTTTTAAGAATAAGTGCTTATAGGGGCGATCGCCTCATTGATCTTGATGATCTAAAATAGTATCATAGTCGATTCGCTTAACAATGAGATATGGTTGTAGGGGCGAACGGCCGTTCGCCCCTACAGATATCATTGTTGTAGATAAACTGTTGTGTATCAACCTTAATCGAATTAACTATAACTCTACCTGAGATGGTATTTCTGCCATGGGTCTTTCCTGACTCAACGGATTAATATTGTTTTAGGGAGTAATTTCTGTAACTGTGCGAGTGCGATCGCCACTACTCACCGTCATGGTTTGCTCGAGTAAATTACCGAAAGCCCTTGCCCCTTGCAGAAACAGGGGAGGATCGCTCTGACGATAAATCACATTTCCCGTGGCTTCTATCTCTTCCTGGCCAAAAGACCATACCACATTATCGGCGGACAAATCCGACTGATTTGGCCCTCCAGTGACGCGGACATTTGCCGTCAAATGAGCGACCTGTTGTTCTAGATCCACTGTGCCTCGATCTGCTACCAAAGTCAACTGCTCGCCCAAATGGGCTAACGTCACTTGTTGATTCGCCCCCACAGATTTTAAGGGCACATTCCAAGTAATGGAGCTACTTTCTAGCTGCAAGGGAGGATTGGTAGCGGTTAACGTCGCCTCATTCATCAACGTCACCGTTTTTGCCTGTAAATCCACCACGGTTCCGCCCCCAGAAGCGGTATGACTGGGGGTTGCCTCTGAAGAAGGAAACTCTGGCTCTGAACCTGGATAATGCTTCACTGTAATCGGAACCGCTCCTAAAATCTTGTTCTGTGCCATCAACCAGACTAGCTGCTCTGTCTCCATCCGTAATGGGGGGGAATTCACCTGGGCTTCCACCTTTCCTACCAATTCCATTTGGCGTAATCGACTATAGAGTTTGGCTTGATTTGCTTTGGCTTGCACCTGGGGATGGGAACCGGTGAGGGTATTGTAAACGACTAAAATATCTGCTTGGGGTCGCCATTCCAACCGGTTGCCAGCGAGGGTTACCTTATCTTTCACGGCGATCGCCTTAATCCCATCTTTGAGCAAAATCAAATTACCATCCTGATGGACTTCTCCCCGCGTCGCCTCCACCTGATACACCAATTCCCCATCCTGATACAACTCCCCGGCAGGAGCTTCTACCGTGGCAATTTGCCGATCTTCACTATAACTAGCCTCCTTCGCATAGATTTTCCAGAGCAACTGCCCCTGGTTGTCTCCCTGCTCGAGGGTAATCTCCCGAAACACTAGCTGAATATCTTCAGAGAACTGTGCCTCTGAAGCCGCCTCCACCAACTGATCTGTACTATTGAAAGAACGACAACTGCCCAAGGTGGCTGCCAGGAGCAACCCTAAGCCAATTTTCCGCCATCGCTGGGAATGTGGATTCTGGCTGCGATGGAGTATTTCTCTGACGGTTTTATCCATAATGCCATGATTGAGTTATCGTTTTTCCCGTTCATCGATTAAACTCATTCCCGATAAAGGGCGATAGGAGTAGGTATTCTGGCGAGGAGTTTTTTGGATATCCTCTTTAATACTTTCCAAATCGATATAGCGATCGGCCACATTAATCAAACTATCACTGGTCATCGATCGCAAACTCACCACCTCTACCCGCACCCCACGATAACTGACGGAATCCACCGCATAAGCGAGATCTCCATCGCCACTGACTAGCACCGCCGTATCATAGCATCCCACCAATGCCATCATATCTACGGCAATTTCCACATCCAAATTGGCCTTTTTCGAGCCATCGGGAAGCTGAACCAAATCCTTGGCAATGACGCGATAGCCATTGCGACGCATCCACAGCAAAAACCCCTGCTGCTTCTCATTGGTTCGATCCACCCCAGTATAGAAAAAAGATCGTAACAATCGAGAACCATTCGTCAAGCGACACAACAGTTTCGTATAATCAATCTCCATACCCAGTTGCAAAGCCGCATAAAACAGGTTAGAGCCATCGATAAAAATGGCCACGGTTCCTCGATTTGAGAGCACCTGTTCGGGAGTCCACAGACTCTGACTTTGTTCCATTGGTTCGTACATGATCGTTATCCCTCAGTTATTAAAAAGAATTGTTTATGGTGGTTCGGAAATCAATGTCGAGCTTTTGCTATTGAAAAGTTAAGCTTCCACACCTTCTAGACGCTGAAACACGGGTTGGGGATGGCCTAGGGCTTGGTTTTCTGGTAGGATACCCCATTGAGCATGAATAGCAAAAGGGGCTTCCTGTTGGATCTGACTGGGACAGTCAAAGTCAACGGTAAACCCCAGTTGGGCATAGATGGCAGTGCTAATCCGAGGAATAATCGGAGAGAGCAAATAGGCTGCCAAGCGCACGGATTCCAGGACGCAGTAGAGGACTTCTGCTACTTGTTGCTGGTGTCCTTGTTTGTATAATGTCCAGGGGGCTTGTTCATCAATGTACTTGTTGCTGCTCTGAACTAGGGCTAAAACGGCAGCACAAGCCTGGGAGTAAGCGAGGGCAGGGTAATTTTCCTCTACCTTTAATTTTAATGATCTGGCGATCGCCTGGAGCGGATTTTCTGGCCCCATCTCTGCTCCCGTTTTTGCTGGCACCTTTCCTTGGCAATACTTTTTTGCCATTCCTAGAGTCCGATTTAGCAGGTTACCCAAATCATTGGCCAAATCCGCATTCAAAACATTAATGAATCGAGTTTCATTAAAATCTCCATCCTTGCCAAACTCAATTTCCTTGAGAAAATAGTACCGTACCGCATCCGAGCCATAGCGGTTGACCAAATCCAAGGGATCGAGAGTATTGCCCAAGCTTTTTCCCATTTTCATCCCATTTTTCGTCAAAAAACCATGGCCAAAGACGCGATGGGGTAGGGGGAGTCCTGCCGATAGGAGCATGGCTGGCCAATATACGGTATGAAAGCGGAGAATATCTTTCCCAATTAAATGAACTTGAATGGGCCACCATTTGGCTAGGGCCCGATCTAGAGTGGGGGGATCTTGGGGATTCAGGAGGGCGGTAATGTAGCCCAGTAAGGCATCAAACCATACGTAGAGCGTGTGGTTGGGATCGGTTGGGACTGGAAATCCCCAGTCGAGGTTGACGCGGGAGATGGAGAAATCCTGAAGTCCGCGAGCGACGAAACTGAGCACTTCGTTGCGACGGCTTTCTGGTTGAATAAATTCTGGATGGTCGTGATAGAAGGTTTCTAGTTGGTCTTGGTAGCGGGAGAGGCGAAAGAAGTAGTTTTGTTCATCGCGCCATTCGGTCGGTTTGTTGTGGATGGGACAGTGGCGATCATCGAGAAGGTCTTTTTCTTCTTTGAATTCTTCGCAGGAAACACAATACCATCCTTGTTGCTGACCGAGGTAAATGTCTTGATTCTCCCAGACTCTGTGGAAGAATTCGGTGACGATCGCCTGATGTTTCGCCGCCGTTGTACGGCTAAATCGGTCATACTGGATATTGAGTTTTTCCCAGAGGGTTTCAAATCCCTGGACAATTTCATCGCAGTGAGTTTGGGGATCTTTTCCTCGTTCTTGGGCAGTGCGCTGGATTTTTAAGCCATGCTCGTCTGTACCCGTAATCATTAAGACCTCTTCTCCCCGCAGTCGCCAGTAGCGGGCTAACACATCGGCGGCAATTGTCGTATAGGCGCTCCCAATATGGGGGAGGTCATTGACATAGTACAGGGGAGTGGTAATGGTAAAGGTCTTTTTTGACGAGCTATAAGGATTCATAGAGGATAAGATAAGTTTTTGTTAATGATCTGCCTGAGTCTTTCGGAACTGGTGGGCAAGGTTGCCTTATGGATTCTACTCAGGATTTTACTAAATGGATCATTAAGCGGAATTTATTTAGATTGTAACCTTAATTGATGAAGTTTGTCTTCGGGGGAAATTCGGTTTAACGAGCCATCTCCACTCCCTCGCTCCGGGAAAAGTGGAGTCACTGTTGAAGGTTACGGAGGATAGGGAGATGCATTTTCGAGGCAGAAACCTGAGCGATTTTACAGAGAGGACTGAGGGGAGCGATCGCGAATTAATTTAATTTTTTTGTAGGGATCGCAGCAATAACTATCGATCTTGAATAATTAAGGTAATCTTTTGATTTTCTTGTATGGTTGACTCTTGTGCCCATTGGTTGCCTCTCGATTGCCGATCCTCCCGGAAAAGATTGTTTATTTTTCTACCGGGAATGGATGGATGGGGAACCTTATACCGAAGACAGCTACCTGGTTTAGGCAGATATTTTGATGTGGGTGCTTTGAGAATTCCTGCCGGCGATCGCAGTAACTGGGATGAATTGAGCGATCGTCTCCTGGGCATCATCAACACTCAATCCCGTTCTCGACTCTATCAAGAAATTTACTTATGCGGAGAATCCTTTGGCGGCATTTTAGCCCTAAAAACCGTACTCAAAGCCCCACCAACCATTACCCACTTAATTCTGGTTAATCCCGCTTCTTCCTTTCATCGCCGTTTCTGGATGGCTTGGGGAGAGTCAATGGTTCCTTGGATTCCTGATCCCCTCTATCCCCTCAGTACCCTCGCCATCTATTGGCTCTTAGCCGCTGCTTCTCGGATTGATCCCAGGGAACGCCAGGATCTCTGGCAGGCTATTGATGCTGTCCCCAAAGCAACCTCTGCTTGGCGGTTATCGCTCCTGCGGGAGGGAGCCGTCTCTGCCCACTTGCTCCAAACTATTCCCCAGCCCACCCTCATTTTGGCCAGTGGGGGCGATCGCTTGCTCCCCTCCGTCACAGAAGCCCAGTATCTCCAACAACACATTCCCCAAGCTCAAATCATTCGCTTACCCAACAGTGGTCATGCCTGTTTGCTGGAAAGGGAGGTGAATCTCGCCGAGATCCTCAAAACCCAGGGATGGATTCCTTCCTCCTCCATTACTCCTTGACAATTACCGGTAGTTGTGATAAGGGAGCCGTAAAGGTGACCGTCGATCCCAGTCCTTCTCCCATACTGAAAAAGTTCACATCGCCTCCCATTGCTTCCACTAACCGTTGAGAAATGGCTAGTCCCAAGCCAGTGCCGCCGTATTGTCGAGTGCGAGAGCCATCTACTTGGGAAAAGGACTGAAAGAGCTTATCTTGCTTCTCTAGAGCGACACCGATGCCAGTATCAGCCACACTGACTTTCACCGATCCAGGGTACTCCCGATTTAAACCATGGGCATGAAATTTCTTAGCATTCACTTCTGCGGTAATGGTAATTCCTCCTTCGTGAGTAAACTTGATCGCATTACCGACGAGGTTGAGCATCACTTGCAGCAGACGCTGATAATTGCCACTGATGAGCACTTCGTCTCGTGTGGGAGTCCGACTGACTTCATAGCTTAATCCCTTTGCTTCGGCTTGGGGTCGAGTAAAGTTTTCCAGATTCGTGAGCAGTTCGTCTAAATTAACGGGACTGAGTTCGATCTGCATTTTACCGGCTTCGATTTTAGCGAGATCGAGAACATCGTTAATCAGATTTAACAGATGAAGGGCTGAGTTATGGGCTTCTTGAACCCATTCCATTTGTTCTTCTGGATCTTCAGCCATGCCATCGAGGATCAGCCTCAGAAAGCCAATCATGCCGTTTAGGGGGGTTCTGAGTTCGTGGGAGGTGTTAGCGAGGAATTCGCTTTTGAGGCGAGAGGCTTCTTCGGCTTGTTTGCGGGCGAGTTCGAGTTCTTGGTAGAGGGTAGCATGGGCGATCGCCGTTCCCACCTGTTCCGCCAGATCTCGCACCAGTTCAATTTCCGGAGATGACCACAGATAGGGTTCCTCCCCAGCAGGAGGAAACAGTACCATTAAGCCATTAGGTTGGTCTTGATAGCAAGTGGCTACCGCTAAATGAGATCCACTAGAGGCTCCCCAGGCAACTGGTTCTAGGGTAGCGAGACTCTGATGCAGGGGAGGATAGTCTTCCAGGACAATTAAACGACCGATTTGAAACTCTTTAGAAGCCACCGCTTGATCTGGGTACTGAGCCACTACTTTTAATTTTTGGGTCTCTGGGCATTTCTGGCAAATCACGCACTGTTCTAAATTTAAGGCTACCGCTAGCCCTTCTACTGTTTTTCTCCAGATCGTTTCTAGATCCAGGGTTTGTCGGATATTTTGGGTAACTTGAGTCAGGAGGGTGTGATAATAGGCAATCTTTTTAGCGTTTTCTTCGGTTTGGGAATCGGCATTACCAGCAAAACAGGAGGTTTCTAGAGCCGTGGAGAGGAGTCGTCCTAACACTAGAACTTGACTGCTTGTAGATGAGGCAGTCAGCACTGGAGTAGCTACGAGATCCAGCAGAAAATGGTGTTGTTGGTAGCTAAAGGGATAGCTAAACCGTTGTGGTAGTTGGGTTTCTAACACTTGACGAATCCGATCCAGATAGGGATTGATCGGAAGGGGATGAATGGTTTTCTCCATTGATTGACCGACAATGTTCTCTGGGAGTAAACCGTAGTGCTGTGCTTGACTCCAGTTAAAGGCCAGATATTCACCTGATGTATTGTGAATAAAGCTTAACTCGGCACCTAATCCAGAAACCAGACTAATTGTTTCGTACTGTACCTGTGACCGGGGAGCTACTCCAGCCTGATTCAGGATTTGAATGGATGCATTAGGGGAAACACTCATGAGTTCGTGTCGGTGAGTTGGAGAGAAAAGTGACCTCTAACTTAGAGTAGCTCAGATTTTCCGATTGAGGGGAACTGTTCTGATGGTGAAGAGTTGAGAGACTCATATTCACCCTATAGGTCTGAATTGGAGGGGTTAATCGTTCCATTCTCCCCGGGGGGGCAGCGGGGGGCTTTTAATTAAGGTGCGGGTGAGTTCGTCGTCTCTTTGGGGGGAGCCTCGGAGCCATTGACGGATGGCAGTTTCTATGATTCTGGAGGGGTCGTTGGTTAAGTGCTGAATTTGTGCGAGTAGGTCTGCATCTAGGGTGATGGAGACTTCTACTTTGTCTAGGGTGCGGTCAGAAGAGAGGGCTGGGTCGTTCATAGCAATTGGGTTGAAAGCCTCGGTGGACAGGGATTTTTGCGCTTTGAGGCTATATTATTTGACTTAGTTTAACATGAAATGCGGGTGTTGAATCGGTGGAGAGGCGATCGCCCTTTCTCGGGCAGATTGAGGGGATAGGTTGGGATTCTGTTACACTAGAGTCACCTGCGAACCACTTGACAGCCTGTATGACCGACGCGCCCGTTTCTCATCTTCGTAATTTTTGCATTATTGCCCATATCGATCATGGGAAATCCACTTTGGCTGATCGCCTCTTACAGTCCACCGGGACCGTGGCCGATCGAGATATGAAGGAACAGTTTCTCGATAATATGGATCTGGAGCGGGAACGGGGGATTACCATTAAGCTACAGGCGGCCCGGATGAATTATGTGGCTGAGAATGGCCAAACCTATGTTTTGAATTTAATTGATACTCCTGGTCATGTGGATTTTTCTTATGAGGTATCGCGATCACTCATTGCCTGTGAAGGGGCACTCTTGGTGGTGGATGCCTCTCAGGGCGTGGAAGCACAGACCTTAGCTAATGTGTATTTGGCCCTAGAACATGATTTAGAAATTATTCCCGTTTTGAATAAAATTGACTTGCCAGGAGCCGATCCAGAACGGGTAAAATCAGAAATTGAAGAGGTTATTGGTCTAGACTGTAGTCGCGCGATTTTAGCCTCAGCCAAAGAAGGAATTGGTATTAGTGAGATTCTAGAAGCGATTGTTCAAGGCATTCCGGCTCCCCAAGATACCATGGCTCAACCCCTACGCGCCCTGATTTTTGACAGCTACTATGACAGTTACCGGGGGGTAATTGTCTATTTTCGGGTGGTGGATGGTAAAGTAAGGCGGGGCGATCGCATTCGCCTGATGGCCACCGGCAAAGAATACGAAATTGATGAACTCGGTATCCTCTCTCCCACCCAAGTCCAAGTCGATGAACTCCACGCCGGAGAAGTCGGTTATCTCGCTGCCTCCATCAAAGCCGTAGAAGACGCACGGGTAGGAGACACCATTACCCTCAAAACCCAACCCGCCGAACAACCCCTCCCTGGATATAAAGAAGCCAAACCCATGGTGTTCTGTGGTATGTTTCCCACCGATGCCAATCAATTCCCCGAATTGCGGGAAGCCCTAGATCGACTCAAGCTCAATGATGCGGCTCTTTCCTATGAACCGGAAACCTCCAGCGCTATGGGGTTTGGCTTCCGTTGCGGTTTCCTGGGATTATTGCACATGGAAATTGTCCAGGAACGGCTAGAACGGGAATACGATCTCGACTTAATTATTACTGCTCCTTCCGTAGTTTATCGGGTGATCACTCCCTCAGGAGAAGTCATTAATATCGATAACCCCAGTACCCTTCCCCCAGCGAATGAGCGGCAAAGTATTGAAGAACCTTACGTTCAGATAGATATGATCACCCCAGAAACCTACGTGGGAACGCTGATGGAGTTGTGTCAAAACAGGCGGGGAGTGTTCAAGGACATGAAATATCTGACGCAAAATCGTACCACTCTCATCTATGAACTGCCTTTAGCGGAAGTGGTAACGGACTTTTTCGATCAAATGAAAACGCGATCGCGGGGCTATGCTAGTATGGAATATCAAATCATCGGCTATCGCACCAATGATTTAGTCCGTTTGGATATCCTCATCAACAATGATCCCGTCGATGCCCTCGCCATGATCGTCCATCGAGACAAAGCCTACTATGTCGGACGCGGCTTAACCGAAAAACTGAAAGAACTCATACCCCGTCACCAATTCAAAGTCCCCATTCAAGCCGCTATCGGCTCCCGCGTCATCGCCAGTGAACATATCCCCGCCTTGCGGAAAGATGTATTAGCTAAATGCTATGGCGGCGATATCTCCCGCAAAAAGAAACTCCTCCAAAAGCAAGCCAAGGGCAAAAAACGGATGAAAGCGATCGGTACAGTAGAAGTTCCTCAGTCTGCCTTTATGGCAGTGTTGAAACTCGATCATAACTAAATCCCAATGAGGGGCTATGCCCCTGATTGGTTAAAATTCTCGTACAGAGGGTTGGTTATCCTTCACCTCTCCCACTAAAATCAGATCGGCTACGCCCACAAACAGACCATTTTCCAGCACTCCCGGAAGATTATTCAAGGTTTTCTCTAATCCAGCGGGATCATCAATCTGGTTGAATTTGACATCAATTACCATATTGCCTTGATCGGTAATCACAGGACCTGCCTTTTTGACTCCCATTCGCAATTGAGGTTCACCTCCGAGTTGAGTAATGGCTTTCATCACGGGAGTAATCGCCATAGGGATCACTTCTACGGGTAGCAGGAAGGTAGAGCCTAAACGATCTACCAGTTTACCAGCATCAACAACGACAATGAATTGATCGGCGAGAGAGTCAACAATTTTTTCTCTGGTATGGGCTGCGCCGCCCCCTTTAATCAGGTTTTTGTGAGGATCTACTTCGTCTGCACCATCAATAGCTAGATCAATATGGTCGATCACATCTAAAGTAGTGAGAGGGATGCCGTATTGTCGAGCGAGGACTTCCGCTTGAAAGGAGGTAGGAATACCGACAATGTTGCTAATTTCGCCCGATTTCAGGCGATCGCCGATAAACTCAATTGCATAGGCAGTTGTCGATCCCGTGCCTAATCCCAAAATCATCCCTGATTTGACTTTAGACGCGGCGGCTTTACCCACTTCTTGTTTCATTAACTTTACTGGATCGGTTGAGGTCATAGGTTTATTCCACCTGTGCTTTGAAGAGGTTTACGGCAACCTAGGCTTACAATAGGGTGAAGTCCCAGGTACTGTTAGTCTACTATCTGAGGGTAACCCTTTGAAAATTGTCTCCCCTCAGCAGGGGAGCTTTCCCCGCCAGGGCAATTTTGCCCTCCTTGTACCCTCCCGATGGCATCTTCCCGGAGCATTCTCAGATCCTCACAGAACCTTACTGGTTACTTAATTCCCAGTTCAACCTATGACATCCTCTTCTGCTCTCTTCTCTAAAGCTGACATTCTGGTGGTTGATGATACACCAGAAAATCTTAGACTTCTGGTAAAAATTTTAAGGGAGAAAACCTATAAGGTGAGACCCGTGCCCAGTGGTACCCTGGCTCTAGCGGCGATCGCCGCCAGTCCCCCCGACCTAATTTTACTCGATATTATGATGCCAGAGATGAATGGATATCAAGTCTGTGAAACCCTCAAAAGTAACCCGAAAACTCAATCCATTCCCATTATTTTTATCAGTGCCATGAATGAAATTTTAGATAAAGTGAAAGGATTTAACCTAGGCGCAGTAGATTACATTACCAAACCCTTTGAAATTCAGGAAGTCCTCGTTCGAGTTAATACCCATTTAGAAAATGCTTTTTTACAAAAAAGTCTCCAAGAAAAAAATCAAGAACTAGAACAGACTCTACATCAGCTCAAGCTGACTCAAAACCATTTGATTCAATCAGAAAAAATGGCAGCACTAGGGCAACTCATTGCAGGCATTGCCCATGAAATTAATACTCCCCTTGGAGCCATCCGCGCTTCCGTTGACAATCTCTCCGATTCCTTTCATCAAACCCTAGAAGAATTCCCAGATTTCTGGAAGACAATTAATGAAGAACAAAGGGATTTTTTTTTCGAGCTTAATCAAAGAACAGAAGCGTCAAATAATGAACATCTTTCCAGTCGAGAAAAGCGCAAATATCGCAAAAAAATTATTCAGGATCTAGAACAAAATAAAGTGAGTAATACACAAACCATCGCCGACACCTTAGTTGATATTGGCATCCATGATAATATCGGGAGCATTGCGCCCAAATTAGCCGATATAGATAACCAGAAAATTCTGCAAATGATCTACCAGATTTCCAGTATTCGCAAAAGCTTTAAAACAATTGAAACAGCAACAGATCAAGCGGCGCGAGTTGTGTTTGCACTCAAGCGATACGCCAGACACGATCCAAATATTACTCAAGAATTAGCCCAAATTCCAGCAGGAATTGAAACCGTATTAACTCTCTATCAAAATAAACTAAAACAAGGAATTGAGGTGATTAAAAACTATCAGCCTATTCCTGCGATCTGGTGCTACCCAGATGAACTTAACCAAGTCTGGACTAATTTGATTCATAATGCTTTACAAGCCATGAATTATAAAGGAACTCTGGTGATTGATGTAGAGCAAGAAGCTGATTTTGTTAAAGTCAAAATTACTGATACAGGTTCGGGAATCTCTCCAGAAGTAAGACCCAGAATATTTGAACCTTTCTTCACCACAAAATCCCCCGGAGAAGGCAGTGGATTAGGTCTAGATATTGTGAAAAAGATTGTGGAGAAACATAAGGGAACTATACAGGTGGAGTCCGTTCCGGGAAAAACTGAATTCATGGTCAGTCTGCCCCTATCTAATACAGAGGTAAATTAGGTATGTCTAAACCAATGATTTTGTGTGTCGATGATGAGGCTGTTGTCCTGAATAGCCTGAAAATTCAACTGAAAAATGCTTTCTCAGATAGTTACATTTATGAACTGGCAGAAAGTGCTGACGAGGCTTGGGAAGTCATTAAGGACTTCCCAGACAACGATATTAATTTGATTGTGATTGTTTCTGATTGGTTGATGCCTGGAATTAAAGGCGATGAATTCTTGATCAATATTCATCAGAAATTTCCCCAAGTAATTACTGTAATGTTAACAGGACAAGCGGATCGTTCGGCCATTGAACGAGCACAGAAATATGCTAATTTATATCGCTACATTCCTAAGCCTTGGAGTCAAGATGAATTGATAGAAACGATTAAATCAGGATTAAAGCAAGTTGAGAGGTATAATTAAAATTGGCCATTTTGATTCTCATTTCCTTTTGGCCTACTAATTTTGACTTGACTTTGTTCTAAATTGAATCCGGTTATGAGTAGCCCTGTAATTTTATGTGTTGATGATGAACATTTTATACTAGACAGCCTCAAGAGAATGCTGAGGCGTGAATTTGGTAAAGCCTATCAAGTAGAATTAGCGGAAGATGGCAATGAGGCTTTAAGTATTGTTCATAAGTGTCTCACAGAAAGTAGTGAGGTGGTTTTGGTAATCTCTGATTATATGATGCCTAGAATGAAAGGGGATGAGCTACTGCAAAAGATCCATGAAATTATGCCGAGAACCATTAAAATTATGCTGACTGGGCAAGCGGATATTGAAGGGATTCGCAATGTAGTTAACTATGCTAATCTTTATCGCTATTTGACGAAACCTTGGCAAATAGAGGATTTGCGTTTAACGATTCGGGAGGCGCTCAATAGCTATGCCCAGGAAAAAATGATTCTGGAAACGAATGTGCAACTGCAAGAAGCTAATTCTGCTTTAGAGAAATTGAACCAAGAGCAAGCTCATTTGATTGAGTCTTTAAGGCAAGCAGAAGATAAATATAGAAGAATTTTTGAAAGTGCTTTAGAAGGGATTTTTCAATCAACTCCAGAGGGAAAATATGTCAGCGCCAATCCTGCCCTGGCTAGAATTTATGGATATGATTCGCCAGAGGATCTGATGGACAATCTGACTAATATTGAAAATCAGCTTTATGTCAATCGTGATCGCCGCCAAGAATTTATAGAATTAATGAATAAAAATCATGAGGTTTCTGGCTTTGAATCCCAGGTTCATCGCAAAGATGGTACAATTATCTGGATTTCAGAAAATGCCCGCAGTGTTTATGACGATCAAGGCAATCTCCTCTACTACCAAGGGTTCATTGAAGAAATTACGCAAAGGAAAGAATCAGAGGCAGAACGGCAACAGTTTATTGAGGATATGTTTGAAGTCAACACCAACCTAGAGATTGCCATGGCTGATTTAGAAAATGCCCTAAACTTGGAAGTAGAATTGAAAAATGCATATGGCCGATTTGTCCCTCATGAATTTATCCACTTACTAAATAAGGATAGTATTCTAGAGGTGAACATTGGGAACCATGTCCAGCAGGAAATGTCCATCCTCTTTTCTGATATTCGAGATTTCACCAGTTTATCAGAAATCATGAGTCCCGAAGATAATTTTAAGTTTATCAATGCCTATCTCTCGCGGATGGAACCGGCGATCGTCGAAAATCATGGTTTTATTGATAAATACATCGGAGATGCGATCATGGCTCTGTTCGCCGGAAATGCTGATGATGCGGTTCAAGCCGGGATTAAAATGCTACAAGAACTACACGATTATAATGAAACAAGAGGTCGGCCGGGTCGGCCAAAACTGAGTATTGGCATTGGGATTAATACGGGTTTAATGATGGTAGGAACAGTGGGAGGACAAAATCGTATGGATAGTACGGTGATTAGTGATGCGGTAAATTTAGCCTCTCGCTTAGAAGGATTGACGAAAAATTATAAGGTGCCTTTATTGATTTCTGAGCATACTTTTTTGCGCTTACAACACTCTAATGATTATGAAATTCGGATTATTGATAAAGTCAGAGTGAAAGGGAAGTCAGAACGGGTATCAGTTTTTGAGATTTTTAATGCCGATCCTGAATCTATTCGGATCGCGAAAAGCCAAACTAAAACCTTATTTGAACAGGGATTAACCTCTTACTATCTACAGCAATTTTATCAGGCTGCGGAACAGTTTGAAGAGTGTTTACGGATCTGTCCAAATGACAAGGTGGCGCAAATTTACTTTAATCAAGTAATTCAATATCTTTATGGGAATAAGTGATGCGTCTTTTACAGTTTAGTACCTCCCATTATTGTCGAAAAGCGCGATTAATCCTAGGGTACAAGGGGATTCCTTATGAGGTAGAAAATTTAACTCCGGGATTTCATTGGTGGCGAGTAAAATCCCTGACGGGAGGACAAACGGTACCAGTGTTGTGGGTCGCTGGTGAGGCAATCGGGGATTCTACGGAAATTGGGCGCTATTTGGAAACCCATTATCCCCAACCGAGTTTAACGCTTGGCGATCGCCACCAACAACAGGAAGCAGAATTTCTAGAAGACTGGCTAGATGAAAGCCTGGGCACAGCCACAAGATTTGTCTACTATCACTATCGTTCCAGAGAAGGTAAATCCATTAACCCCTCTTGGCTGAGTCAAACCGTGATCCAGACCGTAAAAATTCAGTATAATATCAATCACTATACGGTGAAGTTAGCCGCCCAACGGTTACAGTTAGGACTTCAGATTTTAGGCGATCGCTGGGAAAATCAGCCCTATCTAGTCGGCAATCAACCTAGCATTGCTGACCTCACCGCCGCCGCCTTACTCAGTCCCCTCGCCTTAGTCCCTCCCTACCCCAGCCAATACCCCCGACTATGGCAGAGAATCAAACAGATCCATCACCTCTGCGGTGAACCCTTACCCCCTGGCCTTTCTACCGACGATTAACATGAACCTACCCCCCTTTCCTCACCAAAACAATTCCCAAAAGCAGGCCTTAAAGGTAGCTTTATACAGTTCCCTGCTCTGGTCGATCTTGCCCACAATCGCCACTCAGGCCCTACCTCCTCCAGAGGATACCCCTGAAGAAATACTGCGAACAGAGATCATCATCGAAGGGCGATCGCCCATTGACGGTCAACCCCTAACTGCCGCCGAATATGCCGAACTCCAAGACCAACTCCAAACCGAACCCCCCCCCAACAT
>CAZTRW010000039.1:0-23922 GCA_964616725.1 uncultured bacterium
AGCCTCACCCTCTGCCAACCATCTTCCACAAAGGGCTGCATCGTTTCTATCACCACATTAGGACGAAAGCGACTCATCGGCACTGTGAACTGCTCTTGAGGATAGGCGATTCCCAGTCGGCGATTCAATTCAGCCAGGGAAGCCGTATTGGTGAGCAGGAGAGGATAGCCATCGGCAAAACTGACGCGATCTTCAGCGCTCACAGCATACTCAGGATTGATAGAGCGGGGATGGTGGGGAGATTGGCGCACGAGACGACAGCCATGATCCAAACCAAGTGCCGTTTGCAACCATTGAGCCACTCTATCCCCTTGATCAATTGCTACTGTGTGAGTGCGCCATACCTGAACCTCTTGCTCTTTTCCTGTGAACATAGGTGTCAAGGAGAAAGGTGAGTAATCGTCGTGTTCCAGAGTCAGAACCTCTTGGTGTTGGTCTAAGGTTACCCGAATCTGAGCCATTTGGGGATACTGGCGTTGAGTCATAAAATGGCCTTGAGGATCAACGATCATCAATTCCCGATCCCAGGATAATCCTTTGGGAGTGAGAGCAATTTCTTGACAGGCGATCGCACCACAAGACTTAATCGGATAAATCCACAACTGAGCAACTTTCATTTAACATTCACATTGACCTCTCTCCTTCCCTAGTTTACACTAACCTGGAGTGCCGCCGGCGTTTTCGTCAACATCGGCTCCAACACCGCAATTAATTCCTCTTCCCAGGCACACAACTGCTGCACCGATATTCCCGCCAGAGGAACCTTCGGCAGCGCAAACAGAGCCAAACTCACCTGAAGAGATAGCTGATGTAAAATTTTCACGATTGGTAACTTCAAACAATAATCCCAGCACTCTCGAAGACTCGTTTGACTATGACCAATATGGAGTAAAATCCAACTTTGACCATCTTGACTCTGAGCGATCAAACCATATAAACCAGGCAACTCTGGCACCTGTTCCCGTACCTCTTTTTTATCTTCTAAAGGATAACTAATCCAGCTATGTTGAATCCAATAGCAGAAGGGTTGAGTTTGATGAGAGTTCATGGGTTTTTGTAGTGAAAGGAGAATCACAGTATTTCGCTCCCCTATACTAATCCTCCCAGCTTGTTCCGGAGTTTATCTTCCCAATGTCTGGAGAGTGATCACTTGAGGGGGGGTGGCATCGGGAGGATACAGGAAAGTCACCTTCACTTCTTGAGTGGTTTCTCCAGGAATCTCTAATTCAATCAAAGGTTGACTTTGATCTCCTCGTCGCTGTACTAAATGTACATCGCGAGTGTGGGGAATTCCCTTTTGATCGGAAAATTCGACTCGGACACTGCCGCGAAAGACGATAGGTGCGGTGGGAGAATTGGTAAACTCTAATCCTTGCGCTCCTAGAGTATCTGCTTTTAAGGGACTTTGGAGTGTCAGAGTAACAGTTTGGGGGTGGCGCTGAGGATTAAACAGGGGGAATCTTAGGTGGTATTCTATGGCGTAGTTGCCATGGGCGGCGTAGGCAGTATCGGGATAGCGCACGAGCAGGGGAGCGGTTTGGACTTGATCGGTTCCTAAGCGTCCGCCGCGAAGGGTGCTGATACCATAGGAAAGGGTTTTGCCTGGTTTGGGGAGGGTAAGATGGTAAGATTCTGGACGGTCGGTGAGATAGCTTTCCCATCGTGAGCCTTGGGATAGGCCGGCAACTCTACCATAGATGATACTTCCTGGTTGATCTGGGGGAGTGGGAGGGCGATCGCGAGGCGTAACTAAATTCCCTGCTTGTAAAAGGTTCTCCCATTCTGCTAGGGTAGGCGATCGCTCAGTCCCATCTCGATTTAATTTCGCAAATTGCCCTAAACTGGCTACATACACCTTGCCACTACTGTGCACACGGATTAAAGTCGATCGACCATTTAAAGGCGGGCTAAAAGGTTTGACAGGAATCGGTGCATTGAGCAAAAGCTCAGTTTTTCCAGGCGGAATAACCAGTTGATCCGGGAGAGAACCTTGGCGTTTTCCGCGTAAGATATCCTGAGTCACCCGACTCCCTGGGCCAGCATAAATATTCCCAGATTCATTATCCACCCAAGGGGGCAAGTCCACAAAGGGAGCATCCGGCAAACTCAGATAACTTGCCCCTTGCAGGATATCCAGGGTGACTGGATCGGGATTAGGATTATGAACAAGAATACCGATATACAAGGTTTGTAGACGATTAGGGGGTTCTCCTTTTGCCACATGGTGAGCAAAAATATCAAAACGCCCAGATAGAGGAAAGTTAAGATGGGCTGCAGGCGTTTGGGTGCCCGCAGGAGGAAAGGTAGAGAGTAAAATACCTTCGTTGAGGACAAGTTCAGGACTGTTGGAATTAAAGACGAGAGTTTGATCTAATTCTCCTGGTAACGGTCTCACTTCCTGAGAAGGATCCTGGGAAATAATCTGGGGGGACATTTGTAAACATAGTAACACAGAGGTGAGCGTGAGAGAATAAAGCCAAGGTTTCATGACAGTTGAGAGTTAATCGTTGACAGTGAATTGAGTGATGTTTTTCTCTGCCGTGTGTTTCCCTATTCCCTGATGCAGCCGATACAGAATCTGCAAGAAGGTGTTCGTAATGGTTGATCGATTGCGGGAGTGGAGAATGGGGACATGAATAAATAAGGCATCAGTAGGCAGATTCAGGGTTTGAATGGTTTCGAGGACGGCGTAGTAGAGGGTCTCGCAAACAAATTTACCAGCATCCTGGCTAATGTCGAGGGCATCTAACCCAGCAGTGAGGGTGTTAAGGTTCAGGGCAGGTTGGAGAATTTTGTGCCCTTGGGTGGCTTGGGCTTCGATGCTCAGATGAGGGCGAGTTTCAGCCATACCACAACTGATCACCCACTGAGGCTGATAATAGTGTATGGCGGTTAGGGTTTGGGCGATCGCCTCTGGAGCATTCACCGGCAGTTGTCTGAGCAACCGTAAATGCTCTGGATGGGGATAACTAGCACTCACCTGCTGCAATAAGTCATCAGAAGAGTTGGTGCTCTGGTGGCTTTTCCACGTGGTAAAGGAAGTGAGCAGAAACATTTTCGTTTTAGGTCGGCCCTCGCCGCAACGCGCTCCGAACAGGTACTATCATTAACAAAGAAGACCCTATGTTTCCGGTTAAGTTCTGCTCTCCCATGGACTATTCGGCAATTATTCAGTTTTGGTTTGAGGAAATTGACTCTCAACGCTGGTGGCAAAAAGATCCCGACTTTGATCGGCTGATTCGAGAGAGGTTTAGCGCGGTTCATGCTTGTGCAACCCGATGCGAACTGTATCTTTGGCGGAGAGCACCTTTGGGGAGACTGGCAGAGATTATTCTCTTGGATCAGTTTTCCCGTCATATCTATCGCGATCAGCCTTTAGCTTTTGCCTTTGATGCTGTGGCGTTGGCTCTTGCTCAAGAGGCGATCGCCGCCCATACTCACGATCATCTTACCCCCGCACAAAAAAGCTTTCTCTATCTGCCCTTCATGCACAGCGAATCAAGACAAATTCATCAAATTGCTCTACAACTCTTTAGCGAACCAGGGTTAGCATTTAACTTGAAATTTGAATATGACCATCAACGGATTATTGAACGATTTGGACGCTATCCCCACCGCAATCAAATCTTAGGCAGACCTTCTACTCCAGAAGAAATTCAGTTTTTACAAGAACCTGGATCTTCATTCAATTAGGGGAAAGAGATAGTCTTTTACCCCTAACCCATGCCTAAAATAGAATACTGTTCAGTTAGTATATTAACTCCCCTGTGACTACAACACCCCTACATCCATCTCCCACCCTCAACCCTGTCCCCGATCGCCTCGGCCGTTTTGGTCAGTTTGGAGGGAAATACGTTCCCGAAACCCTCATGCCTGCCCTAAGCGAACTAGAGCAAGCCTATAGCCACTATCGTCACGATCCCCAATTCCAACAAGAACTGCAAGGACTCCTGCGAGACTATGTTGGCCGTCCCAGCCCCCTCTATTTTGCTGAAAGACTTACCGCCCACTATCGCCAACCCAATGGCACAGGGCCTCTCATTTACCTAAAACGGGAAGATCTCAACCATACTGGCGCTCATAAGATCAACAATGCCCTCGCTCAGGTTCTCCTTGCCCAGCGCATGGGCAAACAACGCATTATCGCTGAAACAGGAGCCGGACAACACGGAGTCGCTACTGCCACGGTTTGCGCTCGTTTTGGTCTGACGTGCGTGATTTACATGGGCGTGCATGATATGGAACGGCAAAAGTTGAATGTGTTTCGGATGCGTCTGATGGGGGCAGAAGTGCGTCCTGTGGCGGCTGGGACAGGAACCCTTAAGGATGCTACCTCAGAGGCGATTCGGGATTGGGTCACCCATGTGGAAACAACTCATTATATTCTCGGATCAGTGGCTGGCCCTCATCCTTACCCGATGATGGTACGGGATTTTCATGCGGTCATTGGCCAGGAAACTCGTACTCAAGCATGGGAAAAATGGGGAGGACTTCCCGATATTCTCTTGGCTTGTGTGGGGGGCGGTTCTAATGCGATGGGATTGTTTTATGAGTTTGTCCAAGATCCTTCGGTGCGTCTGATTGGTGTAGAAGCAGCAGGAGAAGGGGTGAATACGAATAAACACGCGGCGACGCTCACTCAAGGGAAGGTGGGAGTTTTGCATGGAGCGATGAGCTTTTTGCTGCAAGATGATGAGGGTCAAGTGGTGGAAGCTCATTCGATTAGTGCGGGATTGGATTATCCTGGGGTGGGCCCGGAGCATAGTTATTTGAAAACAGTGGGTCGGGCAGAGTATTATAGTGTGACTGATCGCGAAGCGGTAGCTGCTTTTGAGCGGTTATCTCAGTTAGAAGGGATTATTCCGGCTCTAGAAACGTCTCATGCGATCGCCTATTTAGAAACGCTCTGTCCCCAACTCGAAGGCCGTCCCCGCATCATTATCAACTGTTCTGGTCGCGGTGATAAAGATGTGCAAACTGTAGCTCAATATCTTGCCTAGGATCGGGAAGGTAAAGTATTCTGAGAATACTTTACCGACAAAAAAGATTGGGCGATTATTTTTTACTGTCAGATTTTTCAGTTACATACAGCAAGATAAGATGGGAACTCTAAAATGGTATCTTGAGACGGCTAATCATCTCCCTACTCATCTCTAAAGTTTGGCGTGAGTTCCATCACAAAAGGGAGAATTATTGGTGTATTTGCAATTGCAAAGAGCAACTTTTTTGGTTTCAGTAACTTCAAATGATAAGGGCGTAAACTCACTCCCAGCATGAGATCCATCACAATAGGGTTGTTTTTTCGATGCCCCGCACTTACACCAATAATAAGTCCCTGGTTCTAGAGTCAGAACTGCTGGTTTTTGATCGGCAATAATCGGTTCAGCCATGGTGTTCTCCTCACAAAAGGAATGATAGTTTGGGTTAATCCTATCTAGCCATGCTTTGAACCGTCAAGTAGGTACTTTTAGGTGCGATAGTTACTTTCAAGATAGTGGAAAATTGAGATCTGGGGATGGGGCTGTCCTCAAATCGATTAAATTCTCATAAATTTTCACCCCGATTCTCAGTTCTGCCTCAGATGGTTGTGCCATAAATAGGTTATACAAGAGATTTTTGCTCTGAGAACCCTCGCGATGTTGGATCTGTATAAATTTTTTCATGTATCAGCCTTGCCCTTTCTGACTTTCCTGGGGGCGACGGCTCCTGCTGTCGCTCACCATCTTGCCCATTCTAGTGGATTCAATCCTCAAGAGCTTCTACGCCAAGCGTTGGAAGGGATTCAGAATCTGGGTACAGTAGGGGCGATCGCCTTTATCTTACTCTACATTATCGCCACGATCACCATCCTTCCTGGTTCCATCGTTACCTTGGGAGCAGGAGTGGTGTTTGGTGTAGTGCTTGGCTCACTGTATGTCTTTATCGGCGCTACCCTCGGCGCTATTGCCGCCTTTCTGATTGGGCGTTATCTGGCACGAGATTGGGTAGCCCAGAAAATCGCCGGGAATCCTCAGTTTGCCGCTATTGACGAAGCGGTCGGTCGAGAAGGGTTTAAGATTGTGCTACTGACTCGTCTTTCTCCCATATTTCCCTTCAATCTGCTCAACTACGCCTACGGATTAACCAATGTTTCCTTAAAAGATTATGCGATCGCCTCAGTGGGCATGATCCCTGGCACCATTATGTATGTCTATCTTGGCTCCCTAGCTGGCAATTTAGCCACCCTCGGCACCGGCAATCAACCCTCTCACCCTACCATCACCTGGACCCTTCGCATCATCGGTTTCATTGCCACCGTTGCCGTTACCCTCTATGTAACTCGCGTGGCAAAAAAAGCACTCGATCAATCCGTTTCTCTCCCGGAAGAGCCTCCCCTTGAATAACCCCTATTTCCCGAAATTACCATGAATCCCTTGATCCTATTCCCCATAGATCAATACAACCAAGAATTGATTGATCAAGTCCACCCCTCCGATTGGGTAAATCCCACCCCTGCTCCCTTGTATGATTTAGTCGTCATCGGTGCGGGCACAGCAGGCTTAGTCGTGGCAGCCGGGGCAGCCGGTTTAGGCTTAGGCTTAAAAGTGGCACTGATTGAACGACATTTGATGGGGGGGGATTGTTTGAATATGGGCTGTGTCCCCTCAAAATGCCTGATTCGTTCCTCTCGTGCCATCGGCGAAATACGTCAGGCTCCTACCTTGGGGATTCATCCCACAGAGGTAAAAGTCGATTTTGAGGCAGTCATGGCACGGATGCGGCAAATCCGTGCCACCATTAGTCACCATGATTCTGTGCAACGGTTTCACAGTCTTGGCGTAGATGTGTTTTTGGGGGAAGGGCAATTTACAGGAGAGCACTCCCTGCAAGTGGCAGGACAAACCTTACCGTTTAAGAAAGCCGTGATTGCTACCGGAGCGAGAGCCATCCGACCTCAGATTGAGGGCTTGGAAAATGTAGGATTTTTAACAAATGAAACCGTATTTAACCTGACCCAGTGCCCTCAACGTCTAGCGGTAATAGGGGGTGGTCCAATTGGCTGTGAGTTGGCTCAGGCATTCCATCGGTTAGGCGCTCAGGTGGTGCTATTTCACAATAAAGATCATATTTTAGACCGAGAAGACGAAGATGCGGCAGCCATCATTCAAGAGGTATTTGAGCAGGAGGGCATAGAGATTGTTTTGAATAGTCAAATCCAGCGGGTGGAAAAAATTGGCAATGGTAAAGTGATTCATTTTAGAAGTAATGGAGATCAACTTCAGACCAGGGTCGTCGATGAAATTTTAGCAGGAGCCGGCCGTGTCCCCAATGTGGAGGGCTTAAATCTAGAGGGAATTGGGGTAGAGTACGATCGCCGTCAAGGAGTGAAGGTAAATGATTATTTGCAAACCACTTGCCCTCATATCTATGCCGCCGGGGATATTTGTATGCATTGGAAATTTACCCATGCAGCAGATGCAGCCGCCAGAATTGTGATTAAGAATGCCTTGTTTTCTCCCTTTGGGTTGGGGAAGTCGAAGTTAAGTGATTTGGTGATGCCTTGGGCAACTTATACCGATCCAGAAATTGCCCATGTGGGATGGTATGAGCAGGAAGCTCAGGAGCGGGGAATAGAGATGCACACGATTAAAATTTTAATGAGTAGTGTGGATCGGGCGATCGCCGATGGGGAAACAGAAGGATTTGTGAAAATTCACTATCAGAAAGGCTCCGATCGAATTCTCGGTGCTACCATGGTCGCTCGCCATGCCGGAGAAATGATTAGCGAAATTACCGTGGCGATCGCCGGTAAAATCGGCCTGAGTCAACTCTCCACAGCCATCCATCCCTATCCCACCCAAGCCGAAGCGATCAAAAAAGCCGCAGACGCTTACCGCAAAACCCTCTTAACCCCCAAAACCAAAAAAATTCTCCAGATCCTCACCCGTTTTTCCTAAAAAAACTTCACTCAGTCACCTCCTCCCCCAAAAAACTCCGGAACTTGCCCAAAAGAACGTGATGTAATCATCGGTATCTTCTCCCTGAATCCCTGAAAAAAACACCAAATCGGGTAAAGTAATCATCAAACTCCCTTCGGAAGCGATCCAACCACGGCAATGACAGAAAATATCTTTGGAAAAAATAGAGTAAAAAAAATCTGGAATCACTGGATACGTTCCTCAAGCGCCCTCGCTCTAGCTGGTTGCCTAACTGGGACGGGTTCTCCAGGCTTAGTTTTCGCTCAAACCCCTATCCCTGCTCCCCCAGGATTGAGTCCCCTCCCCGTAGATGAAGGGTATACTTTAGGAGCCGTCGATAGCCTCAAAGTCGATATCTTTAACGTCACCGAATACAGCGGTGAATTCCTCATCCTCTCTGACGGTAGCGTCAATCTTCCCCTCGTCGGCTCCATACAAGTCCAAGGTCTCACCCTCCGCCAAGCCTCAGCACAAATCGGAACCGTAATGGCTGAGTACATTCGCAACCCCATTGTTACCCTCAGCCTCATCGGAGTCCGCCCCGTCAAAATCGCCATCGCCGGTGAAGTCAATAGCCCTGGCGTATATTCCCTGTCCCTGATCACCAACGAGCAAGTCGCCTTACCCACCGTCACCCGCGTCATAGAGTTAGCCAAAGGCATCACCCAAGCCGCAGACATTCGCCGCGTCCAAATCCGTCGCCCCCGTCCCCGCCAAGAAGGCAGCGATCAGATCATTGTCATCGATTTGTGGAAACTCCTCCAAACCGCCGATCTTAATCAAGATCTCCTCCTTAGAGATGGCGACAGCATCTTGATCCCCACTGCCACAGACATAGACTTAAAAGAAAGGGCCCTGCTCTCCAATGCCAGTTTTGCCGGAGCCGAAACTGGCCCACTGAAAGTGGCAATTGTTGGCCAAGTCAAACGTCCCGGCCCCTATACGATCAATAATGACTCAGAGCAAAACAGCGTCACCATTACTAGCGCCATTCAATCCGCCGGAGGGATTACAGAACGAGCCGACATTCGCAATGTGCAAGTGCGACGGTTAACCAAATCTGGCTCGGAACAAGTAATTGACGTAGATCTGTGGAAACTACTTCAAGAAGGAGATGTCCGTCAAGACTTGCCCCTCCAAGAAGGAGATACCATTGTGATTGGTTTGGCCACGGAACTGAGTCCAGATGAAGCCACAGAACTAGCCTCTACCAGTTTTTCTCCCGACACAATTAGTGTCAATATCGTCGGAGAAGTAATTCAGCCCGGTCGGGTAGAGGTTCTCCCCAACACCCCCTTAGCTCAAGCCCTATTAGCTGTAGGTGGATTTAATAATAATGCGAGAAAACGGTCGGTAGAGTTGGTGCGCCTCAATCCCAATGGCACGGTAACCAAACGAGAGGTATCCATTGACTTTAGTCGGGCCCTTGATGAGCAAAATAACCCAGCTTTGCGTAATAATGATACCATCATTGTATCCCCCTCTCGTGTGACTCAATTAGGCAATGCGATCAGTCCAGTGTTTAGCGTCCTCGGCACTGTAGGGGGAATTTTTTCTATCCCTAGAACAGTATATAGATTATTTGATGATTTGTTTTAAGCTTTTAAAGCAATACTCCTCAACTATTCAGTTTTCTTGCTACACTGCTGTCAATTGAGAGGTTCTGAATTCCATGCAAGCTGGTACTCCCCCTAAATCTAACCAAAACGGACACCACCAAAACGGGCACGTTCAAAACGGAGCCAAGCTGTATCCGATGGCGATTCCGGCTCTTTCGAGTTCATCGGAAGAAGAGTTTGATCCGAAACAGATATTGGTGATTATACGGCGACGTTGGCTGGTGTTAGTCGGCACGGCGATCGCCGTTACGGGCGGCATTTGGGGTTGGACGCTCACTCGTCCCCCAGTTTACCAAGCGGATTTTCGGATGCTGGTAGAGCCAATCTCGGAAGATGATAATTCTAAGGAGTTGTTACGGTTAGGACTGGGGCCGAGCTTTGACTATGCTACGCAAATCGAGGTACTGCGATCGCCCACTCTCCTCAATCCCCTCATCCGAGAACTCCAACAAACCTATCCTGACATCAGCTACGCAGAATTGGTAGGCAACCTCAGAATTGAACAAGCCCTCGGCGATCAAGAACGCTACACAAAAATCCTCAATATCTACTATCAGGGAGATGACCCCCAGAAAATCAAAACCGTCTTAGATACTCTCCTAAAAGGATACTCCCTCTATGGCATTCAACTGCGTCAACTGAGCATTCAGCGTATCGTCCAATTTGTCGAAGAACAACTCCCCATCATCAGAGATCAAGTCAACGACTACCAAGCAGAATTAGAAGCCTTCCGAGAACAGAATACTCTCATTGATCCAGAATTTAGAGGCAATGACATCTCTCGATTACTCATCGACATTAACAAACAACAAAAAGAAGCCCAAGCTCGACTGGCAGAACTCCAATCCTTATATGTAGTGCTCCAACGACAATTGGGAAGTTCTCCAGAAGAAGCCCTCGCCGGAGCCTCTTTAAGTGAGTCCTATCGCTATCAACAACTACTGAATCAATTATTGGAAGTAGAAACCAAAATTGCGGAAGAATCCGTTCGCTTTCAACCCAATAGTCCCAACATTCAAGTCCTATTAGAAAAACGCCAAAACCTCCTGCCTCTGATTGATCGGGAAGCACAACGGGTCGTTGGAGGAAATGCGATCCCCAGACGGGGTGGCGAGCTAACCCCCATTTCCGTAGACTTGAGCAAGCAACTGGTCGATACCACTAATCAGATTCAAGTTCACCAAGTGCGTCTGTCAGCTTTGCTACAAGTAGAAAATCGCTTGAAAGAGGAATTTGCGGAGATTCCCGCTTTGGCGCGACAATATAAGGACATCCAACTGAAACTAGAGGTAGCCACCCAAAGCCTCGCACGACTGCTGGAAACCCGACAAACCTTACAACTGGAGGCTGCCCAAAAAGCGGTCTCGTGGGAAGTGATTTCTGAACCCCATCAGCCAGAAAGCCCGATTTCTCCTAATGTGCCTCGGAATTTAGCCGTGGGGATTGTGGCAGGAGCGTTAATGGGTTTAGGAGCTTCTTTGTTGTCAGAGCAACTGGATAATGCTTTCCACACGACTAACGATCTCAAAGATCTCACGGGCTTGCCTCTATTGGGCATTGTCCCCTTTAAGCGGGGACTGAAACCCTTGGCTACTCCTGCGACAGCCCCTAAAATGGCTGTACCGGCAGGTTCTGATCATGAGTCGGCGGTGGAGTTGCGCAGCTCTCGACCCATTGGTTTGGGGTTAGGGTCTAAGGGCGGTTACTATAATTCTTCTCCGTTCCTAGAAGCGTTTCGATCTTTGTATACTAATATCCGTTTTCTCAGTTCAGATACCCCGATTCGCTCTTTGGTGATTAGTTCTTGTTTGCCGATGGAAGGGAAATCAACGGTTTCTCTGAATTTAGCGCGATCGGCGGCGGCAATGGGGCAACGGGTGTTACTGATTGATGCGGATTTGCGCCATCCCATTCTGCATACTCGATTAGGGCTGCCCAATCTGCGAGGGTTGAGCAATGTGATTACCAGTGAGATTGACCATCGTGATGTGATTCATGGGGTAGAAGACCATTTGTATATGATGACTTCTGGTCAAGTGCCTCCTGACCCGATTAAGCTGTTATCTTCGCGCAAGATGCAAACTCTGATGGAACAATTACAGACGGAGTTTGATTTGGTGATTTATGATACGCCTCCGAGTTTAGGGTTGGCGGATGGCAGTCTGTTGGCGAAGCGATCAGATGGTATGCTGCTGGTGGTGGCGATCGGTAAAACCAGTCGTTCTGACTTAAATCAGGTTTTAGATAATTTGAAGATGTCCTATGTTTCTGTACTAGGTCTGATTGCTAATGGGGTGAAGGGATTTGCGACGGGGGTAGATTATTACTACCGTAACTATGTTCCTCAAGAAGAGCCAACGGTTTAACTGGATTCCTGGAATGAGGAAGAGCATCAACTTAGGTTTGGAGTTGATGCTGGGAAGACGATGAGGTCACTGGGAAGGAGTTAGAATTCTTGGTGGTTAATCAGTCTTCCTTTTTAGTTTTAATTTCAATTCGGGATGAAGGGTGAGAACTTCTCCATATTGCTCAGCAATATGTTCGGGGGTAAAGTGTTTTTCTAGATAGCGACGACCCTGGATACCCAGGGTTTGGGTTTGTTCGGGATTAGCAGCTAAGTGCCGAATAAATTGAGCTAACCCTAGGGAGTCACCGTTGTTAAAGGCTTGTCCACAGTTGGCATCGGCGAGAATTTCGTGGAGATAGGAGTGGGGTTCGCAAATGGCAGCGACGGGACGACCGGCAGCTAAGATGCCGTAGAGTTTACTGGGGGCGACTAATCCTTCCATGCCGGGACTGATGCTGACTAGGGAGAGATCGCAGGCGGTGAGGGAGTAGGGGAGGCATTCTTTGTCTTGATAGGGGAGAAAAGTTAGCTGGGTGAGGCCTAGTTGTTTGGCTTGTTCTTGACAGGTTTGGTATTTAGCGCCGTTACCGATGAAGACGAATTGAATGGGTTCATTTCTGAGGTGATAGGCTGCTTGGAGAATGGTTTCCATGTCGTGGCAGCGTCCCATGTTGCCGGAGTAAAGAACGCAGAATTTTTGGACGAGGTTGTGCTGGTGAGCGAACCAGTTTTGTTCTTTGGGGATGGGGATGATATGCTGAGGGTCGGCCCAACTGTGAATGACGGCGATGCGATCGCCAATATCGGGGCATTGAGCTAATACTCGATTTTTCATCGTGGGACTGAGCACAATCACTGTTTTTGCTTTGCGCCACACGATTTGATTAATTTTTTGCCACAGTCGCACTAATCGATGGTGGCGAGAAACTACTTGTAGTTCAACGGCTACATCGGGATACAAATCATAGATTAAACAAACATAGGGAACCCCAAAGCAGAGGTTTGCTAAGTAGCCTAAGAGGGGTAAAAAAGGAGGTGCAGTTGTCACTAATAAGACATCTCCCCGACTAGCGGTTTTGAGCAGATGGAGTCCGGCACGCAAACAAAAAATGAGGCCATTAATGGCTTTACCACGGATTCGTTGTGAGAGAATACGAGTGGTGCGCGATCGCCGAATAGATACCTGATTCACTTCTTCCACTGGAGGAGCCTCTGGTTGGCCAAAGGCATATCCCGGTTGCCCAGTAAAAATATGAACCTTCATTCCCTGCTGACCCAGTTGAGCCGCCAACTCCTCAATCAATTGGCCCGTAGCTGCATAATCAGGGGGATAATACTGAGTCAAGATGGACAACCTTGTTGAATAGGATGCCTTTTTGCCATTTTTGCTCGTATTGATTGTGTCTGGGTGCTGAGTAAAAGAGCGATACAAGGTTACAGTCCTCCTCAACAAGGATAAGGTTAGATTTCTGCAATAGGGTTACTTAGGGTAGATTATCCTAGACTTCACACTTACTTTCCCCAATTCCAGCCAAAAGCGCTCGATTTAGGATAATTTATTTAATACAGCTTGGCAACTTATCCTCAGAAGGAAGATAGTCACAGATTAAACCTACCACTGCTTCATTCCCTATTTCATTCAGGTGTACGCTATCTCGAAAGAAGGTATCAATTGTAGACGGGGAGAGTTTAGACCAGGCTTGATAAACATCAATCACAGGAATTTTTTCCGACTGCAAAATCAGAAAAAACTCGGGTTGATAGGGAGGAATTTGCACAGAAGGGATCAGATCAAAGTGATTAGGGGTAAATAACACCATTACTGGGATATTCTCCGATCTAATCTTGCCAACCATCTGTCGAAAAATTGCCATATTTTCCGCAAACTGATCTTCAGGGGATCTCTGGATTTGAGGAATCTCAGAACTGGGAGTGTTTAGTCTCAAATGACCACTAATTCTAGGCCAAGCATAGCGATACCATGCTTCAGAAATAGCCAGAAACGGACGTTGATCGGGAAAATAAATAGAACCGACTGCCTCACTGGTACTGGTAGGCTGAAGCAAGTCATGGACTCCGATTTGAAGAATGACTAAATCACTCTCAAATAGACCGAACTTTTGTAGATATCCCCATTGATTTCCTAATCCCCAAGATCCGGATGAGGCATTGAGAACTTCTACAGTATCATCAGATTGATTGAGTCTCTCTTTAAGAATTTCTGAAATGATTTGGGATTGATCAATCGGATTTCCACCATTTAAGACAGAATCTCCTACCATCAAAATTCTTAAGGTTCTGGGAGGTTTATCGGGTTGAATCGGATCGGAGCGCTGAGAGTATTGATTATAAACAATTCTTTTGCCAAACCGCCAGAGATTCTGGTTGGGTTGGAAGCGGTATCCGGTTTGATCGTCGGCTTGGACTAGGGCGGGATTTCC
Source organism: uncultured bacterium (assembly GCA_964616725.1). Classification (GTDB taxonomy): domain Bacteria; phylum Cyanobacteriota; class Cyanobacteriia; order Cyanobacteriales; family Desertifilaceae; genus Roseofilum. Next base: position 14,366 of record CAZTRW010000039.1, read on the forward strand.
TAAGCCAAAGCCTAATCTTAAGGTCATTTCTGTGAGCAGAATACCTGTTAAAATCCCTAAGCCCATTCGATAGATAAATGGGGGAGGAATTATTTTTTTAATTACCATCTTTGAGGAGAAATTAGCTGGGGCTATTAGGAATTGGCATGACGGGTTTTTGTGGATAGTTTTTAGCCAACTTGAGCAACCCAGATGATGGTGCTATTAAACAAATTACCGAGCATAGGAAAGGGAGAAAATACTGTTTTTTTGAGTATTAGTTTTTGGCTAATTATCTTTTGTAAATCTCGATAATCAAATCCTTTGTGAGCGCGATAGGGAAGTTTTTCAGAATGGGAGGAGGGGAAGTTTTTGGTATCCCAAAGAATTGCGGCTGACCACAGTTCTTGCCAGGTATAACGCTCATAGCCATAGGTTCCTTTGAGATTGGCGAAATACCGTCCTGTTTGTTTGATTAAGAGGGAAGGTCCGACTTCAATAGGAACAGAAATAATGAGGGTAGCGTTGGGTTTACAGAGGGGTAAAATAGTATCAATAATTAGGGCTGGATCGGGAACGTGCTCTAGGGTTTCTGTGCAAAAAGCTAAATCAAGAGTTTGGGGGGGAATTAAGCGATTGGTTTCGGGGGGAAAGCCGAGTTGGAAGTGCGGAATATCGCTTAATGTGGCTTGTGAGGCGGCGATCATTTCGGGAGAAATATCAATACCAAATCCGGATTGAATTAAGCCTTGTTCATAGGCAACTCTGAGGAGCCATCCGTCGCCACATCCGTAGTCTAGGGCACAGGGATATTTTTGGTTGCCAAGAACATTAAGAACGGCTTGAAAGCGAGATCGATGGGCAACGCGGGTGAGGGTATTTCCTTGTTCGAGAAGACGTTGAGAGTAGGACATAAAGTGAGAGGGGTTTACTAGCTATAAAGAATATTTACGGGGATTAAATCGGTTTCAGTTTAGCATAGTTGTTCGTAATCCTGGGAAGATCAAAAGGGGAGATGAGGAAGCAATGATCGATCGCACAGTGAGGGAGGGGAGCGATCGCCTACTTCAATATCGTGCTTACAGTTAAGATTTATGATTTCTTTATTATAGTCTGATGATAGCCTCATCCCTGACACTGTGGCGATCCTAGGGCACATCGCCCCCTGTCCACCCACCGTGAGCCTGACAGCAGATCTCACCCTCACCTTCCCTCAGCCCAACAACCCTGATATTTTTGAAAGAAGATTTAATCGACAGCAAGCAAAAACCATCATGAGCAACAATAGACCGACGTTGCAACGAGGCGACGGCATCAACTACCCTGACCTGAAAGAGCCAGTCAAATACCTCCAAACGCTCCTGAAGCAAGCAGGCGTGCTCAAGGCTTCTGATCCTGTAGATGGCCTCTTTGGTCCCGGAACCGAACAAGCCGTCAAGCAATTCCAGACTCAGAAAGGCCTCAGACCGGATGGATTTGTGGGCCCCAACACCTGGGCTGCCTTAGAAGCAACGGGTCCAAAAAAGCTCCGTTATCCCGTGTTACGCAAGGGAGACGGGATCACTTTCCCCGATCTCAGCGATGAAGTGAAAATCTTACAAGATTTGCTGAAAAAGGCCAATCTGCTGCCAGCTAATTCTCCCGTTGATGGCCAGTTTGGCAACAATACAGAAGCGGCTGTGAAACAATTTCAAAGAGCCAATAAGCTGGTAGCTGATGGGATTGTCGGCCAAACCACTTGGGTGGCATTGTGCAAAGAACCTGTGGAAACCTATTTACCCTATGGGAATTTGGTGATGTCCATTGATATGGATAAGGTGATTCGTTCGATTCCTTATGCCGATATGCGTGCTTACGCTTGGGAGTCTATTCCTCTGATTATCCGCGAGGCGGAAGCGGCTAAAGTAACCGATCGCGGCCAAATTGCTTATATTTTAGCAACAGCAGAGCATGAATCCCGTTTGGGTCAATGGATGGAAGAGTTTGCCAGTGGTTGGGATTATGAGTATCGTTCTGATTTAGGCAATACTCAACCGGGAGATGGCCCTCGGTATAAGGGACGGGGGTTTGTGCAAATTACCGGACGGCGTAATTATACGGATTGGTCGAAACGATTGGGGATTGATTTGGTGGGGAATCCGGGTTTGGCGAGTAATTGGGAGACAGCCGCGAAGATTTTGGTGATTGGGATGCGAGATGGCACGTTTACGGGGTATCGATTGGGACATTATATTTTTGGGGGGACGCGGGATTTCCGAGGTGCGCGGCGGATTATTAATGGTTTAGATTGTGCCGGACTGATTGCGGCGATCGCCGAAGAGTATTTTAGAGTTCTATAGCGTCTATCATCATGACATCTTCTTTAGCATTTCGGCATCTTTTCCTCGGCTTGAGCGTGGCAGCTCTATTCGCTTGTCAACCCACCACTCCTCCCTCTACCTCTGCTGCCGTCCCCCAGACAACACCAGCAGAGAAGGCAGAGGAACCCCTAACCGCAGAAACCCAGACTCCCGCTCCTCAATCTGCTGGCGCTCATCCCTTGTTTGCCACCATCTTACCTGAACTGGATCGTCAAACCGATGTGCCGGTGCGCCTACCGGGAGTAGTGCCAGAGGTTACCGCTGATAATCCGGTTTATGCCATTATCGAAGGGGTTTCTGCCTCTGAGTATCAGATTCTACTTGGTTTTACACCCGATTGTAATGGCGGAACTGCTTGTCGTTTGGGACAAGTATCCGCCGCCGCTTCCCCCTTAACTCCTCCTGAAGGAGGAGAAGCGGTGACGCTCAGTCAGGGAATTCAGGGGTATTTTGTGCCAGCAACTTGTGGTGCCAATTGTTCCGATGCTTTAGTGATGTGGGAACAAAATGGCAACCAGTATACGATTGGTTTGAAAGGGGGACAAAAAGAACGATTACTTGAGATGGCTAATTCTAGCCTGATGGCTCCCCAGTAGGAAAGGTGGATGGTAACCCGACTAAAAGCGAATCCCACATTCGGTTTTGTGACTGCCACGCCACCGTTTGAGGGATTCGTCTTCTACGGGTTTGGGAGTGAGGGCGGTGGTGGGGCGATCGCTCAGATAGTGATAGCCTTGATCGTGCAAAGGATTGTACATCACCTCATGTTCGTACACATAGGCCCAGGTATCCCTCCCTCGCCAATAAGCCAGGGGATTCACTTTCAGTCTTCCTCCTGCATCTAATTCCAGAATTGGGATCTGGTGATGACTACTCATTTGATCTCGCCGTCTGCCGGTGAGATAGCATACCGCTCCACATTCTTTCAGTCCTCGCTGCAAAGGCTCTCGGCGCGTCAGGTTAGCAAACTGTTCCCAATCTTTTTCCCACAACTGATGACCATAGTATTGTTCAAAAGCTTTACGATTGCGAATCGTAGCCATCTGATAGGTTTTTAACTCCAGGTGATAAGCCTTTTGCACTTCGGAGATAAACCCTAGAGTTTCTGGAAAATGATAAAAAGTATCCACAAACAATACCGGCGTTTTCGCTTGAGGGTGTAGATAGCGATAGAGCATATCCGTAATCACCATATCATCTATGTTGAAGACGCTGGTTTGTACCAAACCCTTGGGAAAGTTCTGTAGGCACCAACTGACGATCAGTAAGGGATGGGTATGGCTAAATCGGCGGTTGAGTTCCTGTAAGTCAAGGTTGGTGTGAGTTGGTCTGGAAGTTGCGGTCAGATTGGTCATTTACACTTAATACCCTTTACTAGGCGTGACCTCCATTCCCCAGTTTACCCTAAAGTGTTCCCCAAACGGTGATTGTCTATCTTCTTGCCAGGGGCCTGGGGTAATGAGACAATGGAGCTATGGATAGTCATCGCCTCTTATGCGCTTAATTCTATACAGTAAACCCGGTTGTCATCTCTGTGACGGTCTCCAAGAAAAACTCACACAAGTCCACACCCTGGACTTTCAGCTAGAGGTGCGCGATATTACCACTGATGAAACCTGGTGGCACGCCTACGAATATGAAATTCCCGTTTTAGTTCTCGACGGTAACCCCCCCCAGCGCTTACCCCGGTTTTCTCCTAGAGGCACAGTGGCTCAATTAGAACGAATGTTACAAGATTATTTTCCCTAACTGCTCTTTAATGAACGCTGCAATGTTATCGATAGGTGGGGATTATTCACTTCTCCAGTTAAGTTGTGTAAAATGCCACTATGATCAACCCAAAGACTTGGGTGTGTTTCATCATCTATCCAAGAATCAATAGTAGGAGTAAATTTGCTAGATTTGGTACTTACAGCACTTTTCGCTCTTTCGAGGGACATTTCGATCCCCCCAACCCCTCTTAAAAAAGGGGGACTTCTACTGTCCATCAATACAGTGTCAAGTGCTGTATAATAAGAGTAGCCTAAACAGGATCACGACCATGGTACAAGAGCTAGTCGATTTAAGAAGCTGCATTGTAGAAGGACGCTATGACGAAGCTTTGCAAATCATTGATGAACTCGAAGGGATGAGTAAAGCCGCTATTTTACGCAATATTGACTCCTATCTAGTGCGACTCCTGATGCATCTGATCAAGCATCAAATTGAACGGCGCTTAACCCCATCCTGGAGTGTGTCAATTATTGATTCCATTCGCCAGATCAAAAAAATCAATCTCAAAGATAACCAAAAGTCGTATTATATCAAACCCGATGAATGGCAACCTTACTTAGAAGAGGCGATCGCTGTGGCAATTCGTCCTGCCAGTTTAGAAATATTAGAAGGACAACTCACACCCAAGGAAATCAAAGACAGAATTGACAGAGATACCCTCATCAACTTTGCCCAAGAATTACTCAGTCTCACCTATCAATATTCTGCTCTTGAGTTACCTGATCAAGTTGAATTATATCTCTCCGAACTCCTAGACTTCCAGGAATAGAATCTCCCATCAAGCTCTCTCTTTCATTTCTGGTGGGGGAAGACATAACTATTACTCAAAAACGCTTTTTGACCGATAAAAGTAACCCTATATTCTAGTACGGCTGATAGGTACTAAATCGACTAATTAGCCCGTCGATAAACAGGTTTACCCTGGGGATCACAAATAATCTCACCTTGGGAATCTCGTTCTGGTTCACAAAATAGATAACGTTTCTCCTCATCTTGTTTTAAGGCAACTTGTCCCTGGCTGATCTCATAAATGGGAGGGTGATATTGAGGAATACCCTGATGTTCTACTACTCTTCCTTGGCGATCGCGTAAAATAGGGCAAGTGACTAATTCTCCAGAAGCATCAAACACCCAAGTTTGGGTTTGGGGATGTTGTACTGGTATGGGATAAATGGGGAGTCCTTGGGCAGTTTTTAGCAGTTCTCCTGCTTCATTTCTTAAGGGTTTGAGAAACACGGATTTTCCTTCAGGATTAGTGACTAATTCCTGGGTGTGAGGATCTCTGAGAGGAAGGGCATCAAATTCGGGAATACTGACCGGATTTTGTTGGGGATGGGGAGGGTGGAGGCTGGGCAATTCCTCATCTGGAGAGAGATGAAAGTGACAGGTGTACTGTACAGCAGTGCGGGTAAAACCACAGCGTTCTAGGAGAGCTTGGAGTCCTTGGCGATCGGCTCCCACTTGCACGTCAAGATCGCTTACTTTGAGGTCTTTAGCTTGTTGAATTCCCGCTTGAATCAGTTGTTTAATTGGGTTGGGTTTTCGATGTCTGGGATGGATATAAAATGCTAAAGCTGTCCCTACCCGACGGGGTTCGTGGATGCGATTTTCCAGATAGAGAGTTGCTAATTCTTCCGGTAAATTTGGTGGCGGTGCTTCGTCTTGTACGTAGACAAAAAGATAGCCCACCAGAGTGATACGATTGGGTAATTTTGGTTCACTATGTTCTAGAAGCAAAAAGTAGTGTAATGGTTTAGTAATTTGCGCGGAAATATAACGTTCAAAGTCAAAGTCAGGTTTGAGAGTTCGTGTAGGATCAATGGCTGATCTTTCTTGGCTAAAGGCTGCCATCAGGGGCGCAATTTTAGCAGTATCTTCTGGGGTTGCTAGGCGAGTGGTGTAAGTCATGGGATTGTCTGGATAAATGAGTTACAAAATTGTTAGGTTCTATTAATCGGTAAACACAGGGGGCCAGATTTGGTTAATTTGTATTGACCAACCGGGTAAGAGTTCAGGAATCGTTAGCTCTTGTTCATCGCGTAAAACAATGGGTTCAGTGTTGGGTTGATACAAGGTTAGTGTTTGCAAGTCGGGATCGATTAGGAGACCGATTGTACTCCCCAGACTGAGGAAGAGTTGCAGTTTGTTTTCTAGGGATGTTATGCGATCGCTTTGAGATTTGATTTCCACGACTAAATCGGGAACCAGATCGCCGAAATAACGAGGAGTTGTTTTCAGTCGTGCCGCTCGCACAAAGGAAACATCGGGCGCTTTGAGGTCACTATTGGGTAGAATAAAACCGCCAGAGGAATCAAAAACTCGCCCCAAACGCCGAGGATAAACCCAATTAATCAGCAGGCTAATAAAGATCGATCCAATTTCACTAGAAACAATATCTGAGGGCCCCATAACAATGATTTTTCCATCTTCAAGTTCTATACGGTAATCTTGACCTGATTGTTCGAGAGTAGCTTGTACTTTTTCTAAGTCTTTTACCGTCATATAAGGCATGATTGTATCTCCTGGATAGGTAACCAGATCTGTCTATGCTAATCATAGCTTAATTTAGGGAGCGATCGCCAACTTTTTGTTATCATGTATGGACAATCATTGGAGGTTAATCATATGGTTATCGCTTCATCATTAATAGACACAAAGCCAAACGGGGTTTTGGTTAGTAACATCAGTTGGGATAAGTTAGAAAAACTTGATGCCGGGTTTGTCGGAACGGGAGCGCGTTTAACTTATTTAGATGGATATTTACAGATTATGTCTCCTGTATCGGATGCTCATGAAGAACCGAAAAAAACCTTGAGTCAGCTTTTAGAAGCTTACCTGCGTGTCAGAAATATTCGGTTTTACGCACGGGGGAGTACGACCCTCGGTTCTCAAGAATTAGGCGGTCGAAAGGAGCCGGATGAGTCCTATTGTTTGCATGATAAAAAGTTAATTCCAGATTTGGCCATTGAGATAGTGGTAACCAGTGGTGGTATTGATTCTTTAGAAGTTTATCGTCGGGTAGGAGTGCCAGAGGTCTGGTTTTGGGAAGATGGCGCGATCGCGGTTTATTCTTTGCAGTCGACGGAATATCGGTTGGTAAAAAATAGCGAACTGTTGCCAGAATTGGATTTGCGATCGCTGGAATTTTATTCGTGCATGGCCGATCAGTATGATGCGGTGAATGAATTTGTGCGATCGCTGGTATAGTCTTCTAAGAAGATAGCGAGCGAACAGAATGTTATGGTACTTAGTGCAGATGGCTTGAGCTTTCAAGAATTTATGAATCGCGAATCTTTGCCATTAGCAACCTTACATGGTGCTGTATTTGAGTTTTTACGCGATCGCCAAGATGTGGTTGTGTTTGGAGCACAGGCGGTGAATGCGTATGTTGGCGAGCCTCGTAGTAGGGGCGAAGCATTGGCAAATCAATTTTTTCTGGATAGTTCCAAGCTTCTCTCTGCCAGTGCTTTGCCCCTACAGGAGTTTTTTTATGCCTTATAATCCCCAAATTCATCACCGTCGTTCAATTCGGTTACCCCAATATGATTATACCCGCGCTGGTGCTTATTTTGTGACCCTTTGTTGTCATCAAAAAAAATGTTTGTTTGGCGAAATTGAGAGAGGGATAATGGAACTCAATGCTATTGGGGAAGTGGTGCAACAAGTTTGGTTAAATTTACCAAATCATTTTCCCCAAGTTGAGCTTGATGATTTTGTGATTATGCCGAATCACTTACATGGAATAGTTTGCTTACTGGGTAATGATGATTTAATTAACTCTGAGCCAAGTATAACACCAACAACTCAAATGCTTAATGGTACGATCAAAGGTTCATTAGGAGCGATCTTGCAAAATTTTAAATCAGTTTCAACGCGACGGGTGAATAAAGTTACCCGTAATTCTGGAACAATTTGGCAAAGGAATTACTATGAAAGGGTTATTCGGGGCGATCGCGCTTATGAAAACATTAAGCGTTATATCCAACAAAACCCATTAAAATGGGAACAAGACCCAGAAAATCCAATTCAATTCCCCCATAATCCCACCGTAGGGGCGAAGCATTCCCCCAGATAATTGATGATACAACCAATCATTGAACTTGGGGAATGCTTCGCCCTCATTTTTTTGATGATTCATAAATTGTCGTGGACTGAAAATGGGGACTGGGCGAAGCATTAGCCGATATAAATTTGGGTGATGGCTCATAAATTGTCCCGGCTAATGCTTCGCCCCTACGAGTGGGGGTTGCCGTAGAGGTATTGGGTTGTGCCATTTTCATCGGTACGAGCAACCCGACGATTCATGCTGTCGTAGGTGTAGGTGATTTTTTTGCTGTGTGATTCTTCGGAAAAGGTTTCCGGGAATGTTTCAGAATGAGAAGGTGTTTTTAGTGTGTTCATAAGAGTGATAGTTGTCGTTACAAACAAAAAATCAACAAGTTAATTTCATCGATGATCTTGGTTTTTGATTGTCCTAGCTGTACTTAGGCTTATTACCAAATTTTTGGTAGATTATTTATGGAATAGAATTTCTAAGTTCTCGGTATGTACCACGGATTATTTGGGCAGGTAAACCGGGTAAAGCCATAATACCAAAAAGGATTTTAAAGCCAATGTACGGAGAATTAGCGGCTAATCTTAGATGTGCTGCTGATACATCTGGATTCAAAAGGTTGGCAGCAGAAAGACCAATCAAATCAAGGTCATGTTGAATACACGCAGCATCTTGTTCACTAATTGGATCAGGGGGACAAGAATGGTTCTCCAAATATGTTTTTACGGTTCTTTCTCTACCAATACCACACCAACGAGTTGTATGATTGCTCAATAGATCCGCTCCCCAGTTGATAAAGTTGACAAATGGGTTTAAGCCAGTAGCATCAGTATAGGTTACGGAACCATTGCCAACATAGCGATATAAGTTTCCAGCATCGCCAGCAAAACGAATAGGATCTTTAGCCGTCCACTTACCCGCCACTGCATCATAATCCCTGAAACCAAAGCGCACCAACTCTGTATCCGGTTCTATCAAACCACCAGCAAAGCTAATAGGCAATTCAAACTCTGGGTTACTATCACCAATCTCTTGACCAAAACTGTCATATTTGAGAACCTTAACATCTCGATCGCTCTTATCAAAAACTACTCGCGGTGTCCCCAATTGATCGGTGGTAACACCATACCAACTATCACCACGTCGAATAGCCATCAAAGAACCAAAATCATCATATTCATAAATACTCAAATTCCCCGAATTATCGCGCACCGCCGTCACCTGAAACGGATGATTAGGATTCCCATAAAGATACTGCACCGTTCCCTTTTCATCTGTCCGCGCCACCCGCCGATTCATACTATCGTAGGTATAGTTAATCGCCTTACCATCAGGCCAACTCACCTCTAACAATTCCCCAGTGGCACTGTATTTGAGCGTCATATCACCAC
>CAZTRW010000040.1:0-23730 GCA_964616725.1 uncultured bacterium
ACCCCACTTAACCTGAGCAGTAAGCGGGGTAATATATTGCACCTACCTATACGGTAGTCAAATCCTTTTCTTTTTGGGCTAAAAGCTCATCAATCTTATTAATATATTTATCCGTGAGTTTTTGGATTTTCTCCTGTAAATCCCGCGATTCATCTTCCGTAATTTCCCCATTTTTCTCCTGTTTGCGAGCCTCATCAATGCCTTGACGACGGTTGTTGCGAACAGAAACCCTCCCTTCTTCCGCCAATTTAGCCGCTTGTTTGACAAATTCTTTGCGGCGCTCATCCGTCAGAGGAGGAATATTGAGGCGAATCATGGTGCCATCATTATTGGGAGTCAGTCCCACATCTGAAAGAGAAATGGCCTTTTCAATCAAATTAAGGGTATTGCGATCGTAGGGCTGAATCGTAATTGTAGTGGCATCGGGGGTACTAATATTGGCCAAAGACTTTAAGGGTGTGGGAGTACCATAATATTCCACCATGATCCGGTCTAGCAAGGCAGCATTTGCCCGTCCCGTCCGAATGGTGTTAAACGAATGCTGGGTTGATTCCACCGCTTTTTGCATTAACTGTTCAACTTCATCTAACTTCACAGGAACCTCCTACAACTGTTCCAACGGACTCTCCCATTACCGCACGACGGATATTGCCTTTTACCGACAGGTCAAAGACCAAAATGGGAATATTATTATCTTTGCATAAAGCGATCGCCGTGCTATCCATCACCTGCAATTCCTGAGCCAACACATGATGATAGGTCAAACTCTCATAGCGTTTCGCCTGGGGATTGAGCTTAGGATCGGCATCATAAACCCCATCCACCTTAGTGGCCTTAAAAATCACTTCCGCATTAATTTCCGCCGCTCTTAACGCTGCCGTGGTATCTGTTGTGAAAAATGGATTCCCCGAACCCGCCCCAAAAATCACCACTCGTCCCTTTTCCAGATGACGCATAGCGCGGCGACGGATGTAGGGTTCAGCCACTTCCTGCATAGCAATAGCCGTTTGCACCCGGGTGGGGACATTCATCTGCTCTAGGGCATCTTGGAGGGTCATGGCATTCATCACCGTAGCAATCATACCAATATAATCAGCCGTAGCTCGATCCATACCGGCGGCGGCTCCTTTCACGCCCCGAAAAATATTTCCTCCCCCCACCACGATAGCGACTTGTACCCCACTAGCGACGACTTCTGCCACTTCTTGAGCAATAGCTTGGACGATCGCGGGATCGATGCCATAGGCCAGGTTTCCCATGAGGGCCTCACCACTAAGCTTCAGTAATATTCGCTGATAACCTATCCCCATGGCTAGATATTTTCTCTCCAGATCGATTGGGTTGATCTCGGCCGCAGCCGATGAAATAGTTCTCACCTAACATAGCAGATGTTGACTCTCTGCTGGACAGTGGTTAGGCGCGCCATTGGATTGGTGTCCCTAGGGATGATTCTGGAATTGTACAGGTAACGGGCTGATTTTCCAGGATCTCGGCGATCGCCTGCCGCAAATCCTGAGCTAACATTACCAACGCCTCATCTTCTGAGGTTAATCCTCGACGGTAGCACAGTTGTCCCTCATGGTTAAGCAGAAAAAACTCCGGGGTTTTCACTGCGCCAAAACTCCAAGCCACATCTTGAGTCACATCTCGTAGATAGGGGAAGTTCAACTGTTGCTCTTGGGCAAAGTGTTTCATCTGCTCAAAGCTTTCCTCTGGATTTTGACGGGCATCATTAGCATTCATCCCCACCCACATCACCCCTTGAGAGCGTCCTTCTCGTTGCAATTGTTTGATTAACTCTAGGCATTGAGCCACATAGGGGCATTGGTTGGCCATAAACACCACGCCAATCACCTCATAGCGTTCAATATAACGAGCGAGATGATGAACTTCACCATCTACGCCGGGGACTTCAAAATCTGGGGCATAGCTACCGATGGGAGTTCCCATCTCTTCCATCACAACCATTTCTGTACCTAAATGTCAATAATTACCTGGGTTTAACTATCTTGTTTCCAGCCTTGGGTCACCCCTTGATAGCCTATTAGTTTATAGACTAATTTGGCGGCCGTAAACTCTGAGACGACGGAATCTGGGATCGGAGCCAGTTCCATCACATCAAATCCTAACACTTGATGGTTTTCAAAGACGCGGCGCAAAAAGGTGGTGAGGCTGTACCAGTTGAGTCCTCCGGGTTCGGGGGTACCGACTCCGGGGAGCAAGGTCGGATCGAGGCCATCTAAGTCAATGGTGAGAAAGACTTTTTTCGTAGTAATGGCGGCGAGGGCTTGATCGATCCATTGGGGATTTTGGGCGAGGTGGCGGGCCCAAAATACGGGCAGATGGCGAGATTTGATTAAATCGGCTTCTTCTTTGCAGAGGCTGCGAATGCCGATTTGTAGGGTAGGTAAGCCTCGGTCTAGGATACGATGCATGACGCAGGCGTGGTTGTAGAGGGAGCCTTCGTATTCGTAGCGTAAGTCGCTGTGGGCATCGATTTGAATGACGGTGAAGGGTTCGGCGCAGGTGGCTTGATAGGCGGCGACGACGGCTTCGGTGATGCTGTGTTCTCCGCCGATGGCGATCGCCCATTTTCCCTCATTAATCAGTTGCCGAAGGGTTGTTTCGGTGATGGCTAACATTTCTGCTGACGTGACGGTGCGATCGCGAGTATCGGCGATCGCTCCATAGGTGGCAATGCCCACCTCCTCACCAATTTCCCAGTCTAGTTCCTCATCATACACTTCTACCTGGGCAGAAGCGGTCAGCAACGCTTCTGGCCCCTGTTGACATCCTTGACGATAGGTGGTAGTCGCCTCAAAGGGAATGGGCACAATCACCACCCGCGCCTGATCGTAATCAGTGGCAAATTCCTCTCCCAGAAAGGGAGTCAAGGGGGAGAGCACGCGAGCATCTGTAGGCATGAAGATGATCCTGTTAAGCGAGAGAGGCCAGAGAGTAATGTCAATGTTTATTTGTACTGTAGCGGAATTTGACTCCAAAAAAACGGTTCTGGATCGCAGTGAGACGAGATGATTCTTGGCCTCATTATTTACAATAGGAGAACACCAAGCCAAGTTAGGCAGGGACAGCAGAGTCAGGGTTTATTGAGTTTTGGTCTTCCTTACTGCATAAGCCGCTTTTTAGAGCGTATGATGTTCCATTCATCCTATTGAACGTCGATGACAAAGCAACTCAAACTTCGGATACAGGTAGAAGGGAATACGGAAGGGATAGTAGAAGTGGAAGGGAACCCTTTCATTTTAGGGCGATCGCCCGATTGCCAGTTGTGTCTTCCGTTCTTCGGTGTTTCCCGTCACCACAGTCAAATCATCGCCCGTGGGGATGGATGGATTCTCGAAGATCTGGGCAGTCTCAACGGTACTCTCTTGAACGGATTACCCGCTAAAACTCCTCAATGGATTCACCATGGGGATGTGGTGCAGATTGGTGTAGTCTCTCTCATTGTGTTAGTGATCCAGCCTTCTGTCTATGAAATAGCCGATGCCGATGCCTTAAAAGCCCCTGAATTCAGTACTGATGCTACTACCATTTTGCGAAATGTCAAAGATTTGCAAAAACTCTGGCTCCAACCTACTAATGAACAGGATACAGCCGGGAGCAATCGTAAGGCGATCGCCCGCCTCAAAGATCTCGTCGATATCAGTAAAGGACTCAACTCTGCCGGTTCCCTCGAAGCCATCTTTTTGCAAGTCCAAGAAGCCGTCTTTCGAGATCTCAAACGCATTGATCGCATCGCCCTCCTCATCGATACGGAAGCCACCGGCAGATTGGAAGTTGTGCGTCTAGGAACTCGTCACCAAAACTCAGAACCTGCCACCGCCGATGGTACTTGGATCTCTCACAGTATCTGTCAAAAAGTATTTCTCGAACGAGTCGCCATTCAAACGGCTGACGCTCAATCCGATGAACGGTTTGAAGGAGAAATGAGTATTCTCAGTAAAGGCATTCGCTCCGTGATGGCGGTTCCACTCTGGGAAGAAGAACAAGTATTCGGAGTGCTCTACGCGGATGCTTATGTTTCCTCCCACTACACCACGATGGAAGCAGAAGAAGATCTCAGTTTTTTCTCAGCATTAGCTAATCTCGTAGCTTCTTCTGTCCAACGTTGGCTATTAGAGAAAAAACTCAGAACTGAAGAAAATATTCGCCAACATCTAGAACGCTATCACACTCCAGCCGTTGTCCAACAAATGATCGCTGCCGGAGCACTTCACAATGGTAGATTGCCTCTAGCTGAACATGAAATTAGTATTTTATTTGCCGATATTGTGGGATTTACAGCTTTGTCCGAACGACTGACTCCTTCTCAAATTGCTGAACTTTTAAATGGCTTTTTTGAAGAGATGCTGCAAGAGGTTTTTGTGGCAAAAGGAACGTTAGATAAGTTTATTGGGGATTGTATTATGGCTTTTTTCGGTGCGCCAGAACTGCAACCGGATCATGCGGATCGGGCGGTGGTGGCGGCTAGGGGAATGCTGACTCGTTTAGAGCATTTGAATAAAATTCAGCGTTGGAATGAGCCGATCCAATTAAGGATTGCTATTAATAGTGGGAAAGCTGTGGTGGGAGATATTGGGAGTTCTCAGCGAGTGGATTATACAGTATTGGGATCGACGATTAATTTAGCGTCTCGGATGGAAGGAATTTGTCCTCCTGGAGAATGTGTGATTAGTGAAGCAACCTATAAGTTATTGCGAGTGCGGCAAGGGTTTATTCCCATGGGAAGTTATCGCTTTCGAGGGATTGAACGACCGATTAAGGTATACCAAACTACTCGAACTATGCCGGAAGCAGCGGAGGATTAAGGGGGGAAAATCAGCAGGAGAGAAAGAAACCGTGATGATCGCTTCCCGAACGTCACCACAACGCCTATCATACACTGAGATGATCTAGTCCTTGACTCAAGTCCGTAAGCTCTGAAATTCCATGGAGTAACCAATGATGAAACGGCGGTTTTTTCTCGGTTTGGGTTTGGGAATGTTAGTGGGTTGTCAGGCTAAAGCTCCCCTGACTCAACCGGATGCATCCCCCAAAAAAACTAACTCTCTGATGCCTCTAAAATTGGCTGTAAGTGATGTGCAAGGACTCGATGACCTGAAAAGAGATTATGAACCTTTTCGAGTCGCTTTAGCTGAAAGTTTGAGTCAGCCCATAGAATTTTATCCTGTGGAAAGTTATACAGAAGTGGCATCGGCATTACAATCGGGAAATGTGAATTTGGCGATCGCTGGCCCTTCAGAGTACGTCTTAATTCGCGCTCGTACTAACGCTATTCCCACAATCGCGATTACTCGACCCAACTATCATGCTGCGATCGCCGTTAAGGCAGGATCGGGGATTCAATCCCTTCTCGATCTGAAAGGAAAAACCATCGCCATGGTCAAAGTTGGCTCTACCAGCGGTCATTTAGGCCCCACCGATATCCTGATCAAAGCTGGCTTAGACCCAAAAACCGACTATCAATTACAGATGTTGGGGCGAGAAGGGAGTTTAGCTGCTCTAGCAGCAGGAACAGTGGATGGCTGGGGAGGGCCCATCATCGATTATGAACGCTTTCTCCAAGAGAAAGGGTTTTCTGCTGACCAATTTCCCCTGTTAGCCAAAGGGCCTGCTTTGCCAAATGATGTGCTCATTGTCAATAGCCGCACGTCCCCAGAGCAAATCATAGCTTGGCGCGATCGCCTCTTAGCCGATCAAGCCACTCTCATTGCCGCCCTAGCCGCCACTCCCGCTAATCTAAAGTATAAAGAGTCAAGTCTGATCTCCGTAGAAGACAGGGATTACGATATGATCCGAAATGTATATCGAGCCATTGGTGAGGGAAACTTCCTCTAAATTCAGGATGCGTCAGTTACCACAGTGGTGGGTTCATTCATCCCTAGGTCATAGGGTGAATGGCCTAATTGCTCACCTTAGTATTGCTCACAAAATCGCGATCGGATATGCCCTGTCCTTAGGAGTTGTCATTAGCGGTTCCTTAGCCGGACTCCTGATTGGTGACTATTACCAAGCTCGCGCCAATCAGGAACTGGCTGTGGCTACTCAGCAACAACTCCTGTTAAAAGAGTTAGAAAATGCTGTGGTCACCATCCGTTTACATCCCCAGAGACTCTTGACCGTTTTGGGAGATACCATTTGGTTTAGCTATGAAGCGGAGAAATTCTTAGGAGATATCAAACGAGTGGAAACGGCGATCGCCCAATTCCAAAAATTCGCCCAAAACTATGCCCATCGCTCGAAGATTAACCCCGTTCAACTCCAAGAAACCCTCACCCGCTACGCTCTAGCCACCCAAGACTATCACCACCTCATCCTCAATCTTTGGGAACAACTGAAGCCCTCGGAACTCACCGTCAGTGAACTTGAACCAGCCGGAGCAATCATCCTCACCACCTTAACCGGGAAAACCGCCACCCAAATTGAAGTCGAATTTGATCGCTTGCTGGAAGCCCTCCTGGGGATCGAAGAAACTATTGATCATCAATACCGCACAGCCCAATCAGAACTGCTCCAAGCCGAATCCCTGCGGCGATGGATAATTATTACCAGTATTGCTTGTTCTCTCCTTCTGTCCAGTATTTTAGTCCTATTGACCAGTGCAGCGATCGCCAGTCCCCTCCAATCCCTAGAACGAACCGCAAATCAAATCACCCAAGACTCCAACTTCAACCTCCGCTGCCCAGTCACCACCCACGATGAAGTCGCCTCCCTCGCTCAAACCTTCAACCACCTCGTAGAACGCATCAGCAACTACACCCAAGCCCTCGAAACCGCCCGCATCACCGCCGACTCCGCCAATCAAGCCAAAAGCGAATTCCTCGCCAGCATGAGCCATGAACTCCGCACCCCCCTCAACGGCATCCTCGGCTACGCTCAAATCATGAAACAAACCTCCGATCTCCACATCCACAACCAAGGCATCAAAATTATTGAAGAATGCAGCCTCCATCTACTTAACCTCATTAACGACATCCTCGATCTCGCTAAAATCGAAGCCCGGAAACTAGAACTCGTCCCTGAAACCATCGATTTTCCAGCCTTTCTCTCTGGCATTGCCGAAATGTCTAAAATCCGGGCTGACAGCAAAGAACTTCAGTTTGAATATCTCGAAAATCCAGCCCTCCCTCAACGGGTGGTTGTTGACGACAAACGCCTGCGTCAAGTCTTACTTAACCTATTAGGCAATGCCATCAAATTTACCCATCAAGGCAAAGTCACTTTTGAAGTCCAAATCTCCAATCATTTTTCTGCCAGTAGCGAAGATAAAATCAGCGTAAAGTTTAAAATTAAGGATACAGGCGTAGGGATCAGAGCTGATGCCCTGAAAAAAATTTTCCTACCCTTTGAGCAAGTCGGCACCAAAACCCAACAAGCCCAAGGTACAGGACTCGGTTTAGCCATTAGTCAACAAATTCTCCAGTTAATGGGTAGTGAGATTCAAGTCACCAGTATTTTAGGTGAAGGCAGTGAGTTTTTCTTTGATTTAGAGTTACCGACTGTTTCTACTAGCCCAGTTGGCTCTGATTTACCGGGTGAAATCATTGGTTATACTGGGCCGAGACGGAGAATTCTGATTGTTGATGATCAAGAAATAAACCGACAGATGTTAGTGACTGTGCTAGAGTCCTTAGATTTTATTTGTTGCCAAGCAGAAGCAGGAGAAATGGGGTTGGTAAAAGCCCAAGAATTTCACCCCGATGTTGTCATTACTGATTTGGTGATGCCCGGTTTAGATGGGTTTGAAATGACTCGGAGACTTCGTGCTCAACCAGAATTTAAAGACGTGATTGTGATTGCTGCCAGCGCTAGTGTTTTAAGCCAGGACCAAGGAGAAAGTTTAGAGGCAGGTTGTGATGATTTTCTCCCGAAGCCAATTGAATTGAAAAGATTATTTGCCGCTCTGAAAAGATTTTTAAATTTAGAATGGATTAGAGATTCTTCCTTATTGCGTTATGGGGAAAATGCTCCGGTGGATTTGAATATTTTAGAGTCAGAAATTCCTCCTATTCCAGCCTTGCAGAAAATTATAGCAGTTGCTAAATTGGGGGATATTGATGGGATTGAGTCGGAAGTAAAAATTCTCCAGAAGCAGAACGAACACTATTATCAGTTTTGTCAAAATATCTTGAAAATGGCTGAAAAATTTGATGATCAGGGGATTGTTAAGCTGATGAATCAGTATCTGGGAAGTTCGGCCAAGAGGGATGGTTAGAGGCGGATCTTAAGCGATCGAGATGGTCTTGACTAATCCGCATGATGATATCTAAGCGAAAGTTTTCAAATAAATAGAAAAGGGCTTCAGATAGGGAGGGATGGGTTGAGGTGATTTGTTGAATAAGCTCTTCTACTTTTTCTTCGTTTACTTCTCTAGCAGATTTGTATAGAGTTTCAACCCAAATTTGAGGTAGATTGGCTAATTTATCTTGCCAAAATTGGTCGTTAGGTGCTGGGGATTTTTTCTGGTGTTTTGGTATTTTTTCTTCTGTTTTGTAAATGTAGGATACACCGAGATATCGAGATAGGCTGTTGAAAAGAGTTGCGGTTTTAAATGGTTTGCTCAGAAAGTCATCTGAACCGACTGCGATGATTTCAGAACGTCTTTCTTCAAAGGCGCTGGCAGTGAGGGCAAGGATGATGGTGGGTTTGAGAGTGTCTCTTTTTTCGATCGCACGAATGATTTTCGTGGCTTCTAAGCCATCAATAATCGGCATTCGGGTATCCATGAAGATGAGGTGAGGGTGCCAGTTGTGCCACAGGGCGATCGCCTCTTCACCATTGCTGGCTTCTGCCACTTGAAATCCGGTCATTTCTAATATTTTCCGCAACAATAGGCGGTTTTCTAGACAATCATCAGCGATTAAAATACGATAGGTTTTGCCATCTGGTTTTAAATGACTCACTTGACGGCAGTCCTGGGAGCAAGGAACGGATGAATAGCTAAAATTGGCAGGAAGTTCCACGATAAAGGTAGTACCTTTGCCAATATCGCTGTCTACGGTAATGGTGCCTCCCATCAGGCGAATAAAGTGATCGGTAATCGATAAACCTAAACCAGTTCCTTGAGCCGATTTAATCCCTGTGGAAGTTTGCACAAAGGGTTTAAACAAATCAGCTTGTTCTTCTGGGGCAATTCCTGGCCCAGTATCAGTGACTTTGAACTGAAGTAAGGAAATTTCTGGTTGACTTATCAATGCCACGGTTAAGGAAACTCGCCCTTGCTGAGTAAATTTAATGGCATTTCCTAACAGATTAATTAAACAACTCCGCAGTTTTTGTTCATCGGCTTGGATATATTGAGGTACTTGAGGCTCGATGCTAATTTCTAGCAGAATTTTTTTTGACTCTGCTCTGATTTGAAATAAATCTTCTAGACCATCTAAGAGATTATAGAGATCTAGGTCTTTAGAATTGATTTGAATTATTCCCGCTTCGATTTTTGAGAGATCGAGCACGTCATCAATTAAGTCTAATAAATGCTCACCACTGCGATGAATAATGTTGAGATATTCTCGTTGTTCTGGGTTAATATTGGGATCGCGAAGCATCACTTGGGTAAAGCCTAAGATGGAATTGAGGGGAGTTCGCAGTTCGTGGCTCATATTCGCTAAAAACTGGCTTTTGGCTTGGGAGGCGGCGGCGGCTTCTTCTTCGGCTTTTTTGCGTTCTTGAATTTCTTGCTGTAGGGTTTGATTTTGCTGCTGTAGTTGCTGTTGCAAGCGCCGAATGGTTAATTGATGTTCAATTCTGGCTAAAACTTCTTCAACTTGGAAGGGTTTGGTGATGTAGTCTGCTCCCCCGACTTGAAATCCTTTGACTTTATCGATGACTTCATCTAAGGCGCTGAGAAAGACGATGGGAATATTTTGAGTTTGGCGATCGCCTTTGAGTCGCTCACAGATTTCATAGCCATTCATATCCGGCATTTTAATATCGAGAAGAATCAGATCTAGATCGACAGCTCTCGCGGCTCGTAGCGCCATTTCTCCTTTTACGGCTCCTCGAACTTTGTACCCAGCTTCTAATAAGGTTTGGGATAGAACCTGAAGGTTTTCTAGCTGATCGTCTACAATTAAAATATTGCCTTTGTTAGTGTGCACGGCTATGTTGGTAAATAATAGTACGGAGTAATTATCTATCTCCATAAGTATGATTAAGAGGATGAATTAGATTCAATTAAGGCTAAAATCTGGTCACAACGAAAACTGTGGACTAAATGAGTTAGGGCTTCAGCTAGGGGAAGATGTTCTTGAGGAATTTGTTGAATTAGGGTTAAGAGACGATCATTATCTATGCCATCAGCCGCTTGATAGAGTTCGTTGAGCCAGGAATCTGGCATAATTTTTAGGTTCTCTGGAGTCAGGGTAAAGGTGGGTTTAGGGGATGGTTGAGAATGGCTGATCGATGGCTCGAAATGAATATCATATATATAGCGCACTCCCAAGTATTGTTCCATTTTCTCAAAGATAATGTCTTCTGTAAAGGGTTTGAGTACGCAATCATCACATCCAGCGGATAAAACCCGATCGAGTTCTTCGCCTAACACACTGGCAGTTAAGGCAATGATAATGGGGGTGCGATCGCCTGGACAACCATTGACTCGAATATACTTGGTTGCTTCATCGCCATTCATCACTGGCATCCGCACATCCATCCAAATTAAGTGCGGTTTCCAGGTTTGCCAAACGGCGATCGCTTCTTGGCCATTTTCTGCCGTCTTCACTTCAAATCCGATTGGCTCTAAGAATCTTAATAACAATTGACAATTTTCCCATTGATCGTCAACCGCCAAAATGCGATACGTTGGTTGATCTGATACTAAACCAATGACGCGGCGATTGGGATGAGGGGGCATCATTTGAGCCCCATCTACCCTAGGCACAGGGATAGTAAACTCAAATTTACTGCCACATCCTACTTGACTTTCTACGACGATTTTCCCTTGCATTAATTGGACAAACTTTTGGGCGATCGCTAATCCTAATCCAGTCCCTTCCTGAGCAGATTTTCCCGTTTCACTTTGCACAAATTCTTCAAATAATCGGCTTTGATCTGCTGGCGCAATTCCTGGGCCAGTATCTCTCACTTCAATCTGCAAATTAACCATCTTACCCCTCTGATGATTCTCCAAACTAAGGGTAGAAACCCTTAGCTCTACTTCTCCCTCTCGAGTAAATTTTATGCTATTATTCAGAAGATTAATTAATACTTGCCTTAACTTAATATGATCCCCATAAATATACTGAGGTACTTCAGCCGCGTATCCCACTTTTAGGAGAATATTTTTCTGTTGAGCTTTCAGGGAAAACATTTCTTCTAAATCGTAGAGAAGTCGATAGAGATCAAAATCCGTTTCATCTAACGTAATCCTACCGGACTCAATTTTAGAAAGATCGAGCACATTATTAATTAAAGTTAATAAGTGTTGACCACTGCGATTCATGATGCGAACATTCTCTTGGTGTTCTTGTGTCAGAGAGGTAGAGCGCGCCATGAGTTGGCAAAATCCGAGGATCACATTTAGCGGCGATCGCAACTCATGGCTCATATTCGCTAAAAACTCACTTTTCGCCCGATTTGCCAACTCAGCCGACTGTTTCGCTTGCTCCAACTCCTTCGTCCGTTGATAAACCTTTTTCTCCAGTTCCAAATTAAGATTTTTTAACTGTTCATTAATCACTTGCAACTTCCTATTCTGATCCGCCAACTGCTGATCCTGCTCATAACTTCGGAGCGCCTCAACCACCGTTAGCTTCAAATCCTCTTCATCCCAAGGCTTAGAAATATATCGATATAAATTCGCAAAATTGACAACCCGTCCCACTACCTCCGCACTCGCCTGTCCCGTCAACAAAATCTTTAATGTCTTCGGTGATAAATCATGAATCTTAATCAGCAACTCATCCCCAGACATTCCCGGCATGATATGATCCGAGATTACCAACGCAATATCTACTCGATCCTCAATCGCATCCGCAAGAATCTCCAGAGCCTCTAATCCACTTTCCGCTAATTCTATGACATATCCAGAAGTTAACCAACTTTTTAGCTGAAGCTTGAGACTATCTAAAATAATTGGATTATCATCCACACAAATAATAGCACGATTAGCAGTCATAAAATTAAAAACCGACGCATCGATTTAGGTCGAGGACAAAGGAGAGACGAATCCCCCAAAAATCTGAGACACCCTTAACAATTTATGGCAAACCTTCCCCCCAACACTTACAATCAAAGTATTATCATAGATCACCTGCAAGTTAAAGGTCATCTTAACTCCAGAGGTGATTTTCCGAACTGCCTCTAACCTTCTATTTCCCCTGTGCATTGTTTTATCCACGCAGTTGCTCCTAATGATCCAACCTGAAACAGTCCCCCCTAAAGCAAATATCCTCGTAGTTGATGACATCCCAGCAAACCTACACTTATTTGCGAAGATCCTCACACAGCAAGGCTATAAAGTCAGATCGGCAGTGACAGGGGCGTTAGCCCTCTCTGGCGCTAAAGCCATCCAGCCTGATTTGATTTTACTCGATATTTTGATGCCAGAACTAGATGGTTATCAAGTATGCACCCTCCTGAAAGCCGATCCGATCACTCAAGATATCCCCGTGATCTTCATTAGCGCCCTAGGAGAGGAAATTGATAAAGTCAGAGCCTTTGAAGTCGGAGCAGTAGACTACATTACCAAGCCCTTTCTGAAATCAGAAGTGCTTGCCCGCATCGAGTACCACATCTGTGCTCACCATACCCAGCAAGAATTACTTAAACAAAATCTTCGCCTCCAACAAGAAATTCAATACCGACAGACGATGGAAATTAAGCTAGAAAAGTTTAGCTTCCATCTGAAACAAATTCATCGTTTGAGCACTTCCTATTATCGTAGTATCGACGAACTCTTCCGGGATTATCTCCAAACAGGGTGTTCGATTCTAGAATGCTCCCTGGGGCTAGTGGGTCATGTCGAAGAGAAGAGTTATGTGATTGATGCCATAGAGTCCACTGTCGATGGGGTGAGTCCCTCCTGGAAACTGGAGTGGAAGAACACCTACTTTGATCGCATTATTAGCACTGAAAGCACCGTCACCCATCAACCCTCCCACCCTCTACAACTGGATGCCGTCCTTCTAGAATCCTTCATTGGCACTCCCATTTGGGTTCAAGGGGAACTTTATGGCATCCTCAGTTTTGGCTCAATTCACGAACGGACAGAAGAATTTAGCGTGCAGGAACAGGAAACCCTAGAGCTAATGGCTCAAAGTTTGGGGAAATGGATTGGCATTCGCCAAACTGCTCTGAAGCGACAACAGGCAGAAGAAGAAACCCAGTTATTGCTAAGGGTAACCCAAGCGATTAGCCAATCTCCTGATTTCGAGACGGCCTTAACATCCGCCCTGCAGCACCTTTGTGAAGCGAGCGGTTGGAGCTATGGAGAAGCTTGGATTCCCAGCACTGATGGTAGCGAGTTACATTTGAGTCCAGCATGGTATGCTCATGTACAGGAAACGGCTGAGGTTCTCGGCTATCTCCACAGTTTTCGATTGGGTCGCCAAAGTCAAACCTGGACTAAGGGAGAGGGATTGCTGGGGCGAGTGTGGGCAGGGGGAGAGGCAGAGTATGTGTCTGATGTGCCAAAAAGAGGCCGGGAAATTTGCCAACAGGAGCAGTTAGCAGGTTGGTGTCATATCCAGGAGGGGTTATGGATTCCTATTCGTTGTGGGGAGAGGGAAGGAGGGGCGGTGTTGGCGATATTGGTGTTATTTTTGTCTGGGATATCTACGTTGCTGTTTCACCATCAATCGTCTCATTTGCTGGATTTGGCATCGGCGATCGCTTCTCAGTTAGGAACGGTCATTCGTCAAAAGCAAATCGAAGCAGAGCAACAAGCCCTATTAAAAGCCATGGAGGATTTGATCCTGGTGTATGATGCCCAAGGGGTGTGTCTCAAGTGTGTGACCAATAATCCGAAACTATTGATAGAGCCTGCGGCAGAAAAATTACACAAACAGTTACACGAATGTTTGCCACCAGCAGAAGCACAGTTACATCTAGAGGCAATTCAGCGGGCAATTAGGACGAGAGAAACCCAAACGATTGAATATCATCTGATGAGGGGCGATCGCCGCCTCTGGTTTTCTGGCAAAATTTCCCCCCTCTCCCCAGAAACTGCCCTCCTAGTCGTGCGCGACATTACCCCCCTCGAAGAAGCCACCCTCGCCCTCAGACAAAGCGAAGCCCGATTTCGCGCCATTTTTGAACAAGCAGGCATCGGCATCTATCTCACTACCCTAGACGGTGCATTTCTCGAAACCAATTCCGCCTTCCAAGCCTTTCTTGGTTATAGCGCAGCTGAACTCAAACAACTTCACTGCGCCGATGTCATTTACCCCGACGATTTCAATTCAGAAGACCAAGATTTTCAGTGTCTGCTGCTAGGACAAATCGAAGCCTATCAAGTCGAAAAACGATATCTGCATCGCCAAGGAAAACTGCTCTGGGGACGATTAACTCTATCCGCTGTCCAAGCAGAAAATCAAATTCAATTTATCTTTGGCATGGTGGAAGATATTACACAACGCCACCAGATAGAACTTGCACTCAAAGAGAGTGAAACCCGCTATCGAGAATTAATTGAAGTTCAGCAAGATGTACTGGTTTGTCGCTGGAAACCAGATACACAATTAACTTTTGTCAATCAATATTTTTGTCAATTTTTCGGACAATCGGCGAGTCAACTGATCGGTCAAAAATTAAATGATTTTTTGGTCGATGATTCCCTAGAACCAGAAATCAAAAGCAAAATTATTACCTTGATGAGAAACCTGACACCAGAAAGTTGGGAATATGAATATCGATCAGATGATGGATATCCCCGCTGGTTACGATGGACTAATCAACCCATTTTAGATCGGTGGGGAACTTTGGTTGATATTCAATCATTTGGGGTAGATATTACGGCACAAAAACAACGGGAATTAGCCTTGAAATTGATTGCTGAAGGGACAGCTTCTGCTACAGGGACTCAGTTTTTCCACAGTTGCTCTCAATGTTTAGCGAATGTACTGAAAGTGCGCTATGCTTTTATTTGCCAGGTGGTTGATCTTCCCCTTCGTTTAGTGAAAGTGTTGTCTTTTTGGAATGGTACCCAATGGCAAGAGGTAAAAAGTTTTGAAACCATTGGTGATCCTTGCGAGCAAGTCTTATCTGGAGAAGAAGTGTATTATGGCGATCGCCTACCAGAAGCTTTTCCCCATCACCAGTCAATTCAAACCCTGCAAGCCCAAAGTTATTGGGGATTACCCCTAAAAAATACCCGCCAAGAGGTAATTGGCTATTTGGCTATTTTAGATCAAAATCCCTTGATAATTGACAAGGAAAAGCGAGCAATTATTGATATTTTTGTAGCCCGAACTGAAGCTGAACTAGAAAGAGAAATATCTGGGGAAAAATTACAAAAAATTGCTCGGCAAGAACGATCAATTTCCCAGATATTGCAGCAGATGAAAGAAACGCTAGAATTAGATACAATTTTAGCAGTAACTACCGCAGAAATGCGACAGCTATTCCAATGCGATCGCATCGCGATTTATCAACTAAATCCTGATTGGAGCGGACAGTTTATTGCTGAATCACTCGATCCTGCTTGGACTCCCTTAGTGGATAAAAACCATCCCCTTAAACTACCCTCAGAAATTATTACCGACGAAAGTTGCGCTCTAAAAGCCTGGATTGATACTCCCAGCCAACGTTCCTCTTCCTGGTTTACCTCCACCATTCCGACCCAATTTTCTCGCCAACCTCAATATTTGTCCATGGAAGATATCTATCAAGCTGGATTTGAACTCACTTACTTCAAATTTATCGAGAAACTTCAGGCCAGAGCCTATCTAATTTTACCCATTTTTTGTACTCATCAACTGTGGGGATTCTTGGGCGTTTATCAAAACTCAAGTCCCCGCCATTGGCAAGAAGATGAAATTCGCATGGGAGTCTACATTACTACCCAGTTAGGGATTTCCATCCAACAAGCTGAATTAGTGACTCAAATCCAATCCCAATCTAAAGAACTCAAAATTGCCAAAGAAAATGCTGACGCTGCTAATCGAGCCAAAAGTATTTTCTTAGCTAAAATGAGCCATGAACTACGCACCCCTCTCAATGCTATTTTAGGATTTGCTCAGGTGATGGATCGGGATCATACCCTATCTCCCACTCAACAAAACCAACTCAAGATTATCAACCAAAGTGGTGAACATTTACTCACGCTAATTAACGATGTCTTAGAAATGTCGAGAATTGAAGCAGGCAAAATCTCTTTAAATTGCACAAATTTCGACTTACTCAAAACCTTAGAAAATCTACATCATCTATTCCAAAAACGAGCAAAACTCAAAACCTTAAGTCTTCAATTCAAGGTGGAAGAATCTGTCCCCCAATATGTATACGGAGATGCGGAAAAGTTGCGACAAGTATTGATTAATTTACTAGAAAATGGCATTAAGTTTACTGCTCAAGGGAGTATTTTGTTAGAGATAAAGTTATCTGAATCATCCTCCTGTTTTTTGTATGATAACTCCTTACAAAACCGCGATCGCGGTGAGGTGGTGCCAATCAAATTCACCATTTCAGATACGGGAATAGGCATTGATCCAGAACAATTTAAAAACTTATTTGAACCATTTCAAATTCATCTGCCGTTGCCCACGGAAAGCCTCCTCGGATCGGGGACTACTTTCCCCCAAACCCAGGATCAAACCTCGGAATTTTCTGAGTATGTACAACGAGAACAAGAAGGCACGGGCTTAGGACTAGCGATTAGCCAAAACTTCGTACAGCTCATGGGAGGAGAATTAACCGTAGAATCGACAGTAGGGAAAGGCACTACCTTTCACTTTGAAATTCCCCTGGAGATAGGAAGCCCAGAATTAGTTACTGACCACGATCCCCTGGAGAAAATTGTTGGTTTAGCCCCCGATCAACCCCCCTATCGGATTTTAGTAGCTGACGACGATCCCGATCAGCGGCTATTAATGGTTCATTGCTTGCGTGAGATCGGTTTTGAAGTGTTAGAAGCCAGTGATGGAGAAGAAGCGATCGCCCTGTGGTCCACCTGGGAACCTCACCTGATCGCCATGGATATGCAAATGCCCATCATCAATGGTTTAGAAGCAGCCCAACGGATTAAATCTACCCTAAAAGGTCAAGCCACCATCATTATCGCCCTCACCGCTCACCTGCTTGCCGAATACGTTCAGCCAGAAAAAGAAGACCGTCAAGCAATTATAGCGGCAGGATGCGATAACTTTATCACTAAACCCTGGAACGAACAAACCCTGCTGGTGAAAATCGCCCAACATCTAGGCGTGCGCTATGTCTACGCTGCTTGTGAGATTTCTCCCCAATGGGGAGTCAATCCCCCCGACTCCCCAGAGGAGGTAACTTGGGATTGGCAAACCTTCCCTCCCGACTGGTTATCAGCCCTTTATCAAGCCGCTGTGGAAGCCGATCCGGAAGCAATTTTGGGTCTGATGGGCCAAATTGCCCACACTTCCCTGAAGGACTGGTTAGTCTACCGTGTCAATAACTTTGAATTTGAACGCATCTGTGACGAGATTATGCCCTTCCTGCCTGCCCATTTCCATTCAGAGAAACCCTAGTTGAATATGGGATAATACCTCTAACCTTCTCGCTGCACTGAGCGATCGCCAACAGATGACGAGATTACGCCCGCCTTGCTTACCGCCCAATTCCCCACCATGAGATATTGTCTCAATCCCAACTGTCGGCAACCGAAAAACCCAGACCGTAACCGATTTTGCCAGACTTGCGGTCACCCCTTATTGCTCAAAGATCGGTATCGAGCCGTCAAATGTATTGGCCAAGGGGGATTTGGGCGTACCTTTCTCGGTATCGATCAGCACAAACCCTCCCAACCCTACTGTGTGATCAAGCAATTCTTTCCCCAAGCTCAAGGGACTAACAATGTGCAAAAAGCCGCCCAACTGTTTGAACAAGAAGCAGTACGCTTAGAAGAGTTGGGCGCTCATCCCCAAATCCCCACCCTCCACGCCCACTTTACCCAAGATCACCGTCAATATCTAGTGCAAGAATTCATTGATGGGCAAAATCTCAGTCAACTCCTGAGCACAACAGGGCCCTTTGATGAACAACAAATTCGGGCATTCCTGAATAATCTGCTCCCGGTTTTAGACTTTATCCATCGTCGCCAAGTGATTCATCGGGATATCAAACCGGAAAATATTATTTGGCGCGAGAATGGGGAACTAGTACTGGTAGATTTTGGAGCGGCTAAATATGCTACCTCCACGGCCTTACTGAAAACGGGAACCACGATTGGGACACCAGAGTATCTGGCTCCCGAACAAGGGAGGGGACGTGCCGTATTTGCCAGCGATCTCTATAGTTTGGGAGTGACTTGTCTCCATTTACTCACGGGGCGATCGCCTTTTGAACTCTTCGACATTCACGAAGATACCTGGATTTGGCGACAAGTCCTCACTCCCGGTACCATCAGCGATACCTTAGCCCAAATCATTGATAAACTAATTGCCAGTGCCATTAATCGCCGCTATCAGTCCGCCCCAGCCGTTCTCCAAGATTTAGGAGAGTTGCCCCCTTCAGGGCGTTTACCCCCGCCGGAACTTCTCCCCGTTTCTCCCCAATGGCATTGCCGCCATACCCTCACAGGCCATAGTCAATGGGTGCGAACTGTAGCCATTCATCCCCATTCTACCCTCATCGCCAGTGGCTCAGAAGACCAAACTATTCGCCTGTGGGATCTGGCTACGGGAGTCCATCAGGAAACTTGGCGATGGGGGACAATGGCTCCGGCGGCTGGGCGAGAGTCTCTGTCGATTAATACTCTAGCGTTTAGTCCCGATGGCCAACTCTTGGCCAGTGGGGGCGATGATCCGGTGATTTATTTGTGGGATTGGCAACGGGGAGCGTGTGTGCAAAGATTGGGAGGAAGCGTTTCGCCAGGGGGTCATAGCGATGTGATTAATGCGATCGCCTGGAACCGGGAAGGAACCCTCTTAGTGAGCGCCAGCAAAGATCGTACCCTCAAAATCTGGCAACTTGACCCCAGTAGTCCCCAATATGGCCAAGTCCTCTTTACCCTCACCGGCCATTTTGCCTCCATTCGTACCGTCAGCTTTAGTCCCGATAGTCGTATTATCGCCAGTGGCAGTGATGATAACACCATCAAACTGTGGCAACTCGGCCGGGAAATGGAGTTTGCTACCCTCGGCGATCTCGCCTCTCGCCTCAAAATCGTCAATACCCTTGCCTTTAGTCCCGATGGCCAACGTTTAGCCAGTGGCGGTTGGGATCATTTAGTAAAACTTTGGGATTTCCAGACGGCTAAAACCATTCATCTGCTGGCAGGTCATCAAGATTATGTGCGCTCAGTGGCGTTTAGTCCCGACGGCCAATCCCTCGTGAGTGGCAGCGACGATCATACCCTGAAAATTTGGCACGCGTCTACTGGCGAACTCCTGACTACCCTAGCTGGCCATCAAAATGCGGTGAATTGTGTGGCTTGGAGTGGCGATCGCCAGTTGATCGTCAGTGCCAGTGCTGATACTACCCTCAAAGTATGGCAGCTAGACTCCCCCCAGGTACAGCCTAACCTACGCTCAACTCCCGCCACGGCGGCTCAACCCCAACGCGCTCTCTATCACCGTCCCGTTCATCAGCCTTGGATGGATTAAGATTTTTATCGGGATTTTTAGATTTATTGATGGCCAAGGTATGGTTAGAGAGTCACGGTTGAGGAAAGCGCGATGAACTTTACCAACATTCATCTCCCCAAATTTTTTACTGTGCCATTGCTTAAAAGCGATCGCCACCAGGCTTTAGGTGTGCTCCTAGCAGTGATGACTAGTGTATTCAGTTATGCTCCGCCAGCGCCAGCGGCGGATACAGTGATCTTCAAGTATAAAGGTGAACAGGTCACCTTGGGCGTTGGGGAGTTGAGAAATTTTGTCCGCACTGGTGATCTCCCCTCAGATTTACAGCGGTTTTTGCAATCAACCGCTCAAGTGCCCTCGAAGGTACGAGAGATTCTTAATTTGTCTATTCGGGTTAATCCTCAGTTTTTCCGCAATTTGGTAAATACTTCTACAGGGGAGTTTGTGCTTCTGAAGTTAGATGAGGCGATCGCTTCTTCCGCAAGTCGTAATGATTTGCAAGCCGTGCGCTCCACTCTGGTTCAAGCGGTGGAAGAAGATGGACAACTTAACCTGATTAGGTTACTAGAGAAATATCCGATTCAAACCATTACAGTAGATTTAACGAATCTAGAACCAATCTATCTCCAAGCACAAGCCCTGGTGGAGCGCATTATCCCTGCCTTAGAAGTGGCAAAGCGGTTCTTGCAAGATCTAGTCTGTGAATGTCCTCAAGGGAGCAATCTGCCAGGGACGGAAGGATTGATCGCTACTGCCCTGACGGATTCAGATTGCAAACCTAATTATACCGCAGTGCTTACAGAAGAGGGGATCGTGATTAAGGATTTAACCGATCAGGCGATCGTTTTAGAATCTGTCAAATTTACTTTCTCTCGCCTCAACCCTACAGTTGAGTAATTCCTGAGTGTGATTCCCTTATCAGGACTGATATCATGTCTATGATTCCCGATTCGATTCAACAGCGGGGTGTCCGCTGGTTCGCTCGTACCAGTGTGTGGATTGGCTCTGTGGTGGCAAGTCTTTCCTTGAGTAGTTCCGTGGTGGTGGGGGCGGAACGGGTAGTATTTCAGTATGGCCCAGTTTCTCGCGCCGTGCCGGTGGCAGATTTAGCGGAGTTTGCGGAAACGGGCGAAACTTCCTCGATTATTGATTTTATTTTGAGGGTTTCTAATAGCTCACCGGAACAGTTACGCCAGTTGCTGACGTATGAGGTAGGGGTGAATTTGTTATTTATTGATCGCGTGTTTTATTCCTTGCCAGGGGAATATGTGTTGTTTGAGTTGGGTTATTTGTTGAGTACGGGTTCGGGGAAAGCGAATATTCAAGCGTTGCGTTCTGGGTTAACTTTGTCGGCGAGCGATGATGGGCGTATTTCTCTGTTGGAGTTTCTGCAAAAGTACCCGACGGAAGGGTTATATGTGGACGGACAACTGTTGCAGCGCCGTGCTAATGCAGCGATCGCTTTGGTGGATCGCCTTGGGGTAGAGTTAGAGTTACCCATTGCGATCGCGAAGGATTTTCTCAGTAGTCTGGTGTGTAACTGCCAACCAACTCCCCCTTAACCAGGCACAAGGAAATCCGGATCATGCTGAGTTTCTGTATAATTGTCAAAAATGAAGAAGCTAATCTCCCCGCTTGCTTAAACAGTGTTAAAGATGCGGTGGATCAAATGGTGGTTTTGGATACCGGATCTACGGATCGAACGGTAGAAATTGCGAGGGAATGGGGGGCAGAGGTTTATGGGTTTGAGTGGTGCAATGATTTTGCGATCGCCCGCAATGAATCCCTAAAATATGCTCAAGGAGAATGGATTTTAGTCCTAGATGCGGATGAGCAGTTAAACTCAGCCACCATTCCCGCGCTCAAACAGGCCATTACCTCAGAAAATCACCTGGTGATTAACTTAATTCGCCATGAAATTGGCGCGAGTCAATCTCCCTATTCCCTGGTTTCCCGTCTGTTTCGTCATCATCCTGAGATGAGATTTACGCGGCCCTATCATGCCATTATCGACGATTCGGTAGAAGTTTTATTACAAAAAGAACCCCATTGGCAAATTGGCAGTTTACCAGAAATTGCCATTCATCACTATGGCTACGATCCCCGGATGATCAGTTCTAAAGATAAAGCGAATCGCGCTCAATTGGCGATGGAAGGCTATCTAGCCAATCATCCGGGAGATCCCTACACCTGTAGCAAATTGGGCCCGCTCTATGTGCAAAGAGGAGAGGTGCTCAGAGGGATTCAATTAATGGAAAATGCTCTCACTTCCCACCTAGATGCGTTGGTATGTTATGAGCTATATTACCATTTGGGATTAGCCTATGGTCGGTTAGAGAGATGGCAAGAAGCAATGGGCTATTATCGGCAGGCGATCGCCGTGGATATTTTCCCTCCCCTCAAGCTCGGTGCTTATAATAACTTGGGGAATTTATTACAACAGCAAGGCCAAATAGGGGATGCCCTATTAATGTACCAAAAAACTATTGAAATTGACCCTACTTTTGCGCTGGGTTACTATCATCGGGGGATGGCATTTAAGCGGTTAGGAAAACTCGATAGTGCGATCGCCGCCTATCGTAAAGCCATTGAACACAATCCCCACTATGCTCAAGCTTACCAAAATCTGGGCGTAGCCTATCTCAAAGGTGGCAATGTGCCGGAAAGCTTAAAAGCCTTCCGGGAGGCGATCGCCCTGTATGATCATACTCAGCCAGAAGCAGGCGATCGCCTCCGTCAAGAACTTGCCGCCCTGGGATTTCCCCTCGACGACTCTCCTACTCAGGATTAACCTCTAAAAATCTATGCAGAATTACCGTTTTGCGATCGCCCTAACCCCACACGCGACTCAAATTCAACACAAAACCGGGTAAAACTCCCTCACCAGATAACTCAGTTGGATGAGATAATACTTCTACCTCTAAACCAACTCGATAAACTTCCACAGTGCGATTTTGGGGATCGATTAACCAACCGAGTCGCGCCCCATTTTCCATATATTCTTGCATCTTCTCTTGCAGAGATTTTAGGGTATCCGACTTGGAGCGCAATTCCACGACAAAATCGGGGCAAATATGGGGGAATATTTTCTTTTGCTCATCCGTCAGTGCATCCCAGCGCTCTTGACTAATCCAAGCCGCATCGGGAGAGCGATTGGCACCATTGGGTAAGATGAATCCTGTGGATGAGTCAAAAGCTTGTCCAGGTTCGCCGGTATTTCGCCACCACAAATATAATTCGCCTGAAATACTCCAATTTTGTTTTCCAGTCTCCCAACCTGTTGGTGGATTCACAATTAATTCTCCTTGTGCAGTTCTTTCCAGTCGTAAGTCTCGATTACTCACTGCCAGAGTTTCAAACTGTTCTTGCGTGACATAGAGCTTCAGGGTTGTGGGTAATGTCAGCAAGAGTGTTTCGGGTTTGGTGGGTGTCTGTACCATTTTGGCTTTCTCTTAATCTTACAGATTCGAGTGTTATTGAGTAGTGTGATCTGATTATAAAATCTCACCCCACACGCGACTCAAATTCAACACAAAACCGGGTAAAACTTCCTCACCAGATAACTCGGTGAGATTCGATAATATTTCTGGATCTAAACCCACTTGATAAACTTCCACAGTGCAATTTTGAGGATCAATTAACCAACCGAGTCGCGCCCCATTTTCCATATATTCTTGCATCTTCTCTTGCAGAGATTTTAGGGTATCCGACTTGGAGCGCAATTCCACGACAAAATCGGGGCAAATATGGGGGAATATTTTCTTTTGCTCATCCGTCAGTGCATCCCAACGCTCTTGACTAATCCAACAGGCATCAGGAGAAAGATTGGCACCATTGGGTAAGATGAATCCGGTTGAAGAGTCAAATGCTTTTCTCTGTTGATATTCTTCGTACCAACGATACAGTTGTCCGATAATACTAAAGTTACGTTCTCCAGTCTCCGGTAGTATATCAAGGGATGGTGGGCTGTGTAAAGTAGAGAGACATCTATTTTCAA
>CAZTRW010000041.1:0-23446 GCA_964616725.1 uncultured bacterium
GGGCAGCGCGGGTGAGTAGAGGTTGCCAGGTAATGCCAGCGATCGCCGTTTGAATTAACGTTACCACTAAATAGACGGCCGCTTGAGTCACTCCTATACCCATGCCGAGTAGGGCGGCTTCTTCACGCGATCGCATCCGCCCTGCCATTCCCCCCGCTAATAATCCTCCCGACACACTGGCTAACCACTGATTCCAGGTGACCTCGATGCCTAGGGGTAAAATCCCTGCGATTAACCCCACCACCGTAGTTGCCATCGTGGAACCATAGAACCCCCCCAACAGTAAACCAATGGCCGACAAGGCGATCGCCGTAATCTCAAAGCTCACCATCAAAGGAGCCGAGAGAGTCAACAGCAAAATCAAAATATGGTCTCGCTGACGCAATCCAGGATGAAATCGTCGTTCGCAAACGAGAAATATATACACGGCACCAGCAATCAAGAGAGCATAACCGGTTAATCCCTCCCAATTAATCTGGCGTTGCGAGAGTTCAAAATGATCAATCAGGACAAATTGTTTAGCAGAAATTACCTCCCCCTCATTGACAATGATTTCCCCTTGATGGATGGGGTATTCAATATTGGGGAAGGCATCCGCCGCCTTCTGGGCTAACCGACTCGCTGCCTCTTTGTCATAGACCAGATTGTGTTGTCCTTTGAGCACTAAATTCAAGGTTTGTTGGGCAAAGGTTTGAGTTTCTGGAGGGACTAAATCCCCTACTTGTAGGGCGATCGCCGCTTCCAGTTGACTTTGAGGGAGACCTTCAGCCAAACCTTGCGTCAACAACCTCTCCAAGGCGCGGTGAATTCCCGCTTGCGTCTGATGCCAAATCGACTCATTCCAGTCGAAGATCGCCGGAGTGTATAAGCTTGCCCCCATCTCTATCTGTTTCGCTAACAAGGTATCCAAGGCGAGTTGATAGCGATCGCGCGCCGAAAGTACCTGTAACCAGAAGTTTCCCCACTCAGACTCAGAATTATTTCGCTTGAGATTACGCAAATACCCAATCACCTCATCAAGTTGAGGCTCCCTCACCCCCGTACCCTCCGGAAAAGGAAACCCAGGAGAAAGCACCCCATTTACCACACCCTGCCAACTCACCTCCGGGAGTTGGCGCAAAAAACCCTGAGTCTCTACCGGTAAAAGATCACTATCTACATACGGAAACTCCCCCGCGAGTCGGCGGAGATCAGTCCCCTGAGCCAGCAAGCTTTGGAGGAATTGATTGAGTTCTTGGTTAACTTCTAAATCAATTTTGAGGACAGCATAAGAGCCGCTACGGATTGACTTGCGCTTTTCCTCAGTAGCTTTTTCGTCAATTACGGTTTCGGTACGAGGAGCGACAATCGTTTCCGGGGCGATCGTGCCTGGTCTCAATTGAGGGGTACTATACAATTCGTAACCAAAGGAACTGGCGATCGAAGTAACGGCCAGAACAAACAAGGCAGTGGGGGGAATTTTGGGGGCAGAAGTTTGCACCCTTGAGGGCGAATTGCCCGGACATAGCACCTCACCCCGCACAAATTTGTATCCGGGTTGACGCTGTTGGGGAGCATTGGTGATGTACATTCGCCACCATTGGTCTACCCGTTTGCTGAGGGATTGCAAGGATTTCATCAAGGCACCCAACTCAAATTGGCTACAGAACCTCACCCCTAGCCCCTCTCCTTCTAGGAGAAGGGCTAGGGCAGCGGGGGGTTATATTTATATTCCCGTAGGGAAAACCCGCCCGTACAGGGGAAGGTAGGATTAAAACCTACCCCTACGCATTATCTTAGCGTGGTCTGATGGGTTCTTCAGAGGGGGTTGAGCAACTGGCTCGAAAGGCAGAATTCGCTATAGGTGTGGGGGCATTCGAGGGTGGTGAGATCGGCTCCCGCCCAACTGGCAAGTAAGTAGGCGCTGAGGGTGTTGAGGTGCGCTCTGAGGGTGGGGGGTTGGGGGTATTGCCAGGGTACGGGAATCCCTACTAGGGTTTGATAGGCTCCACAGAGGCTGCCGGTGATGCGAGTGGTGAGGATAGGATGGGCGGTGGTGTTTTGGGTGATACTGCTGGGCAGTCGCTGCGCGATACTGCTGGGCAGTCGCTGCGCGATCGCCACAGCAGCGGGGAAGGCTTGGGTACTGGATAAAAAACAGGCTAATCCCCACAGGAGAGGTTGACTGTCTATGGCAGGGGATTCGGACTGCGTCCGACCTGAATGGGAAGGCAGGGACAGCAGCAGGGGATCGAGCCAAGCCGCGGCGAGGGGGTGCAGAGGGTGCAAGAGCGATCGCAGTTGGGTGACTAGGGTTGGGGGAGTCGCGATCTCTTGAATCAGAGAGCACAGAGCGAGAGCGATCGCCAGTCCTGACGCTTCCCATTCTAAATTTAACCGAGCACAGCTCGCCATAGCCTGCCACTGCCTTGTGAGTTGCCCGTGATCCTCATGGAAATAGAGAGATAGGGGGATCAGTACCCCCATCACCTCAGCCGGAGGAGCCAGGGGGAACTCTTCTGGCACCAGTTTGCCACCAGTAATCAGTTGTTGATAGCCTTGAAGGACATAGGATTCCCAGGTGGGTGACCCAGGCACCGGGGCAGAGAGAGGAGTCAATCCCCTCTCCCACAGGACAGAGCTAGGCAATGGATGAGCGATCGCCGCACCCCACAGAGTCCCTTGAAATCGATGGTATAGGGTCGCTTTCATATCCATCCCCCTCACCCTAGGAAGAGGAGCTAGGAGTGAGGGCAGGATTAGTCCTCATAGATGCGGCACTCCGCCGCATCCGGGTTAGTATCACAATACTTCTCAAACCCAGTTTGCGGCTTAACTTGCCGTTGGTGAGAAGCTTCCGCTTGCATTTCTTCTACAGCATCCCAAGCCGCCGCACAAGCGGCAGAGTCAGCACCCTGTGCATCGCAAACAGCACGAGCTTCATTGAGTTCTGCTTCAATTTTGGTGGTAATTTCGTTAGTCATAGACATGGTTCAGAAGTTGAGTTAAGAGTTCCTAGCGTGATTACTTTAAACTACTCTGCTAAATTATGCATGATGTCCTAGGGTAGTGATAACGGAACTTGAGCACCATTATAGAAGTTGCCGGTAATTTTTTTTTCGGACTGCGTCCGACCTGAACGGACTGCGTTCGACCTGAATAGGAAAGAAGCAGTTCGAGAATATAATATAAATTATGTTTAGACAAAGGGGGAGTTGAAGATTGGAGCCGATGCAGTGGGCAAATGCCTTATCGACCCGTCCGTCTCTAGAATCCGCGATCGCCGAAGTCGTGACAGCAGTCCATCAACAAAATCCAGAACCTGCCTCACTTGGATTTGTATTTATCTCGTCTGCCTTTCAGAGTGAATATTCCCGGTTAATGCCCTTGTTACAAGAGCAGCTCCATACTCCCCACCTGATCGGATGTGGTGGCGGGGGCATTATCGGCATGATCGATCCAGAGACGGCTAAAGAATGTGAAGATCAACCCGCCCTGAGTATAACCCTGGCCTGGTTACCCGAAGTAGAGGTAACCACTTTTTACATTGATACTGAGGAATTGCCGGATCTAGATGCTTCCCCCGATCGCTGGGTGAATTTGGTAGGAGTCTCAACAGCAACTCGCCCCCACTTTATCCTCTTAGCCGATCCCATGTCACCCGGACTCAATGACTTACTCCAGGGATTAGATTTTGCCTATCCGGAAAGCATCAAAGCCGGAGGATTAGCCAGTTCTACACCAGTACGCCAAGGCAGTAGCCTATTTTATAACTACGAAATGTACACAGAAGGAGTCGTCGGAGTGGCACTGGCGGGTCGGATTCAGATAGACGCAATCGTCGCCCAGGGCTGTCGTCCCATCGGCTCAGTGTATCAGATTACCCAAGCAGAACGAAATATAGTAATGGAATTACAAGAGCAAGACGAGACAGGACTGCGAGGAGGAAAAACCGGAGTCCCCCTAGAAATATTGCGAGAAACCGTCGCCCGGTTGAGTGAAGAAGACCGGAAGTTAGCCCAAGATTCCCTGTTTGTGGGGGTAGCAGGCAATAGTTTTAAGACTCGACTGGAACCAGAAGATTTTTTGATTCGCAATTTGTTAGGCATTGATCCCCGGATGGGTGCACTGGCGATCGCCGAACGAGTCCGCATCGGTGGGCGTATCCAATTTCACCTCAGAGATGCCCTCGCCTCCGCACAAGAACTCACCGGATTGCTGGAGAAATATCGACAGCAAATAGATCGCATTCATGTCGGACGCAGTCCGAAAACAGACAAGAGGGTAGGGTGTCCCACCTCAACTCTAGCAACAGCAGGCGCACTGATGTTTACATGCTTGGGCCGAGGAGAGCAACTCTACGATCGGCCCAACGTTGATTCGGGATTGTTCCACAGATATTTACCCTCAATTCCCCTGAGTGGATTTTTCTGTCATGGTGAAATTGGCCCCGTGGGAGGCAATACCTTTCTCCATGGATATACTTCCGTATTTGTGATCATTTATCAACCGCTAGGGGAGTCTTAGGAACTACCACAGAGAGAGTCTTCAGAGGGATTGTCTAATGGCTCTAGGCGATCGCGTCCTTGCTCCTTAGCACGATATAATCCGCGATCAGCCGCCAGAATCAGTTGGCCTGCCGAACAATTATCCTCCGGGAAAGCACAGGCAATCCCCAAGCTCACCGTAATATACTGGCTCACCTCAGACTGAGCATGGGGAATCTGAAGTTGTTGAATCTGGCGACGGATATTCTTGGCAACAGCGATCGCCCCCGCCGCATCCGTTTGCGGTAAAATCACCGCAAACTCCTCCCCCCCATAGCGAGCCACCAAATCTTGAGGACGACGCACCGCCCTCTGAATCCCCTGAGCAATTTGCTGCAAGCACCAATCCCCCTGCAAATGGCCATAACAATCGTTATAAAGCTTAAAATAATCCACATCTCCAAAAATCAAAGATAAAGGAGTCCCCCCCCGCTTCATCTGGCGCACCTCCCGCTCCAAAACTTCATCAAAATAATGGCGGTTAGCTAACTGCGTCAGTCGATCAATACCCGCTAACCGTTGTAACTCCTGATTCGCCTGCGCCAGTTGTTGAAATTGTTGCCTAGTTTCCCACCAGCGTTTTACCCGCCCAATCAACAGAGCACCATAAATCGGTTTGGGAATAATATCAATAACCCCCAAATTCAAAGCCTGATTCACCCACACTTGATCCTCTAGAGGATGCATCAGAAAAATCCCAGGACACCCTTGAGCAGTTTCGGACTGCGTCCGACATGAATGAGGATACCCCAGATTTTGTAGCTCTTGACTACAGGTAAGGCTATCTGGCTCCGAGAGAGAACCATCCAGTAACACCACATCAGGCAAAAGTTCCTCAGCCACCTGTAAGGCTTGGGCGCTGGAGTGAGCTTGGGCGATCGCATATCCTTGATCATCAAGCAAAGCACAGATTTGCACTCGCACATCAGGATCTGGCTCCACCACCAACACCAGAGGAGGATGGGAAGAAAAAAGTATTGAGCGTCCCCCAGAAATCACATCAAAAGGCCCTCCTGGTACAGGAAATTTAACCACTCGGGATTGATGAGGATGAATCGAAAATAGCATGAATCTCGCTTGAACTCTATAACTTTAACTATCACCGACGCAGAAAAAAATCTCAGTGATAGCGGAAAGCGCCAGCCAGTGATAGTTACTCGATCACCCCAGTGACTGCGCCAAAGTCTCCAGTGTGAGTCCTATCACTAGGATGGGATGTCAAGATATAAATAGAGGTGGGTTTCATTCATATTCCCGTAGGGAAAACCCGCCCGTACTAGCAGTGATAGTGTTCTGGAGAGGGAATAATCAGTGGATCAGTGGCGGGAGGAAATGGAGCAGTTACAGCAACGGGTGAAGGAGTTGGAGCAAGAAAATGCCAGATTGCGCCAGCCTCCGTCTTTAGGGGAAGAGGAAGCTACGGTGCAGGCAATTTTTGAGGCGATGCAGGATGTCATATTGGTGTTGGATGCCTCACTTCGAGAAGTAGAAGTGATTCCCACCCATCCCATGGTGTTTGCCCATCCTCAATGGGATATTGTCTCTAAGACGCTGGAGGCACTGTGGGATCAGGAGCACCACGAGCAGTTTGTCACCCACATCAACAAATCCCTCGCATTGCAGCATCCCATTACATTTGAGTATAGTTTGCCCCAGGGAAATCGGGATTTGTGGTTTAGTGGTTATATTTCGCCGATTTCATCGACTACTGTGGTTTGGGTAGCGCGAGAGATTACCGAATACAAGGAGAGCCAGTGGCAACTCCAAGAGATTCGAGAGCAGTTGGAAATCATTGTGGAGCAACGCACAGCAGCTTTGCAGCGGTTTAATGAAGAATTGGAGCACCGGGTGCAGGAGCGCACGGCTCAGTTGCGCCAGGAAATTAAGGATCGTCAGGAGACTCAGGAGCAGTTGCGTCGCTCTAAGCAGTTGTTGCAGTTGGTGATGGATAGTATTCCGCAGTTTATTGTGTGGAAGGATTTTAATTCGGTTTATTTGGGGTGTAATCGTAATTTTTCTCAGTGGGCTGGGTTGGCCACTCCAGAGGAGATTGTGGGAAAAACGGATTATGATTTGTTTTGGACGCTGGCAGAGGCTGATCTGTATCGTGAAGGGGATAGGCGGGTGATGAGTTTAAATCAGCCGGAATATCATCGGGTGGAAACGCGGCAACAGGCGGATGGGAAGAGGTTGTGGATGGATACGAATACAATTCCGCTGCATGATTTAGATTCTCAAGTGGTGGGGATTCTGCGGACTTACGAAGATATTACGGAACGTCAGGAAATTGAGGAGCAGTTGCAGTTAACTGAATTTACTTTAAATCGGATGGGGGATGGGGTTTTGTTGATTTCTCCAGAGGGTCAGTTGTTTTATGTGAATGAGGCGGCTTGCCGCACGTTGGGATATGAGCGATCGCGACTGTTATCGTTGAAATTTTATCAGATTGATTGGTCTTATTCTGCGGCGACTTGGATGGCCCATTGGCAAGCCTTGCGTCA
Source organism: uncultured bacterium (assembly GCA_964616725.1). Taxonomy (GTDB): domain Bacteria; phylum Cyanobacteriota; class Cyanobacteriia; order Cyanobacteriales; family Desertifilaceae; genus Roseofilum. Next base: position 7,028 of record CAZTRW010000041.1, read on the forward strand.
GGGCAAATCTTTGATGTTTGAATCAGTGTTTTGGACTCAAAGAAGAGTGGCGATTCCGGTGGAAGTGCGGATGAGTTATTTGGAGTTTAATGGTAAAGAGTATAATTGTGCTATTTTTCGAGATGTTTCTGAGCGTAAGAAAGCAGAAGAGGCTTTGCGAGAAAGTGAGGAGCGGTTTCGAGCTATTTTTGAGCAGGTGGCTGTGGGGATGGCAATTTTGACTTTGGATGGGAATTTTTTTCGGATTAATCAGAAGTTTTGCGATCTGCTGGGCTATAGTCGGCGAGAGATGTTATCCTGCATTTTTTCAGACATTACTTATCCAGAGGATTTGTCAAAGTTTCTGAGTGTTATCCAGGGAATTTCGGAGGGGAATCAGCCTAGTTGTTTGTTGGAAAGTCGCTATCTTTGTAAAGATAGTAGAATTGTCTGGGCCCATGTGACTATTTCTTTGGTTCGGAAGAGTTCAGGGGAGAATCATTATTATATTGTGGTGTTTGAAGAAATTAGCGATCGCAAGCAGGCTGAGGAAAAGCTTAAGGCTTCTTTAAAGGAAAAAGAAATTCTACTGAAGGAGATTCACCATCGTGTTAAAAACAACTTGATGGTAGTCTCCAATTTACTAGAATTACAGGCAGATTATCTAGATGATCCTCATTTGGTACGAATTTTGTCAGAAAGCCAAAATCGGATCTATTCCATGTCTTTAATCCATGAAAAACTTTATAAAACTACTAATCTTGACCGGATTAAGTTTGATGATTATTTGCGATCGCTCATTGAAGGATTGTTTGATTCCTATCAAATTCAAGAACAGGATATTGAGTTAATTTTATCCCTAAATCCGGTTGATTTAAATATTGAAACTGCTAATCCCTGTGGTTTGATCGTCAATGAATTAGTCTCGAATTGTCTCAAACACGCTTTCCCCAAAAAACCCACTGAATTTAAAGGAAAAATTTGGGTTTCTTTAACTCAATCTTCGGAGCAGATTATTACTCTAGAAGTAAAAGATAACGGAATTGGTTTATCTTTAGATCTTGATATTTCGCAAGTGGATACAATGGGATTAGAATTAGTCTGTACCCTGGCAGAACAACTCAAAACTAAACCAGAAATTATCCCAGGATCAGGAACTCATATAAGACTGCAATTTTCTGAACTGAAATATCTGCGGAGGTGGTAACGATGGCAGAGATCAAAATCTTAATTGTAGAAGATGAATTACTCATCGGTAAAGGTCTAGCAAGAAAGCTCAAAAAGCTAGGGTATCAAGTGGTAGATATCGTCTCTTCAGGGGAAGCAGCGATTGAGCGGGTGCGAGAACAACTGACTGATTTGATTTTAATGGATATTGTATTAGAAGGAGCTATAGATGGCATTGAAGCTGCCCAAAAAATCAACGAAATTCAAAGTCTACCAATTATTTACTTGACAGCTTACGCAGATGATGCCACCTTAGTCAGGGCAGAAAATACTAATTATTATGGATATTTACTGAAGCCCTATAAAGAACGGGAGCTTTATGCTACGATTAAAATGGCTTTGAAGAAATGGCAAGAAGATCGGGATTTACGTCAATCTCTGGCGATCGCCAAGGCCAAAAATGAAGAGAAATCTAGGTGTCTATCCATGACATCCCATGACTTAAAAAATCCCCTGACCACCATTCAAGTGTCAGCAGAAATGCTCAAAGACTATGGAGATAAACTCTCAGAAGAAAAGAAACAAAAACATCTCGACTGGATTCGCTCTTCAGTCAAAAACATGAACACCTTACTAGAAGAAATTTTCACCTTAAATCAAGCCGACATGGGTCAACTAGGGTTTAATCTTGAAACCATTGATGTGGTCAACTTTAGCAAAAAACTGATCCAAGAATTTGAAGCGATCGCCACTCCCGCCCATCAACTCATCTTCACCACGACACAACCGCAAATTTTGATGAAATGTGACCCGAAATTACTCTATCACATCCTCGGAAATCTCCTGTCTAATGCGATTAAATACTCCCCTCACGGAGGAGCCATTACCCTAGAGATCTCCCTAGATCGAACTCAAGTAACTTTTCAGCTAGAAGACCAAGGGATTGGATTTCCCCCAGACTATCAAACCAAAGTATTTCAGCAATTTGAACGAGGGTCGAATGTTGGTTCCATCAAAGGCACAGGTCTAGGACTCTCCATCGTCAAACACGCCGTAGACTGTCATCAGGGAACCATTACCCTATCGTCCCAACCCGGAATCGGAACCAAGGCGATCGTCACCCTGCCCCAGTCCCTGTAAACTAGATTCAGACTTCCTAGAAACTATCTCCGATCATGAAACTGGTTTGTAGCCAAAGCGACCTCAGTACCAATCTCTCCCTCGTCAGTCGGGCCATTCCCTCTCGTCCGGCTCAACCAATCCTCAGCAACGTTCATTTTATTGCTGATCGCGAACAACAACAAATCAGTCTCACCGCCTTTGACCTCAGTCTCAGCATTCAAACCCACTTCAGTGCCACCATCGAAGAACCAGGAAACCTCGCTCTTCCCGCCAAACTCCTCAACGACATGATCTCCCGACTCCCGCCCGGAGAACTCACCCTCGAAACCGACTCTGACACAACCGGAGGACTCGCTCCTAACGTTACCATCACCTGCACCTGTGGACGATATCAACTCCGGGGACTCGATTCAGAAGACTATCCCGAACTCCCTGCTATTACCAGAGGAGAAACCCTCATACTCCCTTCCATGGCCATTTTAGACGGACTCCGAGGATGTTTATTTGCCACCAGCTTAGATGAAACCAAACAAGTTCTCACCGGAGTTCACCTCACCATTGGAGAAGACACCTTAGAATTTGCGGCTACCGATGGTCATCGTCTTGCTGTCGTCACTACCAACACAGACACCAGCGATGAAACAAAGACGGGTTTCCAAGCCACCTCGACTCCCAATCCCGACTTACCCCTGGAAGTAACTGTTCCCGGTAGAGCACTGCGGGAAATTGAACGCCTCATTGCTATGCAGAAAGAAGAAACTACCTTGGAAGTAACTGTAGAAGAAGGTCAAGTCGTTTTCAATTTACCTTCCTGTCGCTTAACTAGCCGAACGTTAGAAGGTCAATATCCTGCCTATGCACAACTGATCCCCCAAAAATTTGAGCGGCAAATCACTTTAGATCGTCGTCAACTCCTTAGTTCAGTCGAACGAATCGCCATTTTAGCAGATCAGAAAAATCATGTGGTGATGCTCAAGATAGATTCCGAGGCACAGTTGGTGATTCTCTCGGTAGAAGCTGCTGACGTTGGTTCAGCTACGGAGTCAATTGCTGCTACCATTTCTGGAGAAGATCTGCAAATTGCTTTTAATGTAAAATACTTTTTAGAGGCTCTCAAAGCTATTCCTTCTCAAGAGTTGGAAATTCAATTAAATACTGCTGATAAGCCGGTAGTTCTATCTCCTTTAGGCGGAGTGAAAATGACCTGTTTACTGATGCCTATTCAAATTCGTAGCTAGTTTCTTGAATAAGAGGTCAAACAACAGCGATCGCCACGCGAATATAACTAAACTCTGATGATTGGAGAGGCTCTATAGATTGAAACAGGGAAATAATATAGATTAAATATAGACGAAGAAATCATAAAATTACAGAAAAAAATAGGATAATTTATGCCAACTGCTGGTAAGATTAGGCATGGCAAGAATAGCAGCGAGTCAAGCCAGTTATGGTATTCACACTATCGGCAGAACCCACACCAACCAATCCTCAACTGACTCTAGGACGAGTATTGGTCGTAGAAGATGAAGAATTGATTCGAGAAACCGTAGCCCTATCTTTACGGGATGAAGGATTTGAAGTAATTGCCGCAGAAGACGGTCGAGGAATTGTAGAATTATTCCATCATCATGAAGACAGAGGTGTTCGCGATGCAACTCATCAGGAGTATCGCCATCTCGACCACATCGATGCGATCGTCCTAGATCTGATGCTCCCTTCTATCAATGGACTGGACTTATGCCGCTGGCTACGCCAAAAAGGCTACACCGTACCGATTTTAATCCTCAGTGCCAAAGGCTCAGAAACTGATCGCGTGGTTGGCTTAGAAGTCGGTGCAGATGATTATCTCACCAAACCCTTTGGAGTCCGAGAACTGGTTGCCCGTGTACGTGCTCTCCTCCGTCGCAATCGCTACCCCATGCCCCAAACCCCCCCTTCGGTCTTAAGATTCAAAGACATTACCCTATTTCCCCAAGAATGCCGAGTGATGGTGCGCGGCTCAGAAATCAATCTCTCTCCCAAAGAATTCCGCCTCCTGGAATTATTCATGAATCATCCGCGCCGCGTGTGGTCACGGGAACAATTAATTGAACGGGTTTGGGAACCAGATTTTATGGGAGACACCAAAACCGTGGATGTTCATATTCGCTGGCTGCGAGAAAAATTAGAACTTGATCCGAGTCACCCGGAATATTTACTAACGGTGCGGGGATTTGGATATCGGTTTAGCTAAAGAGCATCACCAAAAAAGGATCGGTAGGGGGATAATAATATAGAGAAATAGGGTGATTGACCAGAAGTTATGTGATTGTAGAGCTGTTGGCATTCTTAGTCGGGTTAGGGATAGGGTTGCTCCTCTGTTTGGGGTTTCGAGTTCGTCTGGAATGGGAAGTGCAACGATTTCTGCCAGAACTGCCTGCTTACTCTGGACTCTATCGCTCGTTCTCTAGTCGTTTATTGCGGGCGATCGCCCAGCAGCGCCACGCCCATCAGCAACGGCAAGAGGAAATCAACCACTGGCAGTCCATTCTGCAATCGGCTCCGATCGGATACCTCCAAGTAGACGATCAAAACCAACTGATTTGGTGTAACCCCACTGCCTATCAACTGTTTGGCATCACGCCTCGGCCTTTAGATACCCCCCGCCTGTTACTAGAAGTGATGCGCTCCTACGAGCTAGACGAACTGATTGAGGAAACGCGCACTAGCCAGAAACCCAGAGAAAAACAATGGAACTTTCAGCCGATTGCCCCCACCTTAGAGGCTCAAGAACTGAGGCGATCGCCCAAACCCAAAATTCCCCTCAGAGCCTACAGTTTTCCCCTCTCAGAAGGGCGGGTGGGAGTCTTTCTCGAAAATCGTCAAGAAGTGGTCACTCTCACTAACCAACGCGATCGCGCCTTTTCTGATGTCGCTCACGAACTAAAAACCCCTCTCACCTCCATTCGCCTAGTGGCCGAAACCCTACAATCACGCCTAGATCCTCCCCTCCGCAACTGGATTGACCGACTCCTCTCAGAAGTAATCCGCCTGAGCGATATTGTGCAAGTCCTCCTCGATCTCAGCCAGCTAGAACGAGGTTCAGCCCATACCTTAAACTATAAAGCGATCAACCTGCCAGAACTCATTCGCGCTGCTTGGATGAGCCTCGAACCCCTAGCACGCCAAAAACAACTCCAACTGCACTACCAGGGCCCAGAACGCCTATTGATGCAGGGAGACGAACACCGATTATGCCGTGTACTGATTAACCTTTTAGATAACAGTATCAAATACAGTCCCCTCGCCGGCCAAATTTGGGTTAAACTGGGTCTGACTTCCGTGGAAACCAATCCTTCTGATACTCACAACTCCGTGCATCTAGAAGTGATTGACTCAGGGATGGGTTTCCCAGAGGCTGATTTACCCTATGTGTTTGAGCGATTTTATCGGGGAGAGCCTTCCAGAGCCAGAGGATTGTCAGGAACTTCCTTTTCGGGTACGATTCAGGCGAACCCGGCTGTTATGCCTACTCATAGTAGTGGTCTAGGGTTAGCAATTGTACGGCAAATTGTGGAGGCTCACCAAGGATGGGTCACAGCCAGCAATCATCCAGACCTAGGGGGAGCATGGATTCAAATCAGTTTACCGCGATCGCCCTCGGCAGAATTGGCGAAAACTTGACTCCCAGATTGGGCAACTTCTTGTAAGATTTGTAAAGATTCCTCCAGGGAGCGACCTGGAGAGTCAAATGTTCTTTTGGTTCTTCGAGAACCCCTAAACCCCAAGTAGACCTGGTTGAGAACGACTAACGATGATGGAGGTTGATTTCGATAGTCCGCCCACGGATGAGCGAGTCCAAAAAATATTGTCTCGTTGGGGAGTGGCCTCGCGGCGACAAGCTGAGGTGTTGATCCAGGAAGGTCGAGTCCGGATCAATGGAGCTGTGGTGAATCGATTGGGGCAAAAAGCCAATCCGAATCGCGATCGCATTGAAGTCGATGGTCGCCTCCTCCCCCCTACCCTACGTCCCCAACAGCTATACCTATTGCTCCATAAACCCCTAGGAGTAGTCTCCACCTGTGTCGATCCTCAAGGTCGGCCAACGGTTCTAGACCTTCTGCCTTCCTCCTTACGTTCAGGCATGGGTCTTCATCCGATCGGGCGATTGGATGCGGACTCGACGGGCGCACTTTTGCTTACCAATGATGGCGATTTAACCTTTCACCTCACCCATCCTCGTCACGGTATTCCTAAAACCTATCGAGTTTGGGTAGCGGGAAATCCCGAACTTTCTGTTTTGGATCACTGGAGAAAGGGGGTCGAGTATGAAGGCATTCAAACCCTCCCAGCCGAAGTGCGACGGATTGCGGTGGGGCATCAAAGCACCTTACTAGAGATTGTGCTGCGGGAAGGCCGCAATCGACAAATCCGTAAAGTGGCTGAAATTTTAGGATATCCGGTGATTCGCCTCCATCGAATCGCGATCGGCTCAATTCAACTGCATACAGTACCGGCAGGGAAATATCGATCGCTTCAGTCTAGAGAAGTGGAGACCTTAAAGAAAAACTGTGGTAGAAGAAATATCGGTGGTGAAGGAGTGTAATCGATGAAAAGACGGCAGATAACTGTATCCTCTGTATATGAGTTTGAGCAATTAGAGGAGATTCTGGCTACCCTGGGATCTCAACTGCGCCAACTGCGCCAGGAACAGGGTTTAACCCTAGAGTATGTGGCCACTAAGCTACGGATTCGCCAGCGCTTGCTGGTGGCGATCGAGGAAGGACGCTTAGAACAGTTGCCGGAACCGGTTTATGTTCATTACTTTTTGAAACGCTATGGGGATCTCTTGGGGCTGGATGGAGAATCCTTTGCCCGTCCCTTTCCTTGTCTGTCGCGGTTTAGTTTCCTGGATCAGTCTTGGATGCGTTTACCGAGTTTTCAATTGCGCCCGGTTCATCTTTATCTTCTCTATGTGGGGATTATTTTTGCCTCGGTCAATGGGTTATCCTCGTGGATGGAGCGTTCCTTCGGATCGTCGGTGGGTTATTTGGTGCAACAGTCTCCTTCGACAACAGTAGCGGCGATCGCCCCCTTGCCCTTGCCCTCACCACAATCCCCTGCTCCTGTCTTGGCTAAAACGCCTCTCACCGAGAATCCAGAACCCGTGCGGGTGAGCCTGATGGTGAGCGACGCTTCTTGGGTACGGATCGAAGCCGATGGCGAAACCGCCTTTGAAGGCACCTTAAAGGAAGGCACGGAACAAACGTGGGTAGCCAATCAAAAGCTGATTATTCTTACTGGAAATGCGGGGGGAGTTTCTGTGGCGCTCAATGAAGGGAAAGCCAAACAACTGGGAGAGTTAGGGGCCGTAGAAGAGGTGATCTTTACGGCTAAGGCTCACTAAGGCTCAGATGGGGTTAATCCCGCGACCATAGACATCGGTGAGGTGTTGGAGGCGATCGCGTAACCAATCACTAATGGACTCCTCGCGATAGCGCCAGCCCCAATTTCCTTCTCCCTGACCAGGCGTATTCATGCGGGCCCGCTCATCTAAGCCGAGTAAGTCCTGCATGGGAATAATCGCCCAATTGGCGACCGAAGCAAAGGCCAAGCGGATTAAATCCCAGTGAATACCGTCAGGACTGAGATGACCCAAATACTCCACCACCCGTTCTGATTCCCAATCGGCTAAGTCCTTTTCAAACCATCCCAAGGTGGTATTGTTATCGTGAGTGCCGGTATAAATCAAACAATTGCGCGGCAGATTATAGGGCAAAAAGGGATTACCTCGGTCTGAGCCAAAGGCAAAATGTAAGACTTTCATCCCCGGAAATTCAAAGCGATCGCGCAGAGCCTCCACTTCAGGAGTAATCACCCCCAAATCTTCTGCCAATACAGGCAATTTCCCTAGGGTCTGCTGTAACTTTTCAAAAAACGCTGCCCCTGGCGTGGGGAGCCATTCCCCATTAATTGCCGTCTCCTCCCCTTGAGGAACCGCCCAAAAAGACTCAAAGCCTCGAAAATGATCGATCCGAATCCAGTCCACATAATCTAACATCGTCTGGAAGCGATTAATCCACCACTTAAAATCTGTTTTCTCCAAATACTCCCAGTCATAGACAGGATTGCCCCATAACTGACCCGTTTCACTAAAATAGTCGGGGGGTACACCTGCCATTAATTCTGGCTCTCCCGTTTCCGCATCAATCCGGAAATTCCGGCGATTGGCCCAAACATCTGCACTATCATGGGCAACATAAATAGGAATATCCCCAATAATCTCCACACGACGCTCATTAGCATAGGCTTTTAAGGTTTGCCATTGCTGAAAAAATTCAAACTGGGTAAATTGATGATAAAAAATCCGATCCTTTAACCTCTCTTGGCATTCTTTCAGGGCTTGGGGTTCTCGGTGTACCAGTTCTTCGTCCCATTGATGCCAGGGTTTTCCTTCTTGATCATCCTTCAGGGCCATATACAGAGTGTAGTCATCCAGCCAATGGGCTTTTTCCTGGCAAAATTCCTCAAAGGCAGTTCGCATCTCGGTAGGTTCCTCGGCATCCAGAAGGGCTTGAAAGTTCTGGCAAGCTTTTTCGAGCAGGGCGGTTTTGAGGGGAATCAGTTGGTTAAAGTCTACCCAGTCTAAGGGGAATTCTGGTAAGTTGACAAAATCTTCTTCTTGCAGGAGACCTTTGTGTTTGAGTTGGTCAGGACTAATGAGCAGAGGATTGCCTGCCATGGCAGAGTAGCACATATAGGGGGAGTTACCAAAACCGGTGGGCCCTAGGGGGAGGACTTGCCAGAGTCGCTGGTGGGTGTGGGCAAGAAAGTCAACAAAGCGATATGCTTCGTGGCCTAAATCTCCAATACCAAATCGACTGGGAAAGGAGGTGGGATGGAGTAGGAGACCACTAAGTCTGGAGGAGGTCATATTCTGGAATAATGGGGACTCGGAGCTAATATGTAATGACCTTATCACAATCTGGTGATCGCGCAGCGACTCCTCAGGAGGATCGCCTTTTGTATCAAGTGATGAAATCTTGCTCTTGTTTTTCTGCTTTGAGGATACCCCTCTATTCCCATTTCAGTTGAGTAATTATCTCTTGCAGTATCTTCCCTGAGTGCTGGAGTTGTTGAGTCTCCGTCTGATTTAAAGATAAATTAATCACCTTGCTTACCCCCTGGCGATCGACTAAACTCGGTAAACTAATACACAGTTCCGGTAAGTCATATAACCCACTAATCAGACTGCTCACCGTCATAATCCGACGCTGATTGCGCAGAATGGCTTTGACAATATCGGTCACGGCTAATCCGATCGCATAAGAAGTATAGCCTTTACGCCGGATAATTTCATAGGCAGCATTTTTCACTTGGTCAAAAATCGCCTGCAATTCTGGATCATCACTCCTAGGAGAGCCTTGCCAATTCCCCTCACAGAGTTTCATCCCGGCAACATTGACTCCGCTCCACACTGGCAGTTCGCTATCTCCATGTTCTCCAATGATGTACGCATGGATACTACGAGGATCAACCTTAAGTTGTTGAGAAAGTAGAGCGCGAAATCGAGCCGTATCTAGCACAGTCCCTGAGCCGAATACTCTAGAACTGGGAAATCCAGAAAGCTTCCAACTCACATAGGTCATAATGTCTACAGGGTTGCTGACAATGAGTAAAATGGCGTTGGGACAGTATTCTTTTACTTGGCCAATTAAGGTTTGAAAAATGGCCACATTGCGTTCAACTAAGCTTAATCGACTTTCTCCTGGTTTTTGACTAGCACCAGCCGTGATGATGACGATATCTGCATCTGCGCCCAGATCGGCCACAGTTCCCGATTGAACTAAAGTGGGGGCAATAAAGGCCATTCCCTGCATGAGATCCATCACTTCCCCTTCTGTTTTTTCTTGGGCGAGATCTTGTAAAATCAGTTCATCAAAACAGTCTTGAATGATCAGAGAATAGGCGCAAGCTAAACCGACTTGTCCGGCTCCAATAATCACTCCTTTACGAGGGCGTAGAGGGTTAATAGTGCTGGGTTGGGTATGGGTAGTAAAGAGAGATTCAAACATAAGTTGGGGCGTAGGGAGGAAAAGTTCACTCTCACTTTACCATCCTATAATTAATTAAGTTATGGATTTTGAGGGTTTATGTTTCAAGCGACTCGATGTCGTTTAGCTTTATGGTATACTGCCCTGACTGCGGTGCTGCTATTGTGCTTGGCGGGGGGGATTTATGGGTATGTGCGGGCGACTTTAATTGAGCGGATTGATGATACTCTTGATCATGTGGTGGAAGTGGTGGAGCGATCGCTCGTTTTTGATTCGGTACAAAATGCTAACCGTCAGTCTCCTCATTTTCAGATTAATCTGGAAGCAAGTTTTCAAAACCATGGGGAACCGACGGAAGATGATCGCATTGATCTAGAATGGTTTAGTCCTACAGGGGAGTTACTGTGGTCTACTTGGACTATTCCCTTAGATTTACCTCTCCATCCTCATCTGATGGGAGAAACGGTGCGGATACGGCGTTCACCAGGACAAATCTGGGATGAGAGTAACTCGGATTTGTTATTACGTCAAGTCACCGATCGGGTGCAAATCGGACGAGAAGTGCTCGGATATTTACGGGTGAGCCACCCCTGGTTTGAAGTAACTAAACCAACGCGGCAGTTAATGGTTGATTTAGGGGCTGTAGTCAGTTTAACCTTAATTGCAGTAGGAGCGATCGGTTGGTTTTTGTCCGGTTTAGCAATGGAACCAGTCATCATTAGTTATCTGAAGCTCAAGCAATTTACCTCGGATGCTTCCCATGAATTAAGAAATCCCCTGGCTACGATTCAAACCAATGTGCAAGTAGCGTTAGCTGATCCCACCCTAGATCCTCAACACTATCAATATTTACAAGTTATTGAACGCTTAACTCGTCGCATGGGAAAGTTAGTCAATGATCTATTATTTTTAGCCAGACAAGATAGTGGGATCATAGTACAAGAATGGCAGTCTGTCCCTTTAGATGCCTTGGTGATGGAAGTGATTGAAGAGCAACAATTAACGGCGCGATCGCTCCAGATCAACTTATTATTGAATATAGAATCTCTTCCTGAAAGTTCCTCCGATCCAGATCCCTTTACTATCCGAGGAGACTGGAATCAAATTAGCCGTCTATTCACGAATATAGTCAGCAATGGATTGCAGTACACTCCCCCTGGAGGAACCGTTGCCATCAGTTTATACCGCCTGAGTCTTAAATCTTCTCCAGCGGGTATTCAAATCCAAGTAAAAGACACAGGAATAGGAATTCCTAAAAAAGAGTTACCCTATGTATTTGATCGGTTTTATCGCGTTGATCCCTCTCGTCATCGTGAGGGAAAAGATGCCGAGGATCATCTCACCACTGGATCGGGATTAGGATTAGCGATTGCTAAGGCGATCGTCGATCATCATCACGGCAGCATTAAAATAGAATCTCAGGTCGATCAAGGTACAACCGTAACCATCACTTTTCCCCCTATCCCTCAGTAGTTAAGCATTGCAAAAATTCCCCATTACCGATTCCCATGTTCTCCTATTCTAGACATTCTGACCAAGAATTACCCCATTCCCCTCTATTTTGGTTAAGTTTACTTTGCTTATCCATTCTACTTCATGGAGTCGCTTTGTGGCTGATTATGCCTTGGTCTCGCTTAAAGAGTAGGGAGCCAGATCCCACCGCTTTTATACCGATAGAAATCATTGCGCAAAAAACATCAACTCAGCCGACTGCTTCTCCACCTGAAAATCCCAATCCTCCAGCCAAGATTTCTACGCCTCAACCCGCTCCATTATCCCCTGTGCAGTTACCACCTGAAACCCAAGTCCCAGAAATGATTACTTCACCCAATCTTAGTCCCATTCCTGTTCCTGAACCCACCTTAACTCCAGAACCAGAAATAGACTTTGCTCAACCAACTCCGACTCCTGAGCCAACACCAACTCCAGAAACTCAGCTATCTCCCGTTCCTGCTCAGAGCATCGTTCCCCGTCCTTCAAGAGAACCAGATTTAGAGGAAGTTGACGTGCGTTCTCCCTCTTCTTCCCCTCCTTCAGAATCTTCTGCTAATGATTTACCGCCTAAAACGGCAGTTTCTTCAGAAGAATTACCAGATGTTACGGAGATTAAACCGGCGCAATTTTCTCCTCGTTTGTTAGCGATAGAACCGCCACCAGTGTCTGAACAAAAAGATATTCCTGATCAATGGTCAAAGGCAATTTTAGATGATAAAAATCCCATTATTTTAGAGGCTAATTCTTCTATTTGTCCCCTAGAGACTAATACTCGTGAATATTTTGGTCAAGCGGTAACGCTGTTAGTCACTATTGATGAAAAAGGGGAGATTATGGCAGAGTATACTCAGATTTTAGAGGGGAGGGAAGAAAGTCGTACTTATGAAAGTTTGGTTAAGTGTTTGGTAAATGTTCAAACCTGGAAATTTGAGCCAGCGATCAGTGGTCAAAGGGCAGTAGTCAGTAATGCGAAACTGCAAATTACTGTTGATCCAATTTTGCTAGAGAAGACGGAATGATTTTGACTGAAGTCAGAAGAGTAGGAGCGATCGCCTATCAGAATCAAATCAATGATGAAGAGGATTGGGAATGACGGATTATGACTCGCCGTGGAAAGAGGCTATATCACTGTACTTTCATGATTTTATGTGCTTTTTCTTTCCAGTGATTGCAGCAGATATCGCCTGGGAGAGAGACTTTGAATTTCTCGATACCGAACTCCAGAAAATTAAGCGCGAAACCGAAACCGGACGACGAGAAGCTGATAAACTGGTCAAAGTCTGGCGGTGTAATGGCGAAGAAACCTGGGTTTTGTTGCACATCGAAGTGCAGTCGCAACCCCAATCAGAATTTGCCGAGCGAATGTATATTTACAATAGCCGCATCTTCGACACCTATCGTCGTAGCATAGCTAGTTTAGCGGTTTTAGCAGACGATCGCTCATCCTGGCGGCCCCATCGCTATGAGCGAGAATTGTGGGGGTGTCACTCTATCTTAGCCTTTCCTATAGTCAAGCTCCTTGATTACAATATCAGTGAGCTAGAAAACGATCCTAATCCGTTTGCTGCACTGGTTCAGGCCCATAGAGCAGCACAGAGTCTGGGTCAAAATCCAGAAACTGGCTATGACAATAAACTCGCATTGGTCAAAAGTCTCTATCAACGAGGACTATCTCGCCAAGATATTGTCGAGCTATTCCGGTTAATCGACTGGCTCATTGAGCTTCCAGAGCGGGAAGAGCAGCGTTTGTGGACGGAGATTGAAACTTTAGAAAGGGAGAGAGCTATGCCTTACATTACCAGTATTGAACGATTGGGAATGGAGAGAGGACGAGAAGAAGGAAGAGAAGAAGGACGACAACAGGGACAACAAGAGGCTATCCTCCGCATCCTGGAAGTCCGTTTTGGGGATAGGTCGGCGAGATTAGCAGAGCAAGTGAGGAAGATCAATGATCTAGAATTGCTGGGAGAACTCTTGACTCAAGCGGTAACAGCCCAATCTTGGCAGGCTTTTGAGAGGGTTATTGATGAATTGACCTCCTCCTGAGCAGATTAATGATCTTTTGGGTGATATTGGAAGAATAGATTGGTTTGGCGCTGTTGAGAGGTGTTGCCATAGCTGGCGATAGTGACGGTTTCTAGGGGGTCAAAGAGGGTCTTGGTGGCTAATTCTACTAGCTTCAAGAGAGGAATTTGACGTTCCAGAGGTTTTTGAGCCGATCGCCAATTGAGGAAGAGATAGCCATCATTGGGGGTACTCAGGGGCGCAATACTGTTTTGAAATAGGGAATCATTCCAGAGGGAAGAGCCGGTTTTAGCTGCTAACACGGCATCCATGGCGGCGATGGAGGAGGTAATGATTTCGTATTGGTCGATGATCGTATGTACCCCTTGAACTTTGGCTTGTAATGATCGAGTATTCTTTTTTCCCGGCTTCTGAGTGGGATTGGCGGTTAATTGAGTCCAGGCGACGAGGGTTTGATTGTCCAGAGAAAAGGTTCCAGTAGTATAACCTTGTTGAGTGGCGATCGCATCTAATTGGGTAATTAAGCTGGGTTCTGTCTTCGAGTGTTCTGTAATGATTACCCAGTCAGGAGATTGGGTGGGATCGGTAGGCAATAGGGCGATCGCATATTCTCCCTGCATCAAAGGTAAAATATCTTTTCTTAAATCTAATCCCCATGGAACCACTAAATCCATTAAGGGTTGTGCCAGTAACTGAGAGAGTAAACCGTAACCTGCGGTTTCCCGTTCCACCTGCTCTGCTAATTTCTGGAGATTCATCCCATTGGCAACGAGATAACTCGAAGGCGGTAGATAATTCAGGAGTTGGCTGGGTTGATTGAAGGCAGGTTGAGCCGGAGTTAAGGCTTGGGAATCGCTGGTAAACCAGGCAGTTTTAGCTAAAATTCCTGTTGGTTTTCCTTGCAGTTGAACTGCCAATTCTTGATACAGTGGATTAGTAAGCGTCATTCCCCATAGTTGTCCTAATTGGGGCAAATTCACTAGGGCAACGGCTAGGGGTTGATCGGTAATTTGTTGGTGAAAGGCTTGATATTCGGGAGTAGAATCTAAATTCAGATCTGACACTTGAGCATTATTAATGGCTGCTCGTAATACTTTGGGATGATTGGCTAAAAGTACAAATTTTGACCCGACGACGGTAGTCGCTAGGGAATGGCGTTGGCGCAGCGACGACGCAGGAGGAGTATTGCGGGAATAGATTAGTTGAGCGCCTTGATAGGGTTCAAAGACTAATTCTGCACCGGCGATCGCCACTTTTTGCCAATAGACTTCCAGGAGTTCTTGGGATAACTGGGCATCTTCCGTAGGCAGAACTAGCAAATATCCGGGTTGTTGTCCATTTTCCTTCTGGCGATCCACATCTGAGGTAGTGAGTGCGAAGAGAGCCTCCCCCTTAAACCAAGGAGCAATATCTTGTTGGTAGTCTAATCCGGTGCTTTGGTGGAGGGTATTTTCCAGTAGACGTTCCACTGCCGGAAAACCTGGTAACTTTGCGCCTGGGTTGCTGAAGAGGGAAACCACCAGGGGAGCTTGTTTGGAGATAAAGATAGCTGGCGATGGGGGGTTGACTGCTGATGATCGCCCCGATCCTAGCGATCGACTACAACCTACCAACAGCACTACACATAAGCACAATAGGATCATAGATAGTTTTAATCCCATTTTCCGCCCTGGGGCGATCCAGCTTTGATTCATCATCCCTTCAGCATTGCTAACTCTATGACCATCGTAGTGCATCTGGAGTCAGATTTAACCTATTCTGGGGCGATACTCCTGGGGAGTTGCTGCGCGATCGCCCAGCTAATCAAAAAAAGCCTTTTGGGGACACAAGAGAAACTTAATGATACCCCAAAAGACTTCCAGAAAATTGTCTACACCAAGGAATGGTTGACATCTAGCAACCAATACCTCAGAGATTAACTCAACTTTTCTTCTACACGACCATAAAAGACCCCTTTAATTTTCACATCAACAGGCTCTTTCGCCCCTAAATCCGTATCAGACGGTTGAACGCTGACAAAAATTCCACCAAATTCTCCCGTACTGGGGTCAACTTTAGTCACTTGTAAAGAGATTTCCCCTTCACCGACTTGAACCCGTTTGACATTCGCTAAAGTCAGATCTTCGCGATCGGCACCAGAAGGTAAAGCAACGGCGTTATCATAACCTGTAGCTACCCCTCTGCCCTTGGGATCGAGGAAGGTAGCTCCCCGGTAAGAAGGAACACGGAAGTGACCGACTAAATCCGTAGAAGTATTCAAACTATCTGCTCCCGGTTGACCTTGAGCCACTAAGCTTTTGATCGTGAAGAAGAAAGGAACCTCTTCGCCGCCAGGTAAGAGCACGGTAATATTTTGAAAATCAATTCCGCTTTTTTCTGAGAAATTGAGAGATTTATCTGGACCAAAGGTAAGGTCTCCAGAAATTTGAGTCAGACTGGAGGTTTTACGAGTCAGGACTTTAGCGGCTACAAATTCAGCTTCTTTACGCTTGCTGGTGGGTTCTTCTTTCACAAAAAAGCTATTAGGTTGCAAGCATAAATCGGTGATGACATAGCTCTTGCTAGAATCTAGGGGAATGGAACCTCTGGCTGTTTCTTC
>CAZTRW010000042.1:0-23256 GCA_964616725.1 uncultured bacterium
CTTGCGAGCCAACCCTTTAGCGATGAGTAATTCATCTTCAACGATTAAAATTTTAGTTTCTAACATGGAAACTCCCTCATTTTATGGCAATATTTTAGCTTAAGGTGCGGGCTATTTTGAGTGGAAGTAAGGAGAAGTCTGATAGAGGGGAGGGGGGAGGGGTTGGCGACGCTTACCAGGACCACCGGGGGTTTGTGGAGTATTGTTGGTGATGATGGCTAGGGCGCGAAAGAGGCGATTGATGTCTTCGTAGAAGGAGCCAGTATGGCTGTTGAAGGAATAGCCATAGGTATGTTGAAATTCGGTTGCTGCGTCTTTTTCGAGGGCGATCGCATAGTTATCCCAAGCGGTATCATCCACTATATAGCCACCATAGTCTTGAAGGGCATGAAAGAGTTTTTTACCGGGAATTGTCTGTAAGCCTAAACTTTTTTCCGTGACAGAAGGAGGAATAGCTAACAGAGAACCCATGACTAAATTGGAATTCGATCCACCATATCTGAGATCGGAATTTTCATCATAGGCATAGGCATCAGCGCGAATGGCTGGCCAGCGATATCCTGGAGGTTGATGATATAAGTAACGATGGGCGTAGACTAATAATTTGAGCACATGAGCAATGGGAGGAGTCGTTGGCAACAGTTCTCCTAAACGAATAGTTCCGCCAATACTAGATAATCCAGAACCGCCTTGTCCTCCCGTAATTCCAAGTCCATAAATATTTTCTGTTTTGGGAGTGGGATAGCCAAAAACTGGTCCTCCTGGCTGACAGCGAGCTAAAGGATTCATTTGAATTAAAGTTGCTCCATCAGGTGCGAGAAAAGCGGCGGCATTATTGGGGGTTTCGGTGACTGTGGCATCGGGAATAATGAGGGATTTAGGAACATGAATCGTGCCGATTTGTTTGCCGCCTAATTCACAGCGTCCGACTCCCCAATGTTGAGGAAAATACCAGGGGACTTGAGGATCGGTGGTGTGGGTAATAATGTAATAGTTAATTTCGGCGCTAATGGTTTGGGCTTTGCCTAAACCAGCGGGTTGATACTGAGCGTTTACCCCAAGGGGCATATTCCAGATACTGTTAGTGGCAAAGGGTTGATGGTGTTTGTCTCGGAAGTGAGGGTGAGTTGAGGGAGGTGGATAATGATAGGTGAGGAGAAGGATGAGCGCGGCGATCGCACTCCAGAGCCAGAGGGGTTTGATCATTATCTTGAGAGAGTAATTGAAGGGGTAAAAATGGGGGAGGTTGAGTTACTTTTGGGATTGACAAATGTCTTGATAAATTGTGACTAATTCATCGTTTAATGCCTGGATATCATAGTTAGCTTCTACTTTAGCACGGCCGGCAGCTCCCAGGTTTGGCCAGAGTTCGGGATGATCGATCAGGTAGCTTAATTTATTGGCGATCGCCACTGGATCTCGTTCCGCTACTAAAAAGCCAGATACTCCATCTTCTACGAGTTCAGGAATTCCGCCATGCCACGTACTAATGACAGGTAAACCCATCGCCATGGCTTCTTTTAAGGTATTGACGGGAGCATCTTGATCGCCATTTTGAGAGGTAATACAAGGGGCAATAAATAGGTGAGATTGATCTAAGATCTGGACAATTTCTGGTTGGGCTTGGGAGCCAAGCAGTTTCACCCAGTTTTGCACAGTTAGATCGGCAACCAGTTTTTCTAATTGGGGTCGCAGTTCTCCCTCGCCAATAATGAGATATTCTAGATTAGAATGAGTGGTGACCAATTGGGCGATCGCCCGAATTCCATATTCAATTCCTTTTTTCTCCACCAATCGTCCAATGGTAACAATGCGGATTTTTCCTTCTACTGGTTTCTGGCGTGGAGTAAAGGCAAATTGTGCCATATCAATTCCTGAACCATGGACAATAATTCGCTCTTCATCACATCCTAACTCAATAACTCGCTGCCGAAAAAATTTGCAGTTAGCGAGGGAAAATACTGCCGTTTCCGCAAAGAATCTCCGATAGACATTTTTCCCACAGCGGCGGGGATATTCGCTAATATCAAATCCGCGAAAGGAACAGACGAGATGTCCTGAGAGCGCGCCAATTTTTTGGAGCATCATTCCCTGTAAACCATAGACTCCAAACTGACAATGAATAATGTCATAGGTGCGCCCTCCTAGGCAGGGAATGGTGGCATAGAATAGCCTTAAGGACACTAAAGATTTACCGTAGCGCAAAAAATTGAGCGATCGCCACACCAATTTCAGATCTTTACCACCATATCTTACCAGCAAAGGAATCACCTTAAGCAATCGCCAAACATAGTTTTCTGGGGGTTTAGGAGCATAAAAAACACAGTCTAGTAGTTTATACTGATCTACTTGAGGATGGACTTGGCGATCAGTTGATTTCCCTTCTAGAGCAAAGATATCAACCTGATGACCCCTATCAATTAAACCCGTCACCTGGTTAATAATAAAAGTTTGAGATAAAGACGGAAATTGACCCACTAAAAATGCTATTTTCATAAATTTAGCGTTTTAAATACTGATTAAACCTTCGGAGCTTATAATTTATATCTTTCCCAAAAATCTTAAGAATAAAAATTGAGATTAGCAGTCTGATAGACTCTGGAAATAAGCTCATTAGTGGAGCAGATGAGCAAGCTTTTTTCCAGAACTCAAAAGCTCGTTGATGATCTTCAAGGCGAATGGCAATCCATCCCAGATACAAATTCAAAAAGTAATAGGCTTTTCCTCGCACCTCACCAACATTTTGCTGTCCATTGGTGCCAATAGATGCAGACTGAAAAGCTCGTTCTAAAACCAAAGTATTGCATCGTTGCATCATCTGCAAATGCTTACTGGTGTTATTCGGGTGTTGTCGATAGCGCACCAGAGGTTCTTTAATCACAGCAAAAGGGTAACGATCCGCAATACGAATCCACATATCCCAATCTTGAGCCAGGAGAAGATCATGAGCAAATTCTCCCACCGTTTCAAAGCAATCCTTACGAATCATCGGTGTACTGCCACAAGCAAGAATATTCCGTTGCACTAATTCTTTCCAGATATTTCCTGCCGCATTAGAGCGAATAATCCGTCCTGTGGGTTGGCAATTTTCATCAGCTAAAGCTGTCCAGGTGTACACAAGACCAATATTCGGATTACTATCTAAACAATGAGCTTGTTTCTCGACTTTTGTCGGCTCCCAGCAATCATCAGCATCTAAAAATGATAGATATTCTCCCCTTGCTCTAGCGATACCAGCATTGCGAGCCGCAGATTTTCCCTGATTTTCCTGTGAGATGAGAATCAGCCTTGGGTCAGATTGTTGTAACACCCATTCATTGGTATGATCAGAACTGCCATCATTAATAATAATTATCTCTAAATCAGTAAAAGTTTGCCCTAAAGCACTGCCCACAGCATCAGGAAGGTAGGCAATTGAGTTATAGGTGGGAATAATCACAGAAACTTTGGGCATAGTTTTGATTGATAACCACTAAAAAGCATTTTCTATTGTACAACAGATTTCATGCTAAACCAACGCTTTTACCAAATTCTATTCTGTAGTCTGATAACTTTGATGAAACACATAGTGGGTTGCCCAAGCACTGAAAATTAAGGTCAGTCCTTGACAAATTAGTACAGATAGAGCGACAGATAAAATCCCCCATTGCACGGCAATCAATAAGGCGATCGCAAAAAATATCGTGTAAATACTGTTCCAGATTAAAGTAATAGTAACTTTTCCGACTGCATTGAGCAACTCATAGGAAGCGAGAGCAAAAGAAACGGGAATTGCTGATAAGCAAATGATTGACAGAATAGGAATCCCATCAACCCATTTTTCCCCAAACACAATCGGGACATACACAGGAGCCAGACTCGATTGTAGCACCACTAGAGGAATGACCACTACGGCGATCGCCTTCATACTACTCAGATATCTTTGTTTCAGTTGAGTCAAATTTTCTCTCACTTCACACAGATGAGGAAACAACGATGCCATCAACATATTAATCACATTTTGACTAATTCCAATTCCCGCATTAAACGCAAAAAAATATAACCCCAAAGCCTCCACCCCCAGGAAACGCCCCACAATCAAATAATCTAAATTAGCCCTAAACTGATCTAGCAGATTAACCCCCAACATACTACTACCAAAATGAATCACCTCTTGCCAATACTTCAGTTTAAACCGCTTCGGAGCAGCCCAGCGACAGTAAATACAATAAATCATTCCCCGCAAACCAGTTGACACAATCATTGCCCAAACTACCGACCAAATCCCCATACCCACTAAAGCTAATCCCATTGTAATTAGATTACTCATCAACGCATCTACCACATTAGCAATAGCATGAATTTTGAGGCGATTTTCCCGCTTGATTAAAGAAGACTGCACCTTAAACGTAGGCATAATTAAATACTTCAATCCTACGATACAAATTGGTAAAATTAATTGCTGATCTTTAGACAACACCGCAATGGGAACTGAAGCAACACACTGTAACAGAAAAACACTGATACAAAGTATCCAAGTGATCCAATAGACAGTATCACAAGTAGCCTCTAAATAATCTTTTTCTGTCTGTACAATCTTCGCCCCCATACCAATTTTAGAGGTAAAAACTTCCGCAAAACTGTGAATCATGTAGAGAATTGCTAATAGCCCATAATCATAAGGACTAAACAACCGCGCTAAAACCACCGTTGTACCCAAACGGAAAACTCGGTTAACCAGTTCAGCTAATCCCAACCACCCAGCATTGCGAATAAACTGATTGGATAGACGTTCTTTAAGTTTATCAACGATCATCAATACCTCTAGACAACTGTTGTTGGCGATGATGATGAGTTAACAGATCATTAAAAAACCGATCTATCCTGCCCAAGACTTTACCCAGAAAACGACTACCCATTCCTAGAGTTAGCTTTCGAGCTAAAGGATCAATCAACGTGGCTCTTCGCCGCCATCCCAATTTTTTATATTTAGTTTGAAAATAGCCATCTTCAGCTAAATTCCACTTTTCTCGGAGTCGATTTAAGCTAGAAAGTGTCCAAGCATTACTCCAACGCAGCATATAAAAATGGACATCAGACAGTTGTAGAGGAGGCCCGGGAACATAGGTAACAAGACTATTTGGCTCAAAATAAACAATTCCTCCCGCCTCACGAACACTCATACAAAAATCCAAGTGTTCCTTAGTATTCATCATCGCTTCATCGAGTAAACCAATCTGATCAAAAATTGAGCGGCGCACTAAGACACAGTGAAATTCTGCTAATTCCGTCGGCTGACGTTTGAGTTGCTCTTTTACTTGACTAACTCGTTGTCCTTGACGATACATTTTCTCTCGTAATCTCCGCCGCCCCAGTTGATCTATCCAGATGTGAGATTCCCCACCAGCAAAGTGGATAGTTTCATGAACTGGCTGATCTTGACACATTAACGGGCCAACAACAGTAGCATTAGTTTCTTCCGCACACTGAATCAATGATTTCAGCCAACCTGGAGATACCATCACGTCGTTATCCATAAAGACGAGGTATGGGGTGTTTACTTCTGCCAACCCAATGTTTCTGGCATGATTGGGGGATAAGTAAACTTCAGTGCGGATCAGGCGGAATGGCTTTACCTTAGCTTGTTCCTGAAGATATTGCTGGATATGAGGGGGGGAGTTTCCATCTACACAGATTAGCTCAAAGGGAATTTGAGTATACTGGTAAATGCTCTCTAAAGATTGGCAAGTGTAGCTGAATCGCTCGCGGGGAACAACAACAATAGTGACTTGAGGTTTCATCGGGATAGGCTCCTGATCGGTTCATTACGTTTTGAGAGTTGATTGATTCAAAAAAACTTTTTTTATTTCTGTAATTCCTCCTTGCAAGAAATAGCAAAACCAACTAATGATTCCTAAGATCTTAAATCCATCCTCTAGGAGTAAATTATTACCGTTTTCTACCCAGTGATTGGGAACAGGAATTAGCTCTTTATCAAATCCGATAGAGAGCACAAAAAAGATTAATGAAAAGACGAAGGTTATGGTTTCTTGGCTTCTGATAATCTGCTGAAAATATAGAATATAGCCTAAAACCAGGAGCAAATAAATGAAAATTACATTTTCTTGGGATATTTTCAAATATTTAGGAATGCCGATTGAATGTAAGACAAATAAATCGTCAAATAAAAGTAAGGCGGTTAGAGCACCGGAGGCTAAGAAAAATAGTTGGATTTTTTTACTTTGCTGAAGTTCCACGAGTAGTCCAAAGCAAAACCAGCAGATGGTGGTGGTTGCACACCAAAATAAGATGCCAATATTGGATAAAAATCCGGTATAAAATGGCTTGTTGCCAATGGCAATTGGATCGAGAGTTAAGTAGTAGATCGGTACTTTGTTTTGGATTTTAATCCAAACCAAAATCATGATTATGGGAAAATAGAGAAAGGCGATCGCCCCTAAAGCTTTTTTCAGTGTTGTGCGATTGAAATTGAGTCGAGTCACTTTATTCCTCATACCTTCTGTTATGAATTGGAAAGGCTAAATAGATGTCTACTCACCCATCGTTTGGCAAATCCTAAAACCAAACGTTGAAAATATTGGGTTCCAATCGTTTGCGGATAAACCGTAACCGCTTGCCATAGTTTTTTCCCTGCTTGGTTAATTCCTGGTCGATCTTGACTACATTGAATATAGCGTTGGGCACAGTATTCAAACAAAATCGCTAAACTTTGTTTTTGCAGATGTTGATATTTAGCAGGAGCCGTTTTATAGGCTTTTTCAATCACATAAATTCCTGCTTTTTCCATCCGACTAACATTAGAGGATAAGGACGTGGTAGATTGACGATAAAAGATCTGGTGTTTAGGAACCAGAGCAAAGGGATATTGAGCCGCTAATCGGAGATAATAGTCCCAATCTTCCGCAGGAGAAGCAATCGGATCAAGTTCTCCGATCACATCTATTGCACTACGTCGCACTAAAACGTTAGAGCCATGACGGAGAAAGTTGGAAACTAACAGTTGGGGAAGAACATCGCCAGAAAAATACATGGGCTTATCTGGTAATTGTTGATCTTCTTTTCCATCAATAAAGTCGGTTGTCCAACTGTAGGCAACTCCTGCTTCGGGATAGTCTTGTAAGGCTTTTAATTGTAGTTCTAGTTTATCAGGAGTCCAGAGATCGTCTGCATCCATAAAGGCAATATATTCACCTCTCGCGTGGGTAAGCGCTCGATTGAGTGCAGCGACGATTCCTCCATTTTCATAGGAAAAGATTTTAATTCGAGGATCTTGAAATTCTTGAACCTTTTCTACTGTATTATCGGTTGAGCCATCATTAATGACAATGATTTCAAAATCAGAAAATGTTTGTTTTAAAATCGAGTCAAGGGTGGCGCTAATGGTTCTGGTGGCATTATAGGCAGGGATAGTGACGGAAATGGTAGGCATAGATAAAAAGGCTAATGAGATGGATAAGTGATATTTTCGTTAAGAGCGATCGATTGAAGTGCTGTCCAATTCATGATAGGCTTCAAAAAGCCCAAGAACATGATTCGCTTGACAATATAAACAAAATAACCCGCCAGTTTTTTGGGGCGAGGCATAATTAAAAATCGGTGATCTCGGACAAAATTTTTAGTATGTTTTAAGAAAGGTGAATCATCCGTTAAATTCCATTTTTGACAGCAGCGATTCACACTCATCTGACACCAGCTATCACTCCAGCGGATAAAGAAAAATGGTAAATCAGAAACTGCAAATTCAGAGGGAGAAGGGGGAACATAAGACACTAGAGAATTGGATTCTAAATAAATTTCCTGATTGGCTTTTTTCACTGCCATGCATAAGTCATCTTCTTCACACATACTCATAAATCCTTCATCCAAGAGACCAAAAGTATCAAAGACTTCCCGACGAGCTAACATACAATGAAATTCCAGAAGCTGAGTCGATCCAGGCTGAATCTTGGAGGCTACTTCAGCTAACGGACGAGTCATGAATGGGCGTTTTTGGATCATCCAAACTTTGCCATTTTTTTCTTGAAGCTCAATTACTCCTCCCGCCATGTGAATCGTCTTAAAATCCTCTCCCTGTAGGGTTAAAGGACCCACCAGCCAAGCTCCTGTGCGATCGGCGCAAGTGACTAATTTTTCTAACCAACCGGGTTTGACTAAGACATCATTATCAATGAAGACTAGATATTTGGTTTTGACTTGTGCTATTCCTAGGTTTCGGGCATGATTGGGGGATAAAAAGTAATTGGTTCTAATTAGTTTAAATCCTTTTTCTTGAGCTTGTTTCTCAAGGTAGGTTTTGTACGGGGCTGGGGAATTGCCATCGATATAGACTAACTCGAAGGGAAAGTGAGTGTTTTCATAAATGCTCTCCAGAGATTTTTGCGTATAGCTAAAACGCTCTCTGGGAACGACAATAATTGTAACTTGAGGTTTGGTCACGGTTTTTCCTGTTTTTTGTTATTGAATTATGAATATGGGATATATTTTATCACAAGAGTTATTGGTCTGATAAATCTTTACAAAATCTTTGAAAATACCAGACGAATGGACAAGATATTGAACAGAGAGGAGAGGAGGAAATAGACGACAAAAACAGCGATCGCCACCCAGAAAATACCATAGGGAACCGCTAACCAAATTGCTAGGGCGAAAATTGAAGTATGAATCAAATCAAAACGTAGAGCCATGTCTGTTTTGTCTGCTGTCTCTAAAAGGATCGAAGAAGCCCATTTATAGGCTCTGGGAACAACGGAAAGACAGATAATCATTAGAATAGGAATTCCTTCTGACCATTTGGAACCGAAGATAAAGGGGACATAAAATGGGGCGAGTGCAGATTGTATGGCGACTAAAGGGATTAATACTGTGGCTACTTTCTTGAGGCTACTAAAATATTCTTTTTTTAATATTTCGGGGGTTTCACGAAGAGCACAGAGGTGAGGAAATAAGGCAGACATGAGGGCGTTAACGACATTCATAGTGATACCTGATCCGGCGTTGAAGGCAAAGAAATAAATTCCTAGGGAGTGTAATCCTAAGACTTTACCGACAATGAGGTAATCGAGATTTTGTCTAAGTTTAGTTAATAGCTGAACGCCCAGCATATTGCGTCCAAATTTAATGACAGTTTGCCATTTTTCTAAGCTGAAGGATTGAGGAGATCGCCAGGGATGGTTTTGCCAAGTAATGAGAATCCAAACGGGGGTAGATAGGAGCATTGATAGGACGATCGCCCAGATCCGAAAGCCCCATAAGGCTAATATAATGGTGACGACATTACTGATCAGTGATTGTGCGCCATAACACAAAGCATGAATTTTTAGTTGATTGTCTCTCTCTAGTAAGGCTCCTTGTACCATAAAGAGGGGAAAGCAGAGATAGGCTAAAGAGAGCACACACAGGGGTAAGACTAATTCTGGACTGCCATAGGCATTGGCGATGGGAAAGGCGATCGCACACTGTACTACACTAATCGTAATACACAGTATCCAATTCAACCAATAGGATGTATTGCAAATTTGAGCCAAATCTCCTTCATCCGTTTGGACAATTTTTGCTCCTAAGCCATGGCTGAGGGTAAAGACATTGGCAAATTCAAAGGTAGTATAAACAATCGCCATCATGCCATAATCTTCTTGACTAAACATTCGCGCTAAAGTCACCGTTGTTCCTAAGCGGAAAATGCGGTTAGCCAGTTCTGAAAGCCCTAACCATCCGGCATTGCGAATAAATCGGTTAGATAATAAGTCTTTCAGGCGATCCAAATTTAGTCGTTTTCCGAGCATAGTGACGTAATTTTTAATTCAATTTATTCGTAATAAATAGGGTTTGACGACGGAGGATATACACCCATTCAAGAAACTTTTGATACTGCTCTGGACCGAGCGATCGCATCAAGAAAATCGCCAAACTCAAACGCCAATACTCCTTACTCCAGCGCAAAGTGGGATCATAATTTAAGGCTAACTGTCGAAACCGCTGAGAGGTTTCATAATCTTTTTGACTACTTTGTAAGGGTTTCCAGGCTAAACATAGATTGGATGTGCCATAGCTTTGATTTTTCAAATACTGAACCTCCTCATCAGCAGCCGCAAAGGCTTTTTCAATCACCAGGCGATAACTTTCTGCCATCGCCTCCCAATTTCGGGAAGCACTATGAGGATGTTGGCGATAATACACTAAAGGTTCAGCCACCACAGCAAACTCATAATAGGGAGCAAGGCGTAACCACATATCCCAATCTTCCACAAAGGAGCGCAAGTTAGTATCAAATACTCCACAATTTTCAAAACACTCGCGACGCACCATCGCCACACTGCCACAACCGACAATATTTTCCGTAATCAAAGTCTCCCAAATTTTCCCTTCTGCGTTACTCTTAAAAACTCGCCCAGTCGGTTTTCCTTGAGCATCAATGAGAGCTACCCAAGTATACACTAAGCCCACCCTAGGATTCGAGTCTAAACACGCTAACTGCTTGTCTAGTTTAGTCTTTTCCCATAAATCATCTGCATCTAAAAACGCGATGTATTCTCCTTGAGCATGGGCAATGCCTGTATTTCTTGCACCCGCTAATCCACGATTCTCTTGGGAAACTAATTTGACTCTCTTATCTACAATGGTGCTTACCCATTCAGCCGTATTGTCGGTACTGCCATCATTAACAATAATTGCTTCAAAATCTGCCCAAGTTTGTCGCCATAAGCTTTCTATTGTTTTGGGAAGATAAGCCATAGCATTATAGGCGGGAATAACGACAGAAATCTTAGGCATGGTTTGACTCCCAATCATGATTATTTAAGGGTTTTCCATGGTTTTTCCAATCCCATCTGACTAGGGCTAAGAGGGTAAACCAGTAGAAAAAATAGGTGGTATGAGTCCAAATATTTTCTGTAATCATGCCGATACATAATCCGCACAGAAGAGCCAAAAGTGTAAATGCTAGATCTTGCTGAGGGCTTCTAGGAGGTGCTTGTTTTATTAACTGAATTAGGTGTATCATTTGAGCGCCAATAAAGGATAAAAATCCTCCAAATCCAATGATTCCTCCTTCTATCAGGGCACGCACATAGTCATTATGGGGTTCTAGTCCATTGGTACTAACATATTTTCCCATGCCTAAGCCAAAGCCGAGCCAAGGATAATCGCGCCATTGAGTGAGGAGATAATTCCACTGCGCTAGTCGCCAGTTAAAGCTGTTGCCATCTCCTTGGGAGAGGAGGATGGCTTTCCATATATCCAGATCTGGATTGAGGAGAGGAGTTTGGGTAATGGAGGTTAATCGTTCTTGGCCAAATTCGGTGCTGGCAAAGAGAGAAATTACTAAGATGAGGAGAGCGATCGCTCCCATCAAGTTTAGTACATTCAGTCGCGGCGCGATCGCACAAACCAGAAACGTTCCTAACATCATCAAACCGAATAGGGATTTTGTTGCCACCAAGAAAATCACCAATGTCCCTAGTAATATTAGCCAAGGGAAACGGGACTGAGCATGATTTTGTTTCCAGTAGGTTACGCCAATAAATAAAAATAAGAAACTCGTAAAAGTGTTAGGATGACCTAGAGTGCCATTGATCCGACTTCCCGTTTCAAAAGCCGTACCACCTTGATAGATCAAGATTGACGGTAAAGCCGCAGGAATCACCAGTTGCAGCAAAGCCACAGCTAAAGGAATCACTAAACCTAAAAATAGCAGATTTATCAACCGTTCTGGAGGCAATTTTCCTTTGAGTTGCATTACCAAAAGATAGATCATTAACCAGGCAAATAGGCGCACCCATTCTCGTAACCCTGAAGATAGATACGATCCATCCAATCCTAATCCTCCCAGGGGAAGGAGAATCACCCAGAGTGCTTGTAGCGCTGTCCAAAAGGCTAAAAACCACCATAATCGATCGGTTTGTATGGGTTGACGAGTGAGTAATCGGAGGGTGACATACAATAGACTGAGCAGGATAATTCCTAACCCGAAAGCGGCGGGAAGTTGGAAGGTAGAAAAGATATCTAGGGAGGTTCTTAAAACGATCAATCCAATCACGGTTGGCTCAAAGTAGGCGCAGAAACACAGTAAGCTAATCCCTGCAATCAGTCCTAATGCTAATAGTTTGGGTTTGAGTCCTACGAATAAACCTGCCATTAATCCTATCATGAGGGTAGTTAGGGATAGGAGGCTGAGAGAGAGTGCTTTTTG
This sequence comes from uncultured bacterium, assembly GCA_964616725.1. Taxonomy (GTDB): domain Bacteria; phylum Cyanobacteriota; class Cyanobacteriia; order Cyanobacteriales; family Desertifilaceae; genus Roseofilum. The sequence continues at coordinate 12,188 of CAZTRW010000042.1, forward strand.
ATTCATGAACTCTCTCCTTGAGATTGGGGAGGTTTGGCGGGTTGTAGGGATTTAAAGGCAGGGAGTTTCCCTTGGAGAGGATAGCGATAGTAGGCGGGGGTATAGGCAGTCATGCCGTTGACGGCTACTCCTAAGATAGGAGCGCCATTGTTTTTTAAGTTGGAGACGGCTCGCAGGAGGATATCTTTAGGGGTGATATTGGGGCGAGTAATGAGAACTAAGCCATTGCTGTGATGACTGAGGGTGGCAGCATCGCCACAACTACTGATGGGAGCGGTATCGATGATGACTAAATTATAGTGACTGGTGGCTTCTCGGAGTAGGGAAGCGATCGCCTCTGATTCTAGCAGTTTTGAGGGATGGGGAGTGAGTGCTCCACAAGTGAGTAAGTCCAGATGTTCTACTGTTGTGGGCTTGATCTGTTCCTGTAGGGTTTGATAGCGCGTGAGGGTTTCGCTCAAACCTCCGTCTGGATGTAGTTGCCAGAGATGGTGTTGTTGAGGACAGCGCAAATCTGCATCGATAATCAGGGTGCGTCTTCCGAGTAAGGCAGAAACGGCTCCTAAATGGGCAACGACGGTAGATTTGCCTTCATTGGCGATCGCACTACTGACGATCACCACCTTCAGAGGAGCTTGGGTGCGGAATTCCAAAGTTTTCAGCAAGAGTCGATATGGCTCTACCAAACGACCATTATCCAGAAATTCTTGAGGGGGCGCAAGAGCAACGGCGGAGGGCGGTAAATTCGGCAATACTCCCAGCAAGGATAATTTCAACAAACCTTCTATTTCGCCGTCATCATGGAGAGTATTGTCCATTATTTCTAATAGCAATACCACTCCTACCGCTAACATCAGTCCCAAGGCTATAGCCAGGACAAGAATTACTTTTTTACTTGGTTTTTTCTCGCCACTCCCCACTTCTGCTAGTTCAATAATCCGAATATTGCCTAACAGTTGAGTTTCGGCGAGTCGGGCTTCTTCGAGTTTGCCTTGGAGAAATTTTAAGGTTTCTTCCGCTTCTTGTCGTTGGCGCACTAAAGCGGCTAGAGGTTCTTGTTTAAGGGGAAGTTCATCGAGACGGGCGCGTAACTTTTCCCGCTCTATACGAAGAGAGTCAATTTTATCTGCTAAGGCAGTTCCTTCTGCTTGAGCTAGAATTAACTCGGCAATTAAGTCTTGTGTCAGCTCATCAGAGGTAACCTCTTTGCGGGGGATTCCTTGCCCGGAGATGATGATTTGATTGAGTTTTTCTTGATAAAGTTGATTGAGCTGATCTTTTTGGGCAGCTAAGGATTGTACGATAGGATTAGCTTCTGTAAATCGCGATCGCGCTGCTGCCAATTCTGACTCTACACCAGCGAGTGTGCTTCTGATCTCTTGAATATCCCGATCTCCTCCCACTCGACTACCAATATAGGATTGTTGAGTATTATCAATCCCAGTCAGTTGACGTAGTTGTTGCACCTGGGCAACTTTTTCCTGATAGGAGGCAACTAAAGTAATTTCCTCTGTTTCTAGTTGGGTTAAACTTTGGACTAATCGTGCAGTTTGCTCTTCTACATTCACCAATCCACTGGCATGGCGATACTGATTTTCCGCTGCCTCTGCTGCTGCCGTGATCCGGCGTTGTCTGGGTACTTCTTGTTCCAGAAATTCTCTGACTGACTTGGCTTCGAGGCGAATTTCTCGCACACTTTCTGCTACTATAGAATGGGCGATCGCATTCAACAACTCTACCGCTACCTGTTCTTCTTGATGTTGATAACTCAGTTCTAAAATATTGGTAGCAGGAATAATTTTAATCTTCAACCCTTTCCGCACCTGTTTCAGGGTGGGTTTTGCTGCGGTTAGAGTCATTCCTGGTGAAAAAGCTTCATTAATAGCTTGCTCTAACACCCGTTGAGATTTAATTAATTCTGCCTGTGTCGCTAAGGGACTCGATTCTCCCGTTTGATAACTCGATACCTGACTGAGTTCTCGACTTAACTCAGAAATCCCCAACTGCCGCTCATTGAGAATTAATCTCCCCATTACTTCATAGGTAGGTGGTTTGAGCAAAAGATAAGCAACGGCACCACCAATCGTGGAGGCTAACGCCAAGAGTGCCAGCCCACCTCGTCGATGCCAAACTGAGTGGAGAGAGGATAGAGTGCTTTCCATTCCTCGTTAATTATTTCGCTTTCAAAGGAGGGGTTGTCCTAGGGTTTCTCGCCTGTGAATGTCGCTGGGATGTTTTCATCATAGCTGTACTGGTGATCACTTTGTCATAGAGTTTAAGTTTTTCATAGGTAATGTTTTTCCAGTTGTAGTGAGTTTGAATATAGTCTCGCGCATTTTGGGCGATCGCCCTAATTCTTTCCGCATTCTCTAAGGCATATACCAATTTCTCCACACAGGATGGCAAATTGCCTACAGAAAATAATAATCCTCGCTCCTCTCCAGGGCCAATCAACTGTCGATGCGCCGGAATATCACTCGCCAGCACGGGAATTCCTTCTCGCATTGCTTCTAACATTACCAAAGGCAATCCTTCCAGATCGGAAGGCAGCACAAATAAACCTGCTCCTCGCATTACTTCTGCCAGTTTCTCTCCCTTCAGCTCTCCCGTAAATACCACATTCGGATTCCCTTCAGTCAGAGATACCAACTTTTGGGTGTATTTCTCTGTGTGACAGGCTCCCCCGGCAATTACTAATTTCCAGGCAGGAGATGGGAGAGATAAATAGGCTTTAATTAGCAATTCGGGACGTTTTTCTGGCACTAATCGCCCCAGGAATAAGATATAGTTTTGAGGAATTAATCTCTGGGTCTGAAGGTAGCTGCTCTGGGCATTGGACGCTGCATAAGTGGCTGGAGCAGTAGGGATATAGGCGGCTGAAATTCCGTAAGTGGTTTGAAAGTATTTTTGTAATTCTTCTGAGACAACGACAATTTCATCAGCATAGCTAACCGCTATCTTTTCTCCCCAGTAAATCAGTTGGCTCGATAAGGCTCCCCATTTAGAGCGTTGCCAGTCTAAACCATGACAAGTAACGACGACAGTGGTAGCTCCTTTGATTTTAGGAAGCCAACTGAATAGAGAAGGGCCAAGAGCATGAAAGTGTACTACATCATAAGATCCTAAACAACTAGCGATCGCTCCCATCGCTGAATTCGTTAACGCATCTACCCCTTTTAAGGGGATCGACGGTAACGTAATCACTTTTACCCCTTTGATATTCTCACAGGCAAACCAAGGAGTTTGGGTATAGCTGGAGCGAGCAAATAGATCGACTTCATGTCCTTCTGCCACAACCCTCTCATACAGTTCCTGACAGTAGTGCTCTATTCCCCCCTGTTTAGCCGGTAGACCTTTCGCACCAATGACTGCAATTTTCATTAGCTTTTAGTATTTTGTTGTTGCTTCTGCTGAAATCTGCCAAAATTGCTTAAATTTCGTTATTTTCTCCTTTCTAGCTTAGTTTTAGTCAATGTAAGGGCATTTTAGAACAATTGCCATCATAAATCAACCCTCAGAGTAGTTGTGGGGAGATGAGAATTGAGTTTTTCAGCATAGTTGTATTATTTTGATCGTCAAAAGCGAAACTTACTCAGTAGACTCTGATCGCCTGATTGACTGGTTCAAGAATTAAGAACCATTAGTCTCCTGATTATCCCATCCCCGAACTTCAGCTAAAGTATACAGGGGTCGGCCTTTGACTTGTTCGTAGATCCGACCAATGTATTCTCCTAAGATACCAATGCTCACCAATTGTACGGCTCCGAGGAAGAAAATGGCGATCAGAATGGTGGCAAAGCCGGTGAGGGGGGCGGTGGGGGCGACAATGCGCCAATAGAGGACAAGAAGAGCCATGAAGAGGGCGATCGCCGCGGCGGCTAGACCCACATAGGTGGATAATCGTAGGGGGACTTTGGAAAAGGAAACAATGCCGTTGATCGCTAAAGCGAGAGATTGGGTAAAGGTGTATTTCCGTTCTCCAGAAAACCGAGGATTCCGTTCATAGAGAATGGCAGTTTGATGAAAGCCTACCCAAGCTCGCAGTCCCCGAATATAGCGATCGCGTTCCGGCATTTGATTTAATAGATCAACTACACAGCGATCCATCAAACAAAAATCGCCCGTATCCGTGGGAATCTCCACATCCGCCAGTTGTTTGAGCAGACGATAAAATAGATAGGCGCTCCATCGTTTCCGCTTAGTTTCTTGAGGGCGACGGGTGCGTTGAGCATACACCACTTGATAGCCTTCTTGCCATTTGGCAATCATTTCGGGAATTAATTCCGGGGGATCTTGTAAGTCAGCATCTAAGACAACGATCCCTTTACCTCGTGCATAATTTAAGCCAGCAGTAACGGCAATTTGATGACCAAAATTACGAGCGAAGCTCAGATAACAAACTCTCGGATCGTGGTGATGGAGATCGCGCAAAAGAGACAAAGAACGATCGGTACTCCCATCATTAATCAGGATTAATTCGGTAGGTTCTGCTAATTGATCCATCACTGCCTGAAGTCGCTGATACAGTTCAGGAATATTGTTTTCTTCGTTATAAATCGGCACAATCAGCGAATAGGTTGGCTTGACAGGAGGTTCCATGGGTGTTTAGGATTTTTCCTTATTCTGATTTTGTTAATAAGCATGAGAATGAAAGCATCATGGCTCTATCATGGATTGAGTTTGCTCTTACTGGTGGTGACGATTGTGACGGTGACCGTCATTTATGTTTCTAGCGAACGATATTTCCATTTTTGGGATTTTGCGGCTTATGAAATGTGGACTCAAGAAAGTTTTACCGCATTTCAGCAATCTTGGTCAATGGGTTGGGCACAGTTGCAAGAGTCTTATCACCAGAATTACAATAAATTGTATACCCTACCTTTGCTGCCCGGATTATGGATTTTCGGTCAAACTCGCTTAGGATATATTTTAAGTTTGGCGATCGCCTATTTGTTGCCGTTTGCTCTGGTAATGGGGGCGATCGCTACCGAATTAATTACCGCCTATCCCCCAGCCGTTTTCTGGTTTACAGTGTTGATTACCCTCTGCATTCCGGCTAGTTGGTTACCCACTTTCCAAGGCTATCCAGACACAGGAGCAGCGGTATTTATTGGTCTAGCACTTTGGATTGTTTTGCGTTATCCTCGCCTCTGCCGCTGGTGGACAATTCCCCTGGTGGGAGTGTTAATTGGTTTCGCCTTTCTATGGCGCAGACATTTTGCCTATGGAGCCATAGCATTACTGTTAACTTTAGGGATTCAAGGGGGAATTGATGCCCTCCAAAATCAAAAATCACACCACAATTTTTGGAGATATGGAATTAAGATACTCGTCACGTCTCTGTCAGCATTACTGCTTTTAGCGATTATGGCTCCACCGGTTTTAGAAACAGCGCTGCAACACAACTATACCCTACTTTATCAGTCCTATCAAATGCCCTATGGTTTACTATTTCAGCAGTATATTAGTGTTTACGGAGTAATATTATTGGTTTTGGCGATCGGGGGATATGGGATTGCTGTTGCTGAGAGAAAGAAACCCTACCTGACGTTAATTCTATTTCACAGTATTTCGGCAGTACAATGGATGGTTTATTTACGCTACATCGGAATTCAATATACTCTCCATTTTACCCCCTTCATTATCTTAGGGATTGCTACCCTCATTTGGTCAATCAAAGAGAGGCTAAAATCTCCCATCGCTTCACCAATCATAATTATCCTCCTCTCGATGCTCCTGCTCAACTTGAATTTAGCCCTAACTCCCTGGGGACAGCGCCTCAATTATACTGTATGGCAGCATATTTTTTCCTTAAATTTTGCTCCACCTACCCGATTGGATTACCAGGAATTAGTCAAGCTGAATCAATATTTGCATAGCCTAGCTTCTCAAGAAGAGGAAATTTATCTAGTCGGATCTTCTCCTATTTTTAATCAATCACTGCTCGTATCGGTAGATAGAAGTTTATGGGAGGATAAAAGCTTAAGGTTATATATCATGTTTACCCCTACAGTGGATTCTCAAGATTGGTATCCTCTCCAACAACTTTTAGAAGCCCACTATGTGGTGATTGCAAACCCTTTTCAATATAACATTGATCTTAGAGAAACGGATGTCGAAAGAGTGGTGTACGATCTGTTTCAAGAAAATTGGGAAATTGCCCAAGATTTCCAACGGTTACCAGAGACTTTTTCCTTAGATCGTCAAACTCAGGTAGTGGTGTATCAACGACATCGGGCTACGGATTTAGGGACAGCACGTAGAACTTTAGCACAGATGGAAGCAAGAATTGGCGATCGCCCAGGAAAGCAACCGCCCTGGATCAGCTTAAATCCTGATGTTCCTCTCTCCATGTTACCTCAATCACCACACTATAATCTGGCTACTTACTTCGACCCAAAAAACTCCCAAAAATCTGCTCATTTACTGTGGATTAATCCCCTTAATTCCCCCTTTATACTCACCGGAATACCTCAATTTTCTCAGCCTCTTTGTCCAACTTTTCAACTCCAAACGTCCTGGATAAATTCCGCTGGAGAAATCCTTGGCGATCGCCCTCTAATTTTTCCGGCTAATCAATCTACTCCCTTTCAACTTCCCTTAACTCCTAGAGAAGATAGCTATTTTCATATGGCAATCACAGTCAACAATCCCCAAGACCTAACTACCCCTTGTAATTTTGGGATTACTCAGCTAAACTTAAAGTAGACTTCCCCTCCTCCCTTCTGCCTAATGTCAGACAAAATCTTCCAAAAAGAACGAGAGTTTCACGATCAATGGGCTGCCACCATTGATGTTGAAATGATTCATGTGGCAGATTATTTCGAGGCGTGCACGGCTCCAGAAAATCGCTTTATTCTCCATCATCTCGGTGATGTCACCGGCAAAACCCTCCTCGACTTAGGGTGTGGCGCAGGAGAAAATAGCGTTTACTTTGCTCAAAAAGGTGCTCAATGTATGGCTTCTGACTATTCTCCAGGGATGGTTGAAGTCGCCTTAAAACTTGCCGAAAAAAATGGAGTCAACATTCAAGGCTATGTGGGTAATGCCATGGCCTTAGATTTACCAGATAATAGTTTTGATATCGTCTATATTGCTAATCTTTTACATCATCTCCCCGATCCGAAACTCGCTCTGCAAGAAGTCCATCGAGTGGTGAAACCGGGAGGAAAAGTATGTTTTTGGGAACCCTTAAAACATAATCCCGTGATTAATGTCTATCGCCGCATGGCGACTAGTGTGAGAACCGAAGATGAACAGCCTTTAGATATTCAGATTACCTCCTTTATCGAGTCTTTATTTTCCCAAACCCAGTGGGATACTTTTTGGCTGGCGACGTTGTGGATTTTCTTGCGGTTTTATCTAATTGAAAAGGTGAATCCGAATGAAGAGCGTTATTGGAAAAAAATTATCTGGGAAAAAGAGAGACTAGAGACAGAATACACTCGACTAGAGCGACTTGATCGCTGGCTGAAAAAAATCCCAGGCATGAAACGGATGGCGTGGAATCTAGCTGTGGTTGCCACTAAATAATACTCTAGTTTAACTTCAAAGCACTAGCAGGCACGTCTTCCCAAGAATCAACGGTGCGAAGTCGAGCCATCCATCCTGCTTGTTTTTGGGATTCGGTGAGATTGCTATTGAAGGAATCATGACAGTCTTGCGCTTGTTTTTGATCGCAACAGGCGATACAAGCGTAAACGATCCCAGAGGGATCGAGTTGTTCATTCACCCAAATTGTCATGGTTATTATGCTCCTGATTTATGGTTTAGAGGGGTGTTCATTTTTAATTCTTTTTATCTTTAACTATGCCCAATTATTCATGATTCATTGTTAATTGGGTGAGGGCTGTACTCGTGAGGCGACAGATGCGCCAATCAGGAAGGATTTGAGCGCCCATTTGTTTATAAAAGGCGATCGCCAACTCATTCCAATCTAATACTACCCCCTCACAGCGTCCACAACCCCGCTCTACCGCTATTTTAGCCAAAGTGGTCAACAAAGCCTTGCCAATGCCCCGGCGGCGAAATTCAGGGCGCACAAACAGATCTTCCAGATGTAAACCCGGTTGCGTCCGAAAGGTAGAATAATTCCAGAAAAACAGAGCAAACCCGACTCCCTCTCCCTCCCATTCTGCCAACAGAGCCTCTGCATAGCGCTGTTTCCCAAATAAATGCTCGGCTAAAAGCTCCGGCTTTCCTACCATTTCATCGGCAAGCTGTTCATATTCTGCTAAAGCCTGGATGAGACTAAAGAGAATTGGAATATCTTCTAGGGTAGCCAGTCGAATGTGGACTGATGATGTGGTATTTGGGGGGGCACAAGCACTCATGGCAGCAGGGGAGGAAAGGGAGAACTTAACGTAACCAAGCTTTCAAGCGTTGGGCGACTTGAGGGCGACGCAATTTCCGCATGGCTTTGGTTTGGATTTGCCGAACTCGTTCGCGCGAGAGGTTAAACAAATGGCTCACCTCTTCTAGAGTATAGGGTTTTCCGGTTGCTAGACCATAGCGCAAGGAAATCACATCTTTTTCCCGCTCCGTCAGAACATCGCCAAGGACGGAAAAGATTTCTTGACGCATCATCATTTCGCTAATTTGGGCTTCTGGAGATTGGGTTCTGTGATCTTCGAGTAAATCGAGGAGTTCGGTATCTTGATCTTCGCCAAACCGATGATTTAGAGAGAGCGATCGCCGCCGCACTTGGTATAAATATCTTAATTGGGCAATGGAAATCTCTAGCTCTTGAGCTAATTCCTCTTCTGAGGGGTTCCGTTCCAACTCTTGGCGCAGTTTCTGTTGTACCATTCGCAGTTTATTCAGCTTTTCTACCACATGGATCGGTAGACGTACTGTGCGTCCATGGTTGGCTAAGGTGCGGGTGATCCCCTGGCGAATCCACCAGTAGGCATAGGTAGAAAACTTATATCCTTTTTCGGGATCAAATTTTTCCGCCGCGCGATTGAGTCCTAAGGCTCCTTCTTGAATCAAGTCTAGAAAGGGGACTCCTCGATTCAGATAGCGTTTGGCGATCGAGACCACTAATCTTAAATTCGATCGTACCATTTTTTGTTTCGCGATGCGACTTTGTTTCAGCTTCGCGGCAATTTCTGTTTCCCTTAATTCCGTGATTCTCGCTAAATCAGCTAGAGAAGCAGACACCCCCCGATCGTTTAATTCCGTTTGTAACTTTTCTAGACGACTGCCCTCTTGAACCTGACGAGCTAACAGCACCTCCTCTTCCGCACTCAGAAGAGGATAACGGGCCATTTCTTTGAGAAAGAGACCTACCGTATCTTCATTGACCAGACCTATGGAGTCAACCCCTTCTCCTGTATTCCAGTGGGTTTGAGTCTGGTGCCCTGGCTCAAGGGAATTGAAATGAAGGGAGCTTAAACCAGAAGAATTGGCTTCTGCTTGCACCTGGGGATAAGGGGCTTCCCAATTGCTCAATCCATTATTGTCTACTGTGTTCAACATAGGAGAAAATGACACCACGAATGGGACTTCACACGAGAGAGGTATTGAAGGGGTGAGGAGGAGAAATTCCGAACATGATTGCCAACTCAAGTCAAAGGAATTGGTTAATGAACCTCTGATTGTTCCACTTAGTTTAGGAGTAGGATTCAGAGTTGGCAAGAAATGACCAATGAAAAGATACAAAAGTTATTGTTGTCGCTTTTTCTCAGAAGTTTCTGTTGGATACGATACAGTGACTAGGGGCAGCCCCCTCTGTCCACCCGCACAGTTGAGAGTAGAAATCACGATCTCCCTTCCCAACTCTCAAGATTTTGCGAGAATAGAGAGGAACTGCACTCTGGAAACGACAATGATCCCCAATGCTAATAGTTATCCGACGGCGAAGAGAAGTTTAAAAGCCTTAAAAGTGGCTTCTAGTCAGAGTGCTTTTCTGGGGAAGGAATCGGAGCAGCGTTGGGTGGAGGTGTTGGTGGATGTTCAAGATCAAGATTGGGAAAATCCCCAACTCTATACCTATGCAATTCCTCCTCAATTGCCAGAGGTGCAGCCAGGGGATATTCTGAGTGTGCCGTTTGGGAATCGTCAGGTGGGGGCGATCGCCATTCGTCGCCTCTCCCATCCTCCCACAGACTTACCGGTCGATCACATCAAGCCAGTGACAGAAGTCGTCACAGCCGGCTTTTTCCCCCCCACTTACTGGCAACTGCTCCATCAAGTGGCTCAGTATTACCATACCCCCTTAATCAAGGTGATTCGGATCGCCACACCGCCAGGATTGTTAGGGCGATCGCAACGGCGCATTCGTTTGAAAAACCCTGACGCGATCCCCCAAGATCTCCAAGCCTTTCTCCATCCTACCGCCGCCCAAATCCTCCAATTACTCCAACAAAGCAAAACCGGAGACTACGCTTGGAGCTATCTACAAAAACACATTCGCAACGCCCAGCGAGGACTGCAAGACCTACTCAAGCGAGAATGGGTGGAAAGCTATCTCGAACCCCCCAAAGCACCCCAGCCCAAACGCCATCAGGTCGTTACCCTCATCAACCCTACCTTACCCGAAACAGTGCCCTTAACGGCTGGGCAACAGGAAATCTTAAGCTTACTCCATCGGGAAGGGGGAGAGATGCCCCTCAGCGAACTGCTACAACGGGGTCAAACTTCTGCTGGGTTAGTGAAAGCCCTAGAGCGGAAACAACGGGTGATCATTGGGGAACAGGAAAGGCTCCGTCGGGAGGAAGGACTCTTCCCCCCTAGCCGAGATACACCAAAATCCCTTACCCCTGCTCAAGCCCAAGCATTGCAAGCGATTCAGAGTCAAACGGGCTATCATCAATTTTTGTTGCAGGGAGTGACGGGATCGGGCAAAACGGAGGTATATTTGCAGGCGATCGCCCCCATCCTCCACCATCGCCAATCTGTCCTTGTCCTCGTCCCAGAAATCGGCCTGACTCCCCAACTGACTGACCGATTTCGCGATCGCTTTGGCGACCCAATCCACGTCTACCACAGCGCCCTATCCGATGGCGAACGTTACGATACCTGGCGGCAAATGCTGACGATCGCACCAAGCCGAATCCGCTTTTCTT
>CAZTRW010000043.1:0-23091 GCA_964616725.1 uncultured bacterium
ACATTCCCACAGATAGACTGATATAGGAGATGAAATAGAAGAAGTCTCCAGGAGAAACTGCCGGGGCTTGATTAAATACCAGTTCCCACAAAGCAAAAAAGACATCACCGACGAAGTAAAAGAACATTCCCAGCCCGATGCCCAGCCAAACACTTCGCCCACTAACGATTTGAGGACTTTGCCAGTTTCTAAAACACAAGCATGCCGCTGCTAGGTTGCTGACAAAGCCAAAAACAAAGGTCAGGGGAGGATACCAATTGGGAGGATCGACGCTAAAGAGCAGAAAGAAGAGGAGGGAGAAAATTCCCCAAGTGATTCCAGCTAAGACAATGGATTGGGTGGTGAGAATGGGTTTTGATGATTTTTGGGCAGAGCTACTCATAGGAATTCCCTGAACATTGACAGGTGTTGGCTGCTGGAGATAAACCACCAGGTTAGCAGGTTTGAGGGGCTATTGATATATTAAGTTAAGTTGGGATCTTTACATGGTCTAAGCTTGCCAGAGTTTTGCCAGTCCCGATCGCTTTAACCATTCTAAAAAGGGTTGGCGATCGCCAGGAGCTAGGTCTTCCAAGACTTCCATGGCTCCTTTCGTAAACCTGGTGTTACCAAAGTATTCTTTCCCTAGATCATGGACTTCCCGCAACAAGTTACTCAGTTCCACTTCTTTCCAAGAGGTACCCGGGAAGGTCGTATCCTCTAATGGATCTTTGGTCATCAGTTGGTGAATCATCTCTGGCGATCCCGCATAGGGCAAGTTCCATTTGCGGAATCTTTCCATGAGTTCTTCCTCAAATGATTTGGCCTGTTTAGGACCGAGTAAATCTTCAATATCAATTGCCACGGCTTGAGTAATTAAAAAACAGCCTTGGGTAAATCCAAAGGGTAGGGCTTGGTCGGATGAATCATCCCCACTGAGTTGATCTAGACGAATTTTTCCCCAAACACTATGGCGCTCTGGTTCTTGGAGCAATACAGAAACTTTCCCTTTGTTGTCAATTAAGTCCCGCCACATGGCTACGGCTTCTTCTGCCTCATGGGAGCCAAAGACTTTGAGCAGGCGATAGGTTTGTCCCTGATAAGTAAGAATGGGGATTTGTTGGTCTCCGTTAGGATGCGGAATTTTAGAAAGTTCAACATCCTGCCGTTTGAGAATAAACATGGGCGCTCTCTGTTAACTCCGATCAGAGGGAAGGGCTGTGCGAGTTACACCAGCGGAGATTTGGCTCGATTAATTCCGACGAGGGAACCTTCTGATTTAGATTCCAAGGGGCGGAAGGGGTCATCTACGAACAGGAAGGCGATCGCACAAGGGGCAGATAAGGGATGATAAGTTAGTGTAGATCATCTCCTCTCCTTTCTAGAATACCGGGTTATTCTTCATTAGCACAAAATTTTGCCCTTTGGGTTAATTTTCTAGAGAGGAACCTTCTCCGGCTGGCTGGTTTCTGTGCCGCGTTCGCCTGGTGAAGAGGGCGAGGAAAATTAGGGTGGGCAAGAGAATCATTCCCAGAGCGGTTGGGGGGGTAGGGGGGAGGGGCAGAAATTTTCCTCCCCATTTAATCCCTAGGGAAATCAGCAATGAAGCGATCAGGACTTTAAGGAGCATGGCTCCAGGGGCTGACATCATCTTCTGGTTTTCTGGTGAAGTTTGGGGCGATCGCCTGTGCTGAGGGGAAAGAAAACTGGTTCTTCCCCTTTTTTTCTTAGCCTAACAGGGCTTGAGCGCGATCGATCACATTTTCTACCGTAAAGCCAAATTTCTCCATGGCAATTTCGCCCGGACAAGAGACTCCAAATCGGTCGATACTGATCATATCGCCCTCAAAGCCAATATAGCGTTCCCAACCAAAACGGGTTCCCGCTTCTACCGCTAACCGCTTGGTTACGGCTTTCGGCAACACCGATTCCTGATAGGCGCGATCTTGCTCATCAAACAACTCCCAACAGGGTAAGGAGACCACACGCACCTTTTTCCCTTGAGACCGCAGTTGTGTAGCTGCTTTGACGCATAATTCTACCTCACTACCGGTACCGATCAAGATTAATTCCGGGGTTCCTTCACTGTCGGAGAGAATGTATCCACCTTTACTGACATGATCGATGGCACTTCCGTCTAGATTGGCCACATTTTGGCGGGTTAGGGCCAGCAAGGTAGGGCGATCGCGGTTTTCAATCGCCACTTTGTAGGCTCCTGAGACTTCATTCCCATCAGCCGGACGCATGACCAACAGGTTAGGAATAGCACGCAGAGACGCAATAGTTTCCACCGGTTGGTGGGTGGGGCCATCTTCGCCGAGGGCAATCGAATCATGGGTCATCACCCAAATCACTCCGGCTTGAGACAGAGCAGAGAGGCGTATGGCGGCTCTCATGTAGTCGGTGAAGACCAAGAAAGTTGCTCCGTAGGGAATCAGTCCCGTTTTGTGGAGTAAAATGCCATTGCAGATGGCTCCCATACCATGTTCGCGCACCCCAAACCGGAGGTTGCGGTGATGGTATTGCCCTTTTTGGAAGTCTCCAGAGACTTTCATCAGGGTGAGGTTGGAGGGGGCTAAGTCGGCTGAACCGCCGATGAGTTCGGGCAGAACGGGGGCGAGGGCATTGAGGACTGTGTAGCTGTGTTTGCGGGTGGCCATGCCAGGTTGGTCGGGGGTGTAGCTGGGGAGGGCTTTTTCCCAGCCGGAGGGGAGGGTACCGGCGGTCATGCGCTCAAATTCAGCGGCCTCTTGAGGATATTGGGTTTTGTAGGTGGCGAAGGTTTGATGCCATTGGGCTTCAGCGCTAGCTCCCCGTTCAATGGCTTGGCGGAAGCGGGCGAGGGCTGCTTCGGGGACAACGAAGGGGGGATGGGGCCAGCCGAGGTGGTCGCGGGTGGCTTGGACTTCGGCAGCACCGAGGGCGGAACCGTGGACATCGTGGCTGTCGGCTTTGTTGGGGGAACCGTAGCCGATGGTGGTAGTGACTTTAATTAGAGAGGGTTTGTCCGTGACGGCTTGGGCGGCTTTGAGGGCGGCGGCGATCGCTTCTAGGTTAGTATTGCCATCGGGAACGTGCTGTACGTGCCAGCCATAGGCTTCAAAGCGCTTACCCACGTCTTCTGTAAAGGAAATATCCGTATGGCCATCAATGGAAATGTGATTGTCGTCATACATGGCAATGAGTTTGCCCAGTCCTAGGTGTCCAGCCAGGGAACAGGCTTCCCCAGAGACTCCTTCCATGTTACACCCATCTCCCAGAATCACGTAGGTGTAATGGTCAATCAGGGGGGCATCGGGTTTGTTAAATTTAGCAGCTAGGTGGGCTTCTGCCATGGCTAATCCTACGCCGTTGGCAATCCCTTGCCCGAGGGGACCGGTGGTGACTTCTACCCCTTCGGTCTCGAAGTTTTCTGGATGGCCTGGTGTGATTGAACCCCATTGGCGAAATTGCTGTAGGCTCTCTAGGGTCACTTGGTCGTAGCCGGTTAGATAGAGGAGGGCATACTGGAGCATACAGCCGTGACCTGCTGAGAGCACAAAGCGATCGCGGTTGACCCAACGGGGATTTTTGGGGTTAAATCTTAGGAATTGATCCCAGAGGACAAAGGCCATCGGAGCGGCTCCCATGGGTAAGCCAGGATGGCCCGATTTGGCTTTCTCTACGGCATCAATGGCGAGGAAGCGAATCGAGTTAATACAGAGGTCTTCGAGAGATTCGGTGGCAACGGCCATAGTTCTTTAGCTGATTATACGGTTGGACAGAAGTTGGAGGACTAGAATAGCTTTGATCCGGGGGGATTTCTGAGACGGCTCCGAGCTTCTACCCCCATGTTCCCATTAGGCGGATCGAAAAGTCTAGTCGGGATTGACTAGACTTTGGGGAAACTGCTGGGGAATCAAATCTCTGATCGGGTTTAGCCACGATATTTGCGAAACACGAGGGTGGCGTTATGGCCGCCAAAGCCAAAGGAATTCGATAGGGCGATTTCTGTGAGCCATTTCCGGGATTGGTTCGCCACATAATCTAGATCACATCCGTTTTCTAGGTCGGGGTTTTCCAGGTTGATGGTGGGGGGGATAATATCTTCGGCGATCGCCTTTACCGTCGCTACCGCTTCTATTCCTCCTGAACCTCCCAGCAGATGACCCGTCATGGATTTGGTCGAGCTCATGGCGATGGCATAGGCTCTCTCTCCTAAGACTGTTTTCACCGCCTGGGTTTCTGTTTGGTCATTGGCGGGGGTACTGGTGCCGTGGGCATTGATATAGTCTACCCGGTCTGGGGTGATGCCCGCATCTTTTAACGCTAAGGCCATGGCTCGGGCCGCTCCTTCGCCACCCGGCACCGGAGCAGTCATGTGGTAAGCATCACAGGTCATACCATACCCGATTAATTCCGCATAAATACGGGCTCTGCGCTGGAGAGCGTGTTCCAATTCTTCTAATAACAAGATCCCGGCTCCTTCTCCCATGACAAAGCCATCGCGATCGCGATCAAACGGGCGGGAGGCATGGGTAGGATCATCATTCCGGGTAGATAAGGCTTTAGCGCTAGAGAATCCAGCGACTGATAGGGGGGTAATGGCTGCTTCTGTACCACCACAGAGCATCGCCTGAGCATAACCCCGTTGAATCAGCCGAAAAGCATCCCCAATGGCATGAGAACCCGCAGCACAGGCCGTAACCGTACAGGAATTCGGTCCTTTCACTCCTGTATGGATTGCTGTTAGTCCCGCCGCCATATTCGCAATCATCATTGGAATCATGAAGGGGCTACATTTCTTTGCCCCTTTGGTCAGATACACTTCATGCTGATCCTCCAGGACATTGATCCCCCCAATCCCGGTGCCGATAATTGCTCCTACCTGATGGGCATTGAGATCGGTAATCTCAAATTGAGCATCTCTAAGGGTTTGCTGGCTGGCACAAACAGCAAATTGGGCAAACCGATCCATCCGTTTGGCTTCTTTTTTATCTAAGTAGTCGTGGGGATCAAAACCTTTGACTTCTCCCGCCATCTGACAGGCATGGTCAGACGGATCAAACAGGGTAATGTGGCCAATTCCGTTTTTACCCTGCAATAGGCTCTGCCAATACTCTTTTACGGTGTTTCCTATGGGGGTGATCGCACCTAATCCAGTGACAACCACCCGTTTTTGTTCCAAATTTGTCATGGGTTATTCTTAAGCAAGCGTCGTTGATCCTTTGCCCTTCGCCGCTTGCCATTTGGACAAAAGACAAAGGACGCAAGACAATTTTACTGATCGGAACCGGCCTAGGCGGGTGCTCCTTGTTTTTCGATGTAGTCTAGTACCGCTTGAACCGTGGTAATTTTTTCGGCTTCTTCATCAGGAATTTCAATATCAAATTCTTCTTCTAGAGCCATCACCAGTTCTACGGTGTCTAGAGAGTCTGCTCCTAAGTCTTCAGCAAACTTTGCTTCTGGCTTGACGTCTTCTAGATCGGTTCCCAGTTGCTCGGACACGATTTTCTGGACTCTAGAGAAAGTGGAGTCTGACATATTTAGATTGGTTCCTTTGTTTTAGTGGGTTGATTGATTTAGCGTGCAACTTACTATTTTAAGCATTTTTGGATCCGATCGGAAAGAGTTCTGGGCCAGGAGGAAAAAAGTTGTCGTCAGCATCCCTCGTAGCGGTATAAAGGGAAGGGTTAGAGCTTGTTGTCGTATTCTTATAGAGAGCACCTATGGTCACTTTATCTTGGCCGCGTTTGAAATATGCTTATTTTCCTGGTTGTGTGGCCCAGGGGGCTTGTCGGGAGCTATACCAATCGACCGGGGCGATCGCCCAATCCCTCGGTATTGAGTTGCTAGAGTTAAAAAAAGCATCCTGTTGTGGTTCTGGAACCTTTAAGGAAGAATCCCAATTACTCGAAGATACGGTGAACGCTCGCAATATTGCCCTAGCTGAACAATTACAGTTACCTTTACTTACCCATTGCAGCACTTGTCAAGGGGTACTCGGCCATGTCAATGAGCGGTTACAAAAAGCTAAAACCGATCATCAAGACTACTTTCACCAAGTCAATCACTTGTTGGCGCAACAGGGATGTGCCCCTTATCAAGGAACCACCCAGGTCAAGCATTTACTATGGATATTGGTCGATGATTATGGTTTAGAGGCGCTGCAAGCACGGGTAACTCGTTCCTTACAAGGGTTAAAATGTGCTGCCTTTTATGGGTGCTATTTGCTCCGAGGGCAACAGCAACCCTGGGAAAATCCCTATCAACCGGAGTCGATGGAAAAGGTGTTTCAGGCAGTGGGAGCCGAGCCGGTTTACTATCGGGGACGCACTCAGTGTTGTGGTTGGCCCCTGTCCAGCTATGCAACCACCGAAGCGTTTAAGATGGCAGGAGGACATTTGCAGTCCGCCATTAATGCTGGTGCCGATTGCTTGGTGACTCCTTGTCCCCTCTGTCACTTAAACTTGGATTCTCGACAGCCGGAAGTGGCACGAGTAGTCCAGCAACCTTTGGGTTTGCCTGTTCTGCACTTACCTCAGTTAGTGGGGTTGGCTCTAGGATTAGAGCCAGAGATGTTGGGGTTAGAGCGTCATGTGGTTTCTACTGCTCCGGTATTGGAGAAGTTGGGGTTACTTGGAAACTAGGTAGCGCGCTCTGGCTGTTTCTAAGGCTTGCTTGATTTGTGCAAAACCGGTGCCGCCGTAGCTGTTGCGAGCCGCCACGACTTGTCGGGGAGTAATTGCTTCATAAATGTCAGCAGCGAAGGTGGGATGAATGGCTTGCCATTCTTCTAAACTGAGGTCTTTGAGGAGTTTTCCGGCTGCTAGGCTGGTTTTAACTGCTTTTCCGACGAGGTTATAGGCTTCGCGGAAGGGGACTCCTTTGGCGGCGAGATAGTCGGCTACGTCGGTGGCGTTGGAGAAGTCGGATTCTACGGCTTCTTGCAGACGCTGGGGGCGAAATTCGATGCCTTCTGCCATGAGTATGGTCATGGCTTCTAGGCAGCATTGAACAGTTTTTACGGTGTCAAAGAGGGCTTCTTTGTCTTCTTGGAGGTCTTTGTTGTAGGCTAGGGGTAAGCCTTTCATGAGTACCAATAGGCCTTGGAGGTGGCCAAAGACTCGCCCGGTTTTGCCTCTTACTAGTTCGGGGACATCGGGGTTTTTCTTCTGGGGCATGATGCTCGAGCCAGTGGCGCAGCTATCTTTGAGGGTGATAAAGCGGAATTCTTCGGAAGACCAGAGGATGATTTCTTCTGCTAATCGGGATAGGTGTACCATGATGAGGCTGGCACTACAGGCAAATTCTATGGCAAAGTCGCGATCGCTTACTCCGTCTAAGCTGTTGCTGTAGATGCGATCGAAGCCCAGTAGTTGGGCGCTATAATGGCGATCAATGGGGAAGGTAGTTCCTGCCAGAGCGCCACAGCCGAGGGGAGAAATGTTGACTCTTTTTACCACATCTGCGAGTCTTTCCCGATCTCTTTGGGTCATTTCTACATAGGCGAGTAGATGATGGGCTAAACTCACTGGTTGCGCTCGTTGCAGATGGGTGTACCCAGGAATGAGGGTTTCTATGTAGGTGGTGGCTAGGTCAATTAAAATCTGTTGGAATTCTTGGAGTTGGTCTTGAATTTTACCAATTTGATCTCGGAGATAGAGCCGTGTATCGGTTCCCACTTGGTCATTGCGACTGCGGGCTGTGTGTATTTTTTTGCCAATATCCCCTGTGATTTCCGTGAGTCGTCGTTCTACAGCAAAATGGACATCTTCTGCATCGACGGTGGGTTGGAACTGGCCTTGTTGATACTCTTGTAAAATTTGCTGCAACCCTTGCACGAGTTGTGCTCCTTCTGCTGGGGAAATAATGCCGGTGTGGGCTAACATTTGGGCATGGGCGAGGGAACCAGCGATATCATACTCAATCAGTTGGATGTCAAAACCAATACTGGCATTGAAGCGAGCGATCGCCGGATGTAAGGCGGTTTCAAAGCGATCGCTCCAAGTTTTTTTTGCGGTCATGGGTGAGTGCTCCAGGAACATCGGCTAACCACCATAGGTAGTGATTTGGCGAATAATGTAACCAATAATAATGCCTAAAATGAATGCCCAAACTTGTCCACTTTGGACAAAATTCTCAAAAGCGCGTTTCACATTTTCAACCAAATTCGCATCGGTTTGTTGGGCTAACACCACCGTAAGAAAGCTGCTGGCTCCATAGAGTGTAAATTTAGGCAGTACAGTCATGATTGTCCTCTCTCTGAACACATTAAGGTTTCACTTGCATGACCACGAGGGTCATATCATCGCGATGGTCATTTCCCGATCCCATAAAATCATTGACCTGATTGAACAGGTAGTCTAGAATTCTGGGGGGAGTGGGGTAATGCTGACAAGCAAAGCGAAAGGCTTTGAGGAGTTTTTCTTCATCAAAGCGATCGCCAGTCCGGTTGGATGCATCTGTAAACCCATCTGTATAGTAGATAATAATATCCCCTGGATAGAGTTGAGATTGAGCCTCTTCATAATCTGAATTTAAATCTAACCCAATCAGCATCCCCATGGTGTCTAGGCGCTGGATGGACTCATTGGCTGCTTGCCATAACAAAGGGGGATTATGGGCAGCATTGCTATAGGATAACACCCTCGTGTCAGGATTATACTCAGAATAAAATAGGGTAACAAAGCGGCTCGCCTGCTCCAAGTCTTGATACATGGCATGGTTGAGGTGTTTGAGAATGCGAGCCGGAGAATGGCCATTGAGGGCTTCTGCCCGCAGCATTCCCCGCAGCATGGTCATAATTAATCCGGCTGGCACTCCTTTTCCCATCACATCGCCGATGGTAATACACCAGCGTCCAGAGGACTTCCGGGTTGGATCGGAGAGTTCGGAACTCTCTAACCATTCTGGGGGATGAATAGGAATAAAATCATAGTAATCTCCTCCGACACGATTAGCATTTTGACAGCGAGCCACGATTTGAACGCCTTGAATATTCGGAAATTTACTTGGAAGAAGCTGGTTTTGGATTTCGGCACCAATTTCCAACTCGCGATCGAGTCGTTCTTTTTTGCGTAATTCGACAGAAAGTTCGTCATTTTCAATGGCAACCGCCGTTTGATCGGCAATCAAGCGGAGTAATTTCTCACGAGTTTCGGTCCAAGTATACTCTGGATTACGACTAAAAACATAGAGCCTTCCTCGTTCAGTTTTGCGGACAATAATGGGAGTACCAAATAACTGAGTGTGGGAACCGAGATAATGAGTCAGTTCGCGATCGAGCAAGAGGGTCATCCGCTCTAGATCAGTGGCATCGGGGGTGTTGAGTTGGCGATTAACTGTTTCTAATGCTTGGCGAATATCTTGATATTGATGGGAGTCATGACAGTGCATTTGTTCGAGTTTAAGTTTGCCATTAGACTTAAAAAGTACCAGTGCTCCTCCATCTGCATCGGTGACTCGTCCAGCCATTAAGGGAATCAGTTCGAGAAATTGATTAAGATTATTAAAACTGCGTAGGGCAAATCCTAGAGACATTAATAAATCTTGGATTTTGTGTTGTTCTCGCCTGAGACGAGCCACCAGTTCTTTGAGGGCATGGACAGGGGTTTGATCCTCACTGAGAGGTTTGGGGAGGGGAGGGGGGGGTTGGGGAGAAGGGGAGGGGATTGGCACGGCGCTCATTCACTCAGGGGAGAGAGTTAGATAGAGGGGAAGGAGAATTTACCTCAACAGTTGAGTTCTAGTGGCTCAGTGTAGAGAGTTTTGGGGGAAGGGATAGGGTTAATCGTAGTACACAGAAAAGTCGCTGATTTGTCAACCCCTTATGGGGGGGATGGGCTCGTAGCGCGCTACAATGATCGCAGAAAATAGGCAATAGAGAGGCGATCGCTCATGTACACAGAAGAAGAAGTAACTCAAGTGACGTTTTTTTATGATACGGGAGAGTCAGATTCTTTTAATGTACCGATTGTGCCCGAAGAGTTGCAAAAGCAGATTAATTTACTGTTGGAACGGCCTTGGTTAACGTTTCATCTGTTTGACCGTACTGTATTTATTTGTATGGCCAGGGTGGTGAAAGTGGAGGTGGCTCCTACGTTAGAGCAAATGGTGGGAGTCGGTGTCTTTGGGAATGTGGAGGAAAGAATGATGCGACAACGAGCAGCTCAGGGACGATTTACGGTCGATAATTAAGGGTAACGTTGATGAGTAAAGTCAGTTTAATTCGGGCAGATTCTTATGAGTGTGACAGACTCTCGGCGGCGCTGGTGAAATTGTTAGCTCCCTGGGGGGGAATGGGGGCGATGGTAAAACCGGGCGATCGCGTTTTACTCAAACCTAATTTGTTGACTAGCTCTCGACCGACTCAAGAATGTGTGACTCGGCCAGAGTTGGTGGTGGCAGTGGCGCGATTGGTTCAACAAGCAGGAGGAATTCCTTTTTTGGGCGATAGTCCCGCCTTTGGGACTGCTCAAGGGGTGGCCAAAGCGAATGGTTATTTGTCTTTTTTGGCAGAGGTGGGGGTGCCTGTAGTGGAGTTTCATGGTCAGCTCTATGAAACTATTGGCGATCGCTTTCATCATTTATTGCTCTCTCCAGAAGTGATGAATGCTGATGTGGTTATTAATCTCCCGAAAGTGAAATCCCATGGGCAGTTAACCCTCACTTTAGGCGTGAAGAATTTATTCGGTTGTGTGCCCGGAAAAATGAAAGCTTGGTGGCATATGCAAGCTGGAAAAAATGCCGCCGAGTTTGGTGCCATGTTGGTGGAAACAGCTCGCACGATTCGCCCCCATTTAACAATTATTGATGGGATTATGGCTCACCAAGGGAACGGGCCGAGTGGCGGTGAACCTCGCTTTTTAGGAATTTTAGGCGCTGCTGATGATGTGTTTGCCCTAGATTTAGCCTGCTTTGAGTTATTAGGGGTTGACCCCATGAGGGTTCCCACCCACTGTGCCGCTTTGGCAGCCGGATGTTATGCTTCCGAAGAGACAGAATTTCCTTGGTTTTGTCCGTCAGAGTTGGCAGTATCAGACTGGAAGTTGCCTTCTGCTCTCCAGCCTATTGATTTTGGCCTGCCTAGGATTATTCAGTCTACCTTTAAGCACTTGTACATTCGGTGGATTCAAGAACCCATTACTGCTTATCAACGTTCTCGATAGCTTACCTAGGCGAGTCCTTGTCTTAAGTTACGATATTCTTGAGCGCGGAGAAAGTCTCCGAGGGCATTACAGGCAACAATGAGGTTACCTAAAGTTTGTCCTGCCAGCCGTTTGTCTTTAAGATGGAGGGCGATTTTGAGCCGCTCTTCATAGTAATTGGTGGCAATTTGATAATTGCCTAAAGCGTCATGGGCAATTCCCAGGCTGCCGAGGGTTTGTTCTTTAGCTCGTTCATCTTGCATTTGTTCGGCAATTTTTAAGCGCTGTTCGTAATAAAGGATGGCTTGGCGATAATTACCCAGGGTATGGCAAGTATGGCCTAGATTTCTGAGCACTTTAGCTTCTAAACGCTGATCTTGAGTGCGGCGAGCTAGAGCTAAGAGTTGTTCGTAGTAACTAATGGTTTGGTCGTAGTCCCCAAGGGCATGGTAGGCATTGGCTAAGTTTCTGAGGATTTGGCCTTCCATGAGTTGGTTGTGTTGTGCGCGCATGAGTGCTAAACTTTGGGTTTGATAGGCGATCGCTTGGGGCAGATCGTTCATCGCCTTATAGACTAATCCTAAATTATTCAGGCCAATAGCCAATAAACGTTCATCGCCTAAGGCTTGAGACAATTCTAAGCTTCGTTTGCCGGTGGCGATCGCCTGGGGATAATCCCCTTGGTGACGATAGGCATTACTTAAATTCCCCAAGGTTTGCGCTTCCAGGCGCGCGTTGTGCAGACGGCGGGCTAGATCTAATCGTTGTAGTTGATAAGCGATCGCCCGCTCATAATTCCCTTGGCAATAATGGACATGGCTGAGGAAACCGAGAGTTTGCCCAATCCGCCCATGATCCTCTAAAGATTGATAGAGAGCTAAGGCTTCTTCCCACTGCCGTTGAGCCAGTTCCAGTTGTCCTTGTTGCTGACGATCGCCCGCTTCTGCAAATAGGCGATGGGCTTGCTCCCGCAGCAGGGCCTTTTGAGGATTGTCCTGACTGTCTGCGTGCTCCTCCTCACCATCAGGGATGAGAGTATCTCGCTGTACTCCATCTTCATAGAGGCTCAGAACAGTCTCATCTTCTCCTCTGATGTTATTTATTAGACGCTTAATCACAGTTGACACTTCCCCTCTGACGATTCACCCAGCTTCACCCTTTGAGAATGCACCTATTAAGAAGGGTATACTTTCAGCATAGCCGATGGTCAGGAGGGATCACTCAGTATTTTTGCTGATTTTTCATTTAATCTTCAAAATCACCTCGAAAAAATTGGGAATAAAAAAATATCAATTGATATTTTTTTGATCCTTTAGCCTTAAAAGATTTGGTAATTTTTTCTGGGGTTTCTATCAGTTTGACAAAAGCGCTATTTTTTGGTACAGTCATAGTATATTGTGTCCTATTCATGACCCAAAAACAAAATTAGGTAACTTCCCTTGCCTCTGCCCCTCCACCAAGAGCAGCTTCTCTTCACCCCTGCATCCCCCGAAACCCAGGCGATTCCAGTAATTTTCGCCTTCCCCAACACCTATAGTGTAGGGATAACCAGTCTGGGATATCAGATGATTTGGTCAAGGTTAGCCCAGCGTTGCGACGTAGCGGTGAGCCGTTTATTTACGGACGGTGAAGAATCCTTACCGAGAGCACCAGAACTGGTAGGGTTCTCCCTATCATGGGAATTGGACTATGGCAATCTCTTAAGGTTGCTAGATCGTCTAGAAATTCCTCGACGTACAGATGAGCGGGAAGAGGGTCATCCGTTCATATTTGGTGGTGGGCCTGTATTAACGGCAAACCCGGAACCCTTTGCAGATTTTTTTGATGTGATCTTATTGGGAGACGGGGAAAGACTGGTAGAGGACTTTATTGATCGCTATCAAGCAATTCGGCACGCCCCAAGACCAGAAAAGTTATTGTATCTGGCGCAAGGAGAGGGGATGTATGTACCGAGTTTGTATGCCGTCAGGTATGAGAGCATGACTGGAGCGATCGCGGCCATTACTCCTGTAGCCAATACCATTCCTCCCCGAGTGGAAAAACAAACCTATCGAGGCAATCTCTTATTAGCCTCTACCGTAGTGACCCCACAAGCCGCTTGGGAAAATATCTATTTGGTAGAAGTAGTGCGTTCTTGTCCCGAACTCTGCCGATTTTGTCTCGCCAGCTATCTCACTTTGCCCTTTCGCACAGCCGATTTAGAAACCGGATTAATTCCAGCAATCGCACAAGGATTAAAAGTCACCAATCGTCTCGGCTTATTAGGCGCTTCCGTCACCCAACATCCCGAATTTGACCGTTTATTGGACTATTTGAGTCAACCCCAATATGACCAATTGCGTTTAAGTTTGGCTTCTGTCCGTGCCAATACGGTAACAGAAAAGCTGGCGCGAATTCTGAGTGGGCGAGATAGTCGCTCAATTACCATCGCCATTGAAAGTGGCTCAGAAAAACTGCGTACTATTGTGAATAAAAAGCTCCAGCAGGAGGAAATTCTCCAAGCGGCCAGTTATGCCAAAGCCGGAGGACTGAAAGGCATTAAATTTTATGGGATGGTGGGCATTCCTGGAGAGGAGGAAGAGGATCTAGGTCCAACGATAGAGTTAATGAAACAACTGAAAAAAGTAGTGCCGGGATTACATCTGACTTTGGGCTGTAGTACCTTTGTTCCTAAAGCCCATACGCCTTTCCAATGGTATGGAGTGAATCCCCAAGGGCAAAAGCGATTGCAGATATTGCAAAAAGAGTTAGGAAAAATGGGGGTAGAGTTTCGCCCAGAAAGTTATCAATGGTCTGTGATTCAAGCGCTAATTTCGAGAGGCGATCGCCGCCTCTCTCGTTTATTAGAATTTACCCAAAATCAGGGAGATTCTTTAGGCACCTATCGTCGTGGGTTTAAGGAATTAAAAGGACAACTCCCAGAGCTAGATTGGTATGTGCATGAAAATTGGTCTACGGATCGGGTGTTGCCTTGGCAACATTTACAAGGGCCCTTATCTGAAGAAACCTTAAAAAAACACCACGCTTCCAGTCAGGAAGTGATGGTTGAGGGACTGAGAACTGCTTGAGCCGTTTCACAGTCAACTTGAATTTGGCTTTTGAGAGCATCAAGGGAAGAAAATTGTTGTTCTGGACGTAAGAACGCTTCCAGTTCTACACAAAGAGTGCAATCGTATAAATTTCCCGACCAATTCAATAGATGGACTTCTGCGGTTAGCTGGTTACCGTGAACAGTAGGACGACAACCCAGGTTCATTACGCCAATTTTGGGGTGCTCCCTGTCCCAGGGCGCACCCCATGCTCGCACGCTGTAAACGCCCCGTCGGGGCAAGAATTTTTCTGGAGGCAGTTGGAGGTTAGCGGTGGGAAAACCGAGAGTCCGTCCTAATTGTTGTCCGGAAATGACTTTACCCATTAAGCGATAGGGTCTACCTAAAAGACGCTTGGCTTGAGCAAGGTTGCCTTGTGCTAGGGCTAACCGAATTTGGGAACTACTAATGCGTCCTTCTTCGCATTGCTGGAGGGGAATACTGAGCACTTTTATGCTATGCTGGGAGGCGATCGCTCTTAAATCTTCTACTGTTCCTGAACGGCGGTAGCCAAACCGAAAATCTTCCCCCACACTCACTACTTGGGCTTGCAAGTGATCTCGCAGAATCTGCCGGACAAATTCCTGGGGACTCAACTGAGCCATCTGTTGGTCAAAAGGAATGATCACTAGCTGGACAATCCCACGGGAATGGAGATCTTGAGCTTTTTCTGCTGTAGGGGTTAGCAGCAATCGCTGTTTACCAGTAAGCACTTCTTGGGGATGGGGATCAAAGGTGACTACACTGGGACAGAGGGTATCGCAGTAATCTAAAACAGGTGCAATGACTTGTTGATGCCCTCGATGAACCCCATCAAAGTTCCCTAGGGCGATCGCCATCGGTTTTAATGCAGCTTCTGGAAAAACAATAGACCCCACGCTTTACATTTTGCCACACAAAACTTCTCTTTCATCCTAGCAAGGTTTCTCTAATTCTCCACTGGAGGAGGGACAAGGGTGACAGATAGCCCTTCTCTCGCCATGAGACTATCTGGAAATGCTTGGGCGACATCTTCTCCCACCTTATCAAGAAACTCGTCATTATGGAGAGGATCGTGATGGAAAATTACCAGTTTTTTCACGTTGGCGGCTTTAGCAATTTTTACCGCTTCCTGCCAAGTGGAGTGTCCCCAACCCACTTTACTGGTTTTGGGATGATTGTATTCGGTATCAGTGTAGGTGGCATCGTAGATCATGATATCGGCATTTTGTGCTAAAAATAGTACATTCTCATCCATGCGATCAGGAAAGTGTTCTGTGTCAGTGACGTAAGCCGCTGTATGCCCAGCCCAACTGACTCGATAGCCTACGGCTTCTCCCGGATGGTTAAGAGAAGCATTTTCTACTAATACATCCCCTAAATATACTGAGTGACCGACTTTAATCGTCTTAAAGACTAATTTTGATCCCATAATTTTTAGGGGGACGGGAAAATTAGGATGAAGCATTTGGTTGTTTAAGCGTTGCTCAATGGTTTCTCCATTGGGAGCGACGCAGCCATAGATATTAAATGTATTGCCGGGAATAAATGCGGGGGTAAAAAATGGAAATCCTTGAATATGATCCCAATGGGAATGAGTAAAGAATAAATGGGCTTCTACAGGCATATGCTGGAGGAGGTACTGTCCTAAGACTCGTAGGCCAGTGCCGCCATCAAAAATAATTCGTTGCCCTCCCACGCGCATTTCTACGCAAGCGGTATTGCCACCATAGCGTACGGTTTCTGGGCCGGGACAGGGAATTGACCCTCGAACGCCCCAAAAATGAACGGTAAATTGTTGTTGTTGTGCAAGAGACATAAGTAATTACCAGATTCCACAACCTTTGAGCTAATTAGGCTAACTCTATGCTTTTGAGTAAAGTTTCGGCGTTCGGGCAGCGACTCTGCTGGAGTATCGCCGATTCTGACCGAGTTAGACTGGTTTTAATCACTATAGCTTTGACTCGGACAGAATTGGATAGGGTAGAGGCAATCCAGATTGATTCAGTGGGAGTAGGTTACTGGAGCAGGTGAGATTGTAGTGCAAGGGAGTGATGGTAATATAATTTTGGCGGATTGCCTGAACATCGGTCAGGGTCAAAGATCCAGGGGGAGTCTCTGAAGATTCTAAGGATTCTTCTGTCAGTTCTCCGGCTAACCAGTAGTAGGTTTTGCCGCGAGGATCAACGCGCTTGTCAAAGATTTCTTCATAGCGACGAGTCCCTTGCCGGGTAATCGCTACTCCGGAGATGGCTTCTGGTGCGATCGCGGGAATATTCACATTGAGTAAGAAGGGAGAGTGGAGTTGACTGTTTGGTAGAGCTTCCACAAGGGACTGGGCAAATTGGGCGGCCACTTTAAAGTCTTGATACGTATAACTCACTAAACTGAAGGCGATCGCCGGTAATTCTTCAATTAACCCTTCCATCGCCGCCGAAACGGTTCCCGAATATAAAATATCCGTTCCCAAGTTGGCACCCTGATTAATGCCTGAAAGGACATAATCTGGCCGTTCCGGTAATAAGGCGGCTAAAGCTAATTTAACACAATCTGAGGGTGTTCCTGAACAGGCCCAAGCTTGCACTCGTGGATCAAACACTGAATCAATAATTTCAGCGCGGATAGGTTTATGGAGAGTAAGACTATGGCCAGTCGCTGACCGTTCCCGATCGGGACAGACCACGTTTACCTGATGGCCGGCTGCGGCTAGGGTATTGGCTAAAGCGCGAATTCCTTTAGCAAAGATACCATCATCATTGCACACTAGGAGCTTCATTGGAAAAGTTCACCGAAGAAGAAGGTCATAGCGGCGAAGGAACGGCGATCGCTATCTGCATTATACGCTGACCCTTTAGACGGATCGTGACCGGCTTTGGGATTGGTAAAACTATGGACGGTGTTGCCATAGGCAATCAGTTGCCAATCTACGCCTGCTTGCTGCATTTCTGTTTGGAAAGCTGCTACTTCTTCGGGGGGGACGGCGGGGTCATCTGCACCGTGGAGTACGAGGATTTTCGCTTTAATGTTTTTGGCATCGGCTGGGTTAGGGGTGTCTAAACCGCCGTGGAAACTAACTACTCCGGCTACTTCCGCACCACTACGAGCTAATTCTAATACGGTTGTGCCGCCAAAACAGTAGCCAATGGCAGCGGTTTGCTGGGGATTGGTGAGGGGATGTTGTTTGAGGAAGGCTAAACCGGCTTGAGCGCGATCGCGTAATAGCGAGCGATGAGAGCGATAATAGGTGGCTTGCTCTCTGGCTTCTTCCGTCGTTTCTGGCCGAATGCCTTTACCGTAGATATCTGCCGCAAACGCCACATAACCCATCTGGGCCAATTTTTCGGCTTGTTCTTTTTCAAACTCTCCTAAGCCTTTCCAGGCATGGACAATTAATACTCCCGGTCGTTTTTCTTTCACAGAATTGTCGTAGGCTAGATAGCCTTCTAAAACCGTATCTCCTTGACGATAGGCGATCGCCTCTGTGTGAAGGGGCAATTGCGCCTGGGACAGGACTGATGTCCCAACCAGTAGGGCACTGGTACAGACCAGGGCTAAAAGTATGACGGTGAGTTGTTTTTTGAATCGATTCATGGTGGGATTCCCCAGAGGGGGGTTTGTATTGTACTGGTTGTGCTTTAGTACCAAATTTTTGCTTTTTTGTCAACCGTAAGCTTGCCTAAGTTTTCTTAACCAGTTGCGGGTTGCGCTACCGGGTTTGGGTATATTAAAGCCATGGGAACACGACAATCAAGAGAATTGAGGATGTTATGAGAACAGTGTTAGTGTTTGAGGATAATCAGGCCCAACGAGTGGCGATCGCCCATTTGCTCAGTGCAGCGGGTCTCAATATCGTGGAAGCGAGAGATGGACTAGAAGCCTTGACAAAAGTTCATGAACATCTCCCAGATGTAGTCCTAGCTGATATTATCTCTCCCAAAATGAATGGATATCAACTCTGTCATGCCCTAAAAACTCATCCGAACACCTGTCATATTCCCGTGATTTTCTGTACGGTTAAACCTCCAGAGGAAGACCTCTCTCAAACTCCAGACAGCGGTGATGCCTACATTACCAAACCCTTTCAACCCCCAGAACTGGTAGAAACCATTATGGCTGAATTACTGCGCCAAGGGAAATCCTGCTTTCATCCCACGGAGGCGGATGATTGGACAGAAGTGGGACTGATGTGGTTAGAGGATTTTCAGAATCATCAATGGGCACTACAGGCTTTTGAAAGAGCGCTGGCTCTGGAACCGGATCACGATTTGGCAGGAAGGCTGAGAGATTTGGCCCTAGGAGACTTAGAAAAATCCCGCCCTTGTGAAGCGTGTCGCTACTACTATGGCGGGAGTCCGGGGGGCAATTTATTGGTTTGTGCAGTTCATCCTCAAGGCCCTGAGGCTACTGTGTGCCGAGATTGGGAGTCAAAGTACAAGGTAGGTTTAACTAGCACCAGAGAAGGGTTCCAGAATTCCTAACAAGGCAGGTGCTTTCGCCGTAGGCACATCCGGGAGATAGAAGTTGCCAGAGTAAAGTCGAGAGCGTTCTTGAGCGACGATGGTGACAATTTCGCGAGTTTCTAGGGCGATCGCCGTGGTTTTGATATCGTAGGTTTGAGTAGCCACTTTAGGATAGAGACCAATTCCGATAATCGGCAATAGCAGACAAAGAGCGATCGCCACTTCACGGGGTTTCGCATCCATCCAACGGTCTACCACCACTTGGGTTGGTTGCCCGTAGAACATCTCCCGCATCATCGATAGCAAGTAGATGGGAGTCATAATTAACCCAACAGCAGCCAATCCCACCACTACAACCTTAAACCCAGAGGAGTAGACATCACTGGTCGTTACCCCCAAAAACACGCTCAATTCACCCACAAATCCGCTCATACCGGGCAAAGCCAGAGAAGCCATGGTGCTGGCAGTGAAGAGCGCAAACACTTTCGGCATCGCTAACCCCAATCCACCCATCTTATCGAGAGCGAGGGTATGGGTGCGCTCATAGGTGACTCCCGCAAGGAAGAACAGAGCGGCGGCAATTAAACCATGGGAGAGCATTTGCAACATTGCCCCATTAAGCCCTAGTTCGTCAAATGAGGCAATACCAATCAGCACAAAGCCCATGTGGGAGATGGAAGAACACGCCAGCCTCCGTTTGAGATCCCCTTGATCAAAGGCATTTAATGCCCCATAGACGATATTGACAATGCCCAGAATCACTAGCACGGGAGCAAAGTAGGCGTGAGCGTGGGGTAGGGCTTCCAGGTTGAGACGGATGATACCGTAGCCTCCCATTTTCAGCAGTACGCCCGCGAGAATCATAGAAACAGGGGCTGAGGCTTGGGAATGGGCATCGGGAAGCCAGGTATGGAGGGGGAAGATGGGCAGTTTCACGCCGAATCCAACGATCAGGGCGGCGTAGGCGAGTAGCTCGAAGGCTCTGGGATAGTGTTTGTTGGCTAAGGTGGCCATGTCAAAGGTTACGGTGTCACCATAGAAGGCCATGGCTAGGGCGGCAACCAGGATAAAAATAGAGGCTAATGCGGTATAGAGAATAAATTTAGTGGCGGCGTAGAGGCGCTTTTGTCCTCCCCAGATGGAGATCAGGAGGTAAACGGGGACGAGTTCGAGTTCCCAGGTGATAAAGAATAGGAGTAGATCTTGGGCGGCAAATACGGCGATTTGGGCGCTGTACATGATCAGCAGGAGGCTGTAGAAGAGTTTGGGGCGGTGGGTAACGTTCCAGGAGGCGGCGATCGCCAAGGTGGTCACTAACGCGCTTAAAATCATCAGGGGCATGGATAACCCATCAACCCCTAAACACCAGTTCAGCCCCATCTGGGGTATCCAGGGATAGGTTTCTCGCAGTTGCAGCTCGGCATTGTGGAAGTTGTATTGGGTAGCGAAGGCATACAGAGCCAGGAGCAGATCGCTGATGGCTACCCCAAGAGCATACCAACGGATGGTTTTCTGTTGGCGATCGCCCATCAGAGAAATCCCCACGAGAGCCACCAGGGGCAAGAGAATGATTGCACTTAACCAAGGAAAGGAGTTGCCAAACATGATTGAGGATAAATACTTATTGCTTACTCTTTACATTGTATGTACTTTAGTTAATTTATGTAAATAAAACAATATTTCGTAATTTAAGGGGATAATCATAGACTTTTATCTATGGATAGAAACTCTCCCAGAAGAGTGCTCTCTTGGGCAAAACGACTGAACCCCTTTCCCCAAGAGAGATTCTGGGGAGTGATTCCCTACTCCAGGAGTCAGTAGCGATCACGCACTACGGAGCAATCATTGCTCAATAATGCTCGTAATATCACATATTGACCCAGTAAATTTTCCTGCTAATTTAGAAGGGTATGGACAAAACCCAAAACATCTCTTTGCGGAGGTTACTATCACGCCATTGAAGACATCAAAAAAGAGTTTATAATTTGTTTAGGATCATGACTCTATCAATTATTTATTTGATCCAATCCAAGATCTCATTTGATCCCAATCAGGTTGAGAAAAAAAGTATTTACACTTAGCCTGCTTTTTACAAACCAAGCTTTCGTTTAATAAGCCATCCATAATTGAGTTAGCCATAGGGGAGAGAGTCCAAAATGCAAGTATCTTTAACCAACCCAGCATTTCAGCAAACTACTCTAGAAATTATCCTGGCTTCCAGCCGCTTTGCCCAGGATTGTGTAGAGGAGACCCTAAAGACAGGAACGTTTAACCCTAAAGATTTAGGTCAGCAGCAGTACCACACCTCGGTGTGCCAGAATACACAAGAACTTCTCCACCGCATTCGCCACCAATCCGTTGATCTTTTAGTCTTAGATATTCTCTTTCTGCAACATCAAACCCAACGTTTTTGCTGGCGACTGCAAGATCTCTATCCTGAGTTAAAGATTATAGTATTGGGGAAAACTCCAGCAGAGCTTTCCAGTTGTAATTGGGTGTATGAGTATCCCAATGTGTCTACAGCCTGCCTTGCCAATCGGCATTCTGTTCCCGGCTCTTCTACTTCCACATCCCCCAAGGTACACCAGTCGCCAATGACTTCCGATTCTCAGCCTACGATTTCTGAGTCCCTACAAAACACCTATTTGAAATCAGTCGTTGGTGCGGCAGTATTCGATTTGAGCGGATTACCCCGTGAATATTTGGTGACCGATGAGGTGGATAATGTGGGTTGGGTACAAACGATTTTCCAGGCTTTGGGGTTGCGATCGCTACTGATGTCCTCCCTCCAGCTAGAAGGATTTCACTACGCCAGTACCTGTGGACAAGGATACCGCGCGATTGTCGTCAAACAAAAAGACCAATACATCGCTCTCCTGCTCAAACCTGAATATGTCGATAGTATTGCTCAAGAACTAATTCAGTGGGCAAAAGGCTTTGATCCTAATGAACTCAAGCTTTATCCTCAATTCCGCGTTGCTTAGAGGCGGGAAATTGCCCCTTTCTGGAATTTGACCGGGAACTAGGGTTGAGAAACCGACAATCTGTTAAAGTCTATGAAGGTTTTCGGGTGTATGCCAACAGCTAGTGTTCTGACGATTTCCAGAAAGGATCAGTTTTCTATGGCTTCGATGTTAAATATTTTCTTGATTCCGTTTAAGTTTCTGTTTCAACCGCTCAAACAACCCCATTGGTGGCTAACAACCCTATTGTGGATGCTAATGGCGAGTTGGGCGAGTGCTGCGGAAGTAGAGTTGCGGGTGGCGATTAAAGAAAATACGAATGAAGTAAAAATTGGTAGTTCCACAGCCGCAATTGTCAAGGATGCGAATGGTCAAGTGATTGGGGAGTTAAACCCCATGGATGGGTTCACGGCTACCTCTGATTACAATGGGGTGGCGTTGGCTCAGTGGCGCGCCGGGCAGTTGTGGATTGAACCGCAAAATGAGGGCTTAGTGTGGATTGGCGATCGCTGGTATCGCGGTAGACTACTAATCATGCCGACAGATGAAGGCATCACTGCCATCAATTATGTCGATATTGAACATTACCTCTACAGTGTGGTGGGGGGCGAAATGATTCCTTCTTGGCCCTTAGAAGCCCTGAAAGCCCAAGCCGTATCAGCCCGGAGTTATGCCCTCTATCATCGGGAAAAAACCGCAGATAAAATCTATGATGTGGGCAATGATACCTTCTGGCAAGTCTATGGTGGTGTCCAAGATGAATATATTAGCACCCAACAAGCGGTTGAAGCCACAGCGGGTCAAGTGTTGGCTTACAAGGGAGCAGTAATTGAGGCGGTGTTTCATTCCTCATCGGGAGGACATACAGAAAATGTGGAAGATGTCTGGCAAGAGGCTCGTCCCTATCTGCGTGGTGTGCCAGATTACGATCAACAAGCGCCCGTTTATGAATGGACAGAAACTTTTACCATCGAAAAACTCCAGGGATTGATTGAGGGTGTGGGGAATGTAATCTCGATTACCCCTCAAGAAACGACACCCCATGGTCGCGTAAAGACACTGAAAGTGGTGGGCGATCGCGGTGAAAAAATAATTACCGGCGCTCAGTTCCGCCAAGCCTTAAACTTGAGAAGCACCTTATTTACTGTCCAGGCTATGGGAACAGGCGATAAAACTACCGCCACCAAAACTTTCCAAGTGCAAGGTCGGGGATTTGGCCATGGGTTAGGCATGAGTCAATATGGCGCTTATGCCATGGCAGCCCAAGGCGCAACCTATCAAGATATTCTTCGCCATTATTATACAGATGCGTTTTTAGCGCGCATTCGAGTCACACCGTCAGGGCAATAGGGAAAAGGAAGGAGATATTCACAGAACCAGTGTCAACGGTAAACTTTTCTCCCTATGATTGGCTCGATCATTCCCTCGATGCCATCGATCGCGCTCACTGGTATCGTTGTGTCCAAACCCTAGAAAGTTTACCTGGGCCAAG
>CAZTRW010000044.1:0-22371 GCA_964616725.1 uncultured bacterium
GATGGGGATCAAAATAGCGGACTGTACCACTGAGGCGAGCGGTGTCAGCAATGAAATTGTGTCGAGTGCCTGCGTGGAGTTCACCAATGGTCACTACAGCAGATTCTAGGGGGTTGATATTGCGGGCTACAATTGTTTGGAGAGCGTTAACGATTTGAGCGCTGACCAGTACGGAATCTATGGTTTGATGGGGCATGGCTCCGTGTCCTCCTTTACCTAAAATGACGAGTTCAAAGGAGGCAACGGCAGCCATAAAGGGGCCGCTGCGAATGGCGATTTGACCTATGGGGAGATTATTCCATAGGTGTAGGCCAATGAGGGCATCGACGTTGGGATTTTGGAGTACCCCGGCGGCGATCATGGGTTGAGCACCCCCTGGGCCTTCTTCTGCGGGCTGAAAAATGATTTTTACCTCTCCAGCGAAGTTTTGGGGGTGTTTGGCTAGATAATAGGCGGTGCCGAGGGCGATCGCCGTATGACCATCATGACCGCAAGCATGCATTTTTCCGGGATGTTGCGATCGATAGGGAACTGGATTGAGTTCTTGGATGGGTAAGGCATCGAGATCGGCACGAATGGCTAATACTGGGCCGGGGGTTTGGCCGGTTAGGGTGGCGACAATGCCGGTTTGGGCAATGCCGGCTTGGTGCGGAATGCCCCATTCGGTTAGTTTTTGGGCGACAAAGGCAGAGGTGAGATGTTCGGCAAAGGCGAGTTCTGGGTATTGATGAATTTGCCGTCGCCATTGAATCAATTGGGGTTGCAGGGCGCGAATTTCTAGTCGGACGGCTTCAAGATTAATGGCAGGAGGGGTTAGGGTGGATGAAATCATGGGCGATCAGGCAATTTATGGTGAGATGATGGCGCGGAAAGGGCAGGAGTTGGGAGTGATATTTAAAACTGTTCTTCTGAAAAGTTGGGCCTCTTTTCCGGAAGCTAAGGGGTACGGGAGAGTTAGGGAGGCGATCGCGAGAGGACTCACTGGAGAAGGATTAAGTCGGGAATACGCTCCCTTTTCTTAGTATAGCCGGGCCTTGGGGGTTCTTGGGGCGTTTAGGGGAGGGTTAAGACATATTTGCTACACGGATGTTTTCTAGCGGAATTTTTGATAAAATGCTTAGTATCAGTAAGCAATGAGGTAAATGCCTATGCCAAGCTAAAGGATTGTACCAAAAAATGTCCGATAGTGTTTTAGAGGAACCTAAATTTGCTTAGAGTTGACCCCCGTAAACTTTCAAATCTCCTACGAATCATCAATGATTCGGTAAATGCTCACTGCATTTGCCGTTAGGTCATCTGGGAATTAATAAAAATTTTTATCTCGTTACCAATGCCCTGTCCTTTTGTAATGGTTAAGGATTTGAAGTTGTGATTGCTATTTCACCGCGTCCAGCACGCCGACAATGGAACACGATTAGTTTTGCTTCTACTTTGTACCTTTGTCCTATCCTCGATTTATTGCTCACTTATATTCCTGCGCATGTACCGTCTGATTGGCATGAGCAGGTGAGGCTCGGATTGCAAGAGGCGTTAGTGAATGCCGCCAAGCATGGGAATAATCTTGATCCGAGTAAACAGGTTTCTGTCCGATTTTCTGTGTTGCCCGATCGCCATTGGTGGGTAATTTCCGATCAAGGCTGTAGTGAAAGGGAAGAGTGTCCTTGCATTCCCGTAGATTCGGCGTGTTTGCCGGAATATGAGTCGGAATGCGGACGCGGTTTATTTATTCTCCATCAGATTTTCGATCAAGTGCAGTGGTGTCCAGAGCAACGGGAATTACGATTGTGTAAAAGCTGGCGCTGATACTGTTTAGCGATGGTGATCTGGACAAGGGGGAGCGCTGAGGGAATGATCGAGCCAGCCGGTGGCTTGTTGGAGTCTTAGCAGTGCTTCTTCGGGTTGGTTTTGGAGGAGGAAAATGAGGGCGGCGATCGCTTGTTCTTGTGCTCTGGCTTGACGATTGGACTTGAGCTTGTGCCAATCTTGGGAGGAGATGGCTAAACGCTCTCCTAGAAGTTGGGCAATTTCTAAGGAAGTGAGGTGAGAGAGGGAATGGGCGATCGCCTGATCAGTGGTTAGGGTAGACATAAGTAGAAAAGTTGTAGATCGCGACGGTGTTGTCTATTTTAGCTCAAGTTTGCCAGTTAAAGTGATCGCCCATTCTTCCTCCCTAGACGGGAATTAAATTTCGGCGACGGCTCGCTCAATTAAGCGGCGAGCGAGGGTTTGAATGCCGGTATGTTCGTAATAGTTGGTAGTCATATCCAGAAAAGCCCCCAAATAATCCAATTTGTCATCAGTGAATTCCACAAAACTGTGTAGACTATTGGCAACTCCTTGGGGAGTAATACCGCGATCGGCAACAAAATTACCCATCCAGCCGGAAACGGAAGAGAAAGATTCTCCAATAAAGGCGAGTTTACTGGCTTTATTGCTGCCAGGAATACTATTTTCCATTTGACGGAATGCCTGGTTTTCCTGTAAGTCTGAGGGGGAAAGGTGGTGAATCCAGTCAGCAACTACGCCAATAAAATCAGGGCCTAAAGGAATTAAACCATCAAAGCAAACAAGGGCAGCCATCCGCATCAAGGATTCTCCACCATAATCGGCTAATGCTCCTAAAAAGTCCCCGATACTGTCCCCAGGAATACCATTGATGGCACAGAAGGCTAATAATTCTGTGATGACTTTGAGGGAGAGATCGATAGCTTGGGCTTTGGCGGGTTTGGGAGTTAGGCTGGTGAGGAGTCCTCCCACGAGGGGAATTTTATCACCGACCATGTTGGCTAGGGTAGCGGCACCGAGGGCACGCCCAGCGCTACTGACGGTTTGATAGAGCCATAGGGCGCGTTGATACCCTTGGGAGGAGTCATTATACAAAATGACGGCGCGATCGCCAATTGCTTGAATCAGAGCTTCATCTGTCTCTCCCGTCACTGTGCGAATAGTATTTTCAAAGCCGACGAGGTTATTCCATTCTCCAGGCACGACGAAATCGAGGGCGCGCAAGGCTTTAATCGTAATATTATCCTTGGGCAATTCATCCACTAATTGAAAAATGGGCTTACTCATGTTTTGCTCCTTGAGGGATTAATTAAAATGAACGTCTGCTTTTACTGGAGGGAATCGGCAAGTTTGAGGATCAAATCTAGGGCATTAAATACTTAAGTTCAACCAACTTTTTCCAGACTTTATCCACACTTTCTGAGAGTTGTTCTAAATCAGTACGACATTCCACTTCTGGGTTTTGTGGGGGTTCGTAGGGATCGGAAACGCCGGTGAATTGTTTGATTTCTCCGGCTCTAGCACGTTTGTATAATCCTTTGACATCTCGTTCTTCACAAACGGCTAAAGGAGCATTGACAAAGACTTCGACAAAATCACCAATTCTAGCACGGACTTCTTCCCGAATTTCGCGATAGGGAGAGATGGCAGATACGAGAACAATAACACCATTGCGGGTGAGTAAATGGGCAACAAATCCAATGCGGCGAATATTTTCATCTCTGTCTTCTTTGCTAAACCCTAATCCTTTGGTGAGGTTAGTGCGGACAATATCGCCATCTAAAACTTCTAGTTTACAATCGGCTGCCTGTAATTTCTCTTTGAGGGCTTGGGTAATGGTGGTTTTACCAGCACCACTGAGTCCGGTAAACCAAATAGTAACGCCACGGTGATTCATATTAAAAACAATTTTGGGTTTCGATCTACTGTACTATTTTCCGGTCAAGTTGTGAAAGTTTCCCGGATGGTCACTTTGAGGGAGGGGTAGAGCACCTAGCGATCATAACATTGGGTGAGTCGGAGGAGGCGATCGCCGAGTTCATTGGTGAGTATGTCTGGCTCAGGATAGCGCCAACGCCAATTTCCGGCACTGACACTAGGATCGTTCATACGCGATCGGTTATCTAGACTTAATAGGTCTTGTAAAGGTAGAATGGCCCAATTAGCGACGGAGCTTAGGGCTAACCTGATCAATGCCCAGGCAATATTGGCGATCGCCTGTGGACGATCATACCCCAAATATTCAGCCACATGATCTTTTTGCTCCACACTGGCATTTTCCCACCAGCCCACGGTTGTATCATTATCATGAGTGCCCGTATAAACCACCGCATTTTGGGAATAATGGTGAGGCAAATAAGGATTCTCTGCACCTGAGCCAAAAGCAAATAACAGAATTTTCATCCCGGGAAAACCAAAATGATCTCGCAACTCCTCCACTTCTGGGGTAATAATTCCTAAATCTTCCGCTAAAACCGGCAACTCTCCGAGGGTTCTTCCCAAGGTTTCAAAAAACTCTAATCCTGGCGCTTTTACCCACTCTCCGTGCATCGCCGTTTCTTCTCCTGCTGGCACTTGCCAATAGGCTTCAAAGCCACGAAAATGGTCAATTCTTACCACATCTACATATTGTAAGGTTGCCCGAAATCGCTCAATCCACCAAGCATAATTAGTCTCTTTGAGCCGATCCCAATCATAAACAGGATTACCCCACAATTGACCTGTAGCGCTAAAATAGTCGGGAGGAACACCAGCCATCCATGCGGGTTCCAGGCTATCTGGCTGGAGTTTAAAAATGTCTTGATTTGCCCAAACATCGGCACTATTATGGCAAACATAAATAGAGACATCACCGATAATTTTAATCCCATTTTTGTTTGTGTATTGCCGCAGAGATTGCCATTGTTCAAAAAACTTGAATTGGAGAAACTGATGATAGAGAATGAGATCTCTAAGCCGTTCTTTTTCTCGATCCAAAGCTTCTGGATGACGACGAGCTAAAGCTTCTGGCCAATGATTCCATGCTTGCCCACCATTATCGTCCAAAAGTGCCATAAATAGAACATAGTCTTCTAACCAACTGGCCTGAGTTTGGCAAAAGGCAGTAAATTCCGGATTCTCTTGCTGAGATAACTGTTGCTGGAATTTCTGATACGCTTGTTGTAGAAAACCGTACTTGTAGGGAATGACACGATCGAAATTAATCCGTTCGGGAGTCTCTACTTGTAAAGGGATTAAATCTGGGGGATTTAATAATCCTTCTGCGGCTAATTTTTCTAGGCTAATCATCAACGGATTACCAGCAAAGGCGCTGTAATTCATGGTGTAGGGAGAGTGCTCATAACCCGTTGGTCCTAAGGGTAAAATTTGCCATAATTTTTGTCCACTTCGGGCGAGGAAATCGACAAAATGATAAGCATTCTTTCCTAAGTCTCCAATGCCAAAGGTACTGGGTAGGGAGGTGGGATGGAGAAGAATGCCGCTTGCACGTTCAAAAGCCATAGGAATTCCTAGCTGACAATAGGGATACGGATATCGTACCTATTTCTAGGATAAGGTAAAAGAGGCGTGCGATCGCCTGTAGCCTCCACGGATTACCATAAAATCACACTTGGTATTTTGCTGACTATGATTACTCCCTACATCTCCTAGG
This sequence comes from uncultured bacterium, assembly GCA_964616725.1. GTDB lineage: Bacteria > Cyanobacteriota > Cyanobacteriia > Cyanobacteriales > Desertifilaceae > Roseofilum. The sequence continues at coordinate 5,438 of CAZTRW010000044.1, forward strand.
AGGAAATTTAACATGGCCTACAGTGATTTCCGGATTCATCAACTGATTAAGCAATTTCATCTCCAACTGCATGAGAATACCAATCTTTTTGCCGAAGTTCCCGAAGTAGAACCGAGTGAAGTTCTCAAAAGTTTTTTGCAAGAGAATCTTTCTTTAGCTCTAAATATCAATACAGAAAAAGCACGCTCAGAAATGATCATTACTCCGATGTTACTAGAACTGAGGCGACACCAACAGTATCAAATTAGTCTATTTTCTGGTTCAGAGTTTAATGTGGATAGTGAACGGGGACTGAACGGTATTTGTGATTTTTTAATCACTCTATCTTCAGAAAATTTATTTATCACCTCTCCAGTGATTATTCTAGTGGAAGCTAAAAAAGAAGATCTTAAAGCAGGTTTAGGTCAATGTGTGGCAGAAATGTTAGCGGCTCAATTGTTTAACGAACAGGAAGGAAATAAGATTCCGGTGATTTATGGAGCGGTGACATCAGGCAATATCTGGAGATTCCTGAAACTGGCAGATCAGAGGGTGTATATTGATGCAGTAGAATATTATATTCACCAAATGGCTAAAATATTGGGTATTTTAGTCTTTGCTGTTACCCAGTCAAGGTAATTTAATGTAATCAAATGAGCCATTTTTATAGCTACCTCCTAGGACTATTCTTGATGTTTGATTTCACGATACCGATCAATTACGTCTTGAAAAAGACGGAGATAATTTTGGGCTTGAATTTGTAGGGTAAATGCTTCTTGGGCTTTTTGACGCGCCTGATGGCTTAAATGTTGATGCCGCTCTGGATTTTCTAATACCCATTTGATGCCATTGGCGAGATCTTGGCTATCAAATGGTTGGGCAAGATAACCGTTGTGTTGATGCTGAATCATGTCTGGCATTCCGCCAATGTTGAAGGCAACGGCAGGGGTTCCACAGGCTAAGGATTCCATGACGGTATTGGGAAGGTTATCTTGAAGGGATGGAGCGATAAAAATATCGACAGCGGCATAGAGCAGGCTAAGGGCAATATCGTCTTTTAACTGACCAAAATAATGGGTTTTAAATCCTAAATTTGGTTCTTGTTGAGGGCGGGAAGATCCGAAGATTACCAGTTCAATATTGTTTGAGGAATGGGTTTGGCTGAGGTGATGTAAGGCGGGTTGGAGGAGGTGGAATCCTTTGCGGCGATCGCCAGTGGCATTGATAGCACCAAATAGGATAAGATATTTATCCTGGGGGAGATTAAGTCGCTCTCTAGCATAGGGGCGATCGCTCGGTTTGTACACCTGAATATCTAACCCGTTGGGGATCACTTCAATCCGTTTATCGCGAAATAAAGAACTGGCTTTGGCACAGTCAGCTAACCACTGACTAGGGGTAACAATCGTCAGAGGAATCGTTTTCCACGCCTTGGCTTTGCGCTCCCAAATCCAGCGCGATAAATCTCGATCTTTCTGACTATTCAGTTGGGGACAGTCACCGCAAGTGTGCAGATAGCGATCGCACTCTCCCGTATAATGACACCCACCCGTAAATCCCCACATATCATGACTTGTCCACACCAAAGGATAAGGCAGTTTTGCTAGGGTTTCAATTTGCAAAAACCCCTGATTAATCCAATGGAGATTCACAATATCTGGTTTTAATTTTCTCAACGCAAAACCGAGGCGATCAGGAACCCATTGTGGAGAAAATAAAGTGGGGAGTCGCCGGCGATAGGGAGTAAGCAATAGGCGATCTAAGGGAGGTGTTAAATTATCCCAAAACGCACTAATTTTGGTCTTCCCTATTAAAACACTATCACTTTTTTGTTGCTTTCCCACCAATAAAGTGGGACTCATACCCGCTTGTTTCAGAGCTTGGTAGAGACGATAAACGGCAACATAACCTCCTGCACCACTATCAGAGCGGCTGAGTAAATTGATTTTCATTTCTTGATAAAAATCCCATCGACTTGTAACATTCTTCCGGTATGAATATCTGTAAAATCAGGACTAATTTGATGGAGTTCATAGCCCATCTCTTCCAGGCGATCCAAAGTTTCTCGTAAGAGGATTTGTCCTTCGTACAAAGGCACGAGAGATAATTCTAGTTGAATGGCTTTAATCCGAGGTAAACTCTCTTGAGCGCCAGCGAGGACTGGCATTTCAAATCCTTGCACATCTAACTTGAGAAAAATTCCTTGCACATTATCGGTTAAGTAGTGGTTAGCTACCGTATCCAATTTTCTCAGGGGTACTGTCTCTTGAGCAATATAAGCCGATTCTGGTGCAGCTTTCACATGGCGATCTAGCATTCCCAATACGGAACTACTGAGAGTATTAGCAGAAACATTTATTGCGATTTCCCCATCGCGATCGCCCAAGGCACCTTGAGGAGCAATGATCCATAATGGATCGGATTGACTCACAGATAACAAATATTGGTAGCATTCAGAGAGCGGCTCAAAAGAAACAATTTTGCCTCGATAGTCAATCTCTCGCAGATATCGAGCATATTGACCTCGATTAGCTCCCACATCTAAAATCAAATCTATCTGATGATAGTCCAGTAACCGTTTAAGTCGGGCAACTTGGGAAATATCTGGGGAAAATTTATGTAATTCAAGTTCTAGTCCTAGGCTTCTGAAGGCTTGCTTAATTTGTTTTTTCATAACTTCAAAAAGATTTGGCGCTTTTATTGTACTATATCTACGGATCAGCTTCTCTATTATTTAGAGACAAAATAACTTCAGGCTAAAAGTAATGGATATTCCCCAGATTTCGATCATTATCCCCACCTTCAACCGCCGGGATCTATTAACACAAACATTAGATTCTGTGCAGCAACAAACCTTTGAAAAATGGGAAGCTTGGGTGGTAGATGACGGTTCAACCGATGGTACAGCAGACTATGTTACCCATCTTCACAGTAAAGACGAACGGATTCATTATGTCAAGCGCGATCGCCCCCATCGAGGCGCACCCGCCTGTCGCAACCAAGGCATCCAACTCGCCCAAGGCCACTATATCATTTTCCTCGATTCCGATGACTGCCTAGCCCCCCATGCCCTCAGCCACCGCTTTAAACTCATGGAAAACCATCCCCAACTCGATTTTGGTATATTTGGCTGTATCTTATTTCGCCATCAACCAGGAGACACCCCCCTCCTGTGGAATAAAGACACCGAAGAAGACGATATCAACCGTTTTTTAGCCAACGATGTCCCCTGGCAAACCACCAGCGCCATCTGGCGAAAAACAGCCCTAGAAAAACTAGGAGAATGGGATGAAACCCTAATCACAGGACAAGATTGGGATCAACATTTACGTGCCCTCATTCTTAACCTCAACTATCAGCGATTTAGCCCCCCAGATTGTTATTGGCGAATGCCCCATCCAAATACCATTGGCTCTCAATCCAAAGCCGGAGATTACCTAGGCTGTCGAGAGCACTTATTAGAACTCGCTCAACAACGACTAGACGCAGCTCAACTCCTCACCCCCAATCGCCAAATCTTACTGAGAAAATCCTATTTTTGGTTAGCCGATACTTGGATTGATTATGGTCAAAATCCACAAGCATTTCAACTGTGGAAACGATGTTACCAGCGACAACTCTTAAACGCTTCCCTGTATTCCCAAGGATTACGATATCTTCAGATCATTGCCACTCTCCCCTCATCTCTGCGGCGCATTGCACGCAAAGGAATTCGGGAATGGGGAAACCAAGAAATAGTTTTTCATTGGCCAAAAGAATTTCGCAATACTCCCTTTTACCCTTCAGAGAACTAAGCATAAACATGATCATTTTTAGCTTCTAACTCTTCCAAATTAACCAACGCCAGTTGATCTAAAATATACTGCTGCTCCTGTTCATTAAACAATTCATAAAATTTCTTCCCATTAGCATTTTGAATCGGCGCAGAAACTGAAGCTTTCCACGTCTCATCAGGGCGCACCACTTTTTGAGCCGTTTCTCCATAGGCAGTCAGCATCACAGGATCAAACTCCAAACCCAAAAACTGACATAATTGAGTTAAGACTTTTTCTGGATTAGCCACCAGTTTCTCATACCGAATCAAAATATGATTGGGTTTATGCAAATGATCGCCAGAAAACTGAACTGAATCCCTCCAAGTTTTCAGACATTTATCAATGCTCCATGGCTCTCCCCAAATATCTCGGCGCTGATGATTATGAGACACATCATACAGGGAGGCAACCACATCTCCTCCATTGCGAATCATATGGATAAATTTAGAGTCAGGAATTAAATGCTCAAATAGCTGGATATAACGGATATGTTCGGGCGATTTTTCCAGCCAAACAGATTTTCCTTGGGCTTGAGTAGCTCTATCTAAGGCTTCCTGAAAGACAGAAACATACTGAGAAATGAATATCGGAAAAGTACCAAGTTTTGATTCTAGCTCACTTTGGCCAATTTCCTGTAAGAACCACTTGAGTTGGGCTTTGCCTTTCAGAGAAGCTAAACCGAATAAACGGCTGAAATATTGAATCCGAAGATTTTGAAATAAGTGAGATTCGGGAAAAGAAGCTACTTGCGGATGTGCTCCCAAAAGACTTTGCAGTAATGTGGTGCCAGAGCGAGGACAGCCACCGAGAAAAATGGCATGAGTTAAGGATTGATTCATGGGTAAAGTCCTGTCAATTCAAAAATAGGGGGTTAAGAGTTTTTTTGCTGAGGGAGAATAGATCGGGATAGATCCATCATTTGCTCAAATAGGGTGGGAGAGAAAATTCTGATTGCTCCGAGATAAGTAATTGGGGTAATCACTAGACATAGAACTAAAATAACAGAGAGATTGACAAGGGGATATAGGAGTAGTTTGCTTACCCATAAGACGACTCCCAGGAGGGCGGTTGCTCCTAGAGGGGCGGCGAGTTGATTGAAGTAGGTTTTCATGTCGATGTTGAGCAGCTTTTTCACCATAATAATGAAGGTGGGTAAGGGAATGAGATAGCCTCGAATCACGAAAACGGCAGCAACACCGACAATTCCCCAGCCAAGTTTTACGGCAATTAGAAAAGTGGTGACATTGGTGATAGCGTTAATAATATTGACTTTTAAGGCCCAATCGGGTTTACCCATGACGAGGACAATATTGGTGTTGATGCTTCCTAGGGCATGGACAATGCCAATTAACATTAAAATTTGCATGACGGGGATACTGGGAGTCCATTGATTGCCAAACATGACGGGAACAATTTCAGGGGCAAGAATGGATAAACTTCCAAAGAAGGGGAAAGAGATGAGGGCAGTAAATTGGGTGCTTTTGTAAAAGGCTTGTCTGAGTTTTTCTGGTTCACTTTGTAGTTTAGAAAAAGCAGGGAGTGCCACTTGCGTCATGGTGGTAATGAGGAGGGTTAGGGTATTCAGTAAACGATAGGCGATCGCATAATACCCCAAAATCACTGGCCCCAGGAAATACCCAATCAAAAAATCATCTGATCGCTTATTAAAAAATGTTAGTACCTTAATCCCTAAAATATTTACCCCAAAACTAAATAACTCCTGGAAATGACGTTTAGACACCTCCAACCCAGGCTTCCAATCACTAACCCACCATAATACCAAAATAGAGACAAACTGATTGACTAACCGTTGGCCAACTAAACTCCATACTCCCCAACCCATCAGCGCCATCCCTACCCCAACCACACCGCCTGCCAGTTGAGCAATCAGCGATCTTAAAGATAATTCCTTAAACGCCAGACGACGAGTAAAAATTGCCTGTTGAATACTATTAAACGCTGATAAAATAAAAGCAATTGATAGCCATCGAATAATGGAGGCTAATTGAGGTTCCTTAAACCCATTCGCTATCCATCCCGCCGCCCCTATACTGATAATCGTTAGCCCAATACTAATGATTAAATTAATCCAGAATGCTGTATCTAAATGTTCAGGTTCTAGACTTTGCCGTTGTACAATCGCTTGGCTAAATCCCTGATCGGTAAAGACTTGCACAAAAACTAAATAAACATCCGCTAACGTTACCAAACCAAAAGTTTCCGGCCCTAATAATCGAGCCAAGGCGAAAAAAACCACAAAGGAAATCACTTGATTTCCCAGTTTTTCAATTGCTGACCACACTACCCCTTTAATCGTTTCTTTCTTTAAATCCATAAGCTTAGGTGGATTTTCCTGTTCACGCTAGTTTTCATCCTTGGCAACCCCTTTCTAAGTTACCATGACTTGAGCCAGGAGACCAGGTTAATTTTTATATATTAATTTCTCAGCAAATATTCAGCGGTCAAATATCGATCATCAACCGGATTCTCGCGAGGTAGATAAATCGCTACATGAATACCAATTTCATAGAGATAACGACACATCAAAGGGCCAATCTCTGACCACTCTAGATTGCCTAATCCACAACCTAAAGCAGGAATCGCCAAAGATTTAATCCCTTGCTGTACCGCATTTTTTCTGATCCAATCTAACCCTTGTTCAATCTCTTCTAACCTGGAGTTATCCCGCCATTTTCTCTTGGTTACAAATAGTAAAAACCATTTCATAGAATTCTGATTATCTGATATAAGTTTCTTTTGACGGTAATTAACAATATCTTTATCATAAATTGGTGTAAAGATAATGTCTTTGTCTAATATTTGATGATCAGATAATATCCCATGCTTGAGAATTGATGGAATATTGTCGATATGAGTAATATAGTATAAATTTTTGATGGATGGCTCAACCATAATCATTTATCCTAGATACTTGGTTTGTTTTCTATGGAGTAATTATGCCTCAGTCTGTTTTGATTAACCTAGCAGTGTTAATGAATCAACCGACGGGAATTAGCACCTATGCTCTGAATATTTTACCCTATCTTACTCCTCTCAATCCCACTCTTCTTAGCGCTCAAGAGGTTCCCGGTTATGCTTACTATCCTATTCCGAAGGGACAAACTCCAGAACAAGGAATTAGGGGTCATCTGAAACGATTATGGTGGACGCAATTTCATTTGGAGAAGGTCTACGATCAGCTTAATGCAAATTTGCTGTTTTGTCCATTACCTGAAGCACCTTTATTTAGCTCTTGTCGCTTTGTGGTGATGGTTCATGATTTGATTCCTTTACGGTTTCCGGAAAAGTTTTCTCCAATGACTATTTATTGTCGTTCCTATCTGCCCCAAGTGCTCAGTCAAGCCTGTCATATTATTTGTAATTCCCAAGCAACAGCAAGAGATATTATCGATTTTTTTTCGATTGATCGCAGTAAGATAACTCCCATTCTTTTAGGATATAATCAGGATAAGTTTAAACCGCTGAATTTACCGCGATCGCAGTATTTTTTATATGTGGGAAGGAGCGCACCTTATAAAAATCTACATCGAGTGATTGCTGCTTTTGCTGAATTTGCTCACGCTCAAAACTATGAATTATGGTTGGTTGGGCCAACAGATCGCCGGTATACTCCCCGCCTAATCGCTCAAATCAAAGAATTAGCAATTAGCCATCAAGTCAAATTCTTAAAATATGTTCATCCAGAACAATTACCCATGCTCATGAATCAGGCAATAGGTTTGATTTTTCCTAGTCTTTGGGAAGGTTTTGGTTTACCTGTGCTCGAAGCTATGGCCTGTGGGACACCTGTGATTACTTCAAACTGTTCATCTCTGCCAGAGATCACCGCAGATGCAGCGATTTTAGTTGATCCTTATAACATACAAGAGATTAGTAATGGGATGAAAAACTTGGCAGAAGATCATCAATTACATCACCAACTGAGTCAAGCAAGTATTCAGAGAGCGCAACAGTTTAGTTGGTTTCGCACTGGAGTGGCAACGCGCGAAGTCCTGGAAAACTATCGATAACTGGTTAAGATGTTGGGTTGGTTGCTTCTGTGGTACCAACCTAGTTTCTTGGGTCGATCGCAGGTTAAAATAAAAGCGATCGCCTAATTCTCCCTGAGATCCCCTCATCTATCGCTCGTTAAACCATGTCATCAGAACCACTCAACCCCCCGCCCTCTGCTCCCATGCATCTCCCCCGCACCAGTGAGTCGGAAACCCTGAAAAAAATTCGCCATACCACCTCCCACATTATGGCAATGGCGGTACAGAAACTTTTTCCCAAAGCCCAAGTTACCATCGGTCCTTGGATTGAACAGGGATTTTACTATGACTTCGATCTGCCAGAACCCTTGACAGAAAAGGATCTCAAGGCGATTCAAAAAGAAATGACCAAAATCATCAACCGCCAATTACCGGTGCTTCGGGAAGAGGTAACGCGGGAAGAAGCCGAAAAAAGGATACGGAGTATTCAAGAACCCTACAAACTGGAAATCCTGAATGATATTAAGACTGAGCCGATTACTATTTACCACTTAGGTAATGAGTGGTGGGATTTGTGTGGTGGCCCTCATGTGGAAAATACGAGAGAAATCAATCCGAAGGCGATCGCCCTCGAAAGCGTTGCCGGAGCCTACTGGCGGGGCGATGCCAACCGCGCCCAACTCCAGCGCATCTACGGCACAGCCTGGGAAACCCCCGAACAACTCGCCGAATATCAACGCCGCAAAGAAGAAGCCCTCAAACGAGATCACCGCAGACTCGGAAAAGAACTCGGACTCTTTATCTTTTCCGAACAAGTGGGTCCAGGACTCCCCCTCTGGACCCCCAAAGGTACAACCATTCGCAGCTTACTTGAAGACTTCCTCAAACAAGAACAACTCAAACGGGGCTATCAACAAGTCGTCACCCCCCATATTGGCCGCGTAGAATTATTCAAAACGTCCGGCCATTGGCAAAAATACAAAGACGATTTATTTCCGATGATGGGAGAAACTGAAGAGGAAGGATTTGTCCTCAAGGCGATGAATTGTCCCTTCCATATTCAACTTTATAAAAGCCAGCTCCGTTCCTATCGAGAATTACCCATTCGATTGGCCGAATTCGGCACCGTTTATCGCTATGAACAATCGGGAGAATTGGGGGGATTAACTAGGGTACGAGGCTTTACCCAAGACGATTCCCACCTCTTTGTTACCCCCGAACAATTGGATCGGGAATTTTTAAATGTGGTAGACTTAACGTTGAGTGTATTTAAGACTTTGCGGCTCAGTAATTTCAAAGCGCGGTTAAGTTTTCGCGATCCTACTTTAGATAAATATATTGGTGCGGATGAAGCGTGGGAAAAAGCTCAAAATGCTATCCGTCGCGCCGTAGAAACCTTGGGAATGGATCATTTTGAAGGGATTGGAGAAGCGGCGTTTTATGGGCCAAAATTGGATTTTATCTTCCACGATGCTCTTGATCGCCAATGGCAATTAGGAACGGTTCAGGTGGATTATAATTTGCCAGAGCGGTTTGATTTGACCTATGTTTCGGAAGCGGGAACGCGCGATCGCCCCGTCATGATTCACCGTGCTCCTTTTGGCTCTCTAGAGCGATTAGTGGGGATTTTAATTGAAGAATATGCGGGAGATTTTCCCCTCTGGTTAGCGCCGGTACAAATCCGTCTATTGCCCGTGAGCGAAACTCAATTATCCTTTGCCGAAAAAGTGGCTGCTCAGATGAGAGAACACCAAATCCGAGTAGAAGTAGACAATAGCGGTGAACGGTTAGGAAAACAAATTCGCAACGCGGAAACAGAAAAAATCCCCATTATGAGTGTGATTGGCGCTAAGGAAATGGAAGTAGAAGCCTTGAATATTCGCACTCGTGCGGGAGGAGAATTAGGGGAGATACCTGTCAGTAGTGTGATTGAGAAGATGATAGCAGCGATCGCCACCAAAGGCAATTTCTAACCCATGATCTCAAACAGAAAATGGGCTAATCAGACAGCGATCGCCCCTTCTGCTAAGATAGGGGCGATCGCTCTTACACCGGTTCCTCTGCGGTGATGGGCCATATACAGATCAAAGCACTCTATATTACAAATTACAGTTCCTCCGGGTTAATTCCCTGAGCGCGTAATAACTCAGCCAGTCTTTCCGCCCGTTGGCGTTCCACTTCCGCCCGTTGGCGTTCTTGCTGTAATTCTACCTCGGCTTGTGCTACCCGCTGTTCAGCTTTTTGAGCGCGCTGACGCTCCCTCTCCGCCCGCTGACGCTCCCTCTCCGCCCGCTGACGTTCAATTCTAGCCCGTTCATCTCCAGTTAATAACAAATGCCCCTCACTATCCCACCACCGCAACCACGGCAACTCTACATTGCCATAGTGTCCTCGCCAAATTCCCAACTCTACTCCCATTGGCTCAATGGGATAATGCTCTCGTTCATTGGCAGGGACTAACTCATAGTGATTTTCCCTGAAATGATAGACTTCTACACTGGCTCTTTCCACTTCATAGATCGCATAAAATACCGGACGGATAATTTGTTCGTATACCCAAAATTTACCCGGTTTTTGGCGATTTCTTGGTAGGTAGGATAGGGGAGTGCGATCGCGTTCTTCCGAACCGTCTCCTGAGACAAACTCAATCACAATCAAAGGCGCGATAAATTCCTGCCATAATACATAAGAACGTCTCACTTTGCCATCGAGGGTGGGGGCAACGTTGGGGACATAAAACCAGTCAGGACATTCTGCACCCCGTTCTCGGGGTTCTGTGATTCGCCAATAGATACCACAATCTTGACCGATCGCATACTGTTGATCGGGATGGAGATGATCCAATGTAGATTGAATCGAATCCGTCAGTAAAATACTTTGGGGATGCTCCTGAAAGTTTTTCACGAAAGTACCATCGGAGTCAGGCAGTTGCGTATGGTCAGGAAGGGGGGTAATTTCTCGTTTTAATGATGGGGCGATGGTCATAGGGAAGAGGGTCTCATCGCAGGGCATAGTAAATCGCAGGGCATAGTAAATAGTATAGCATTTTCCCTTTTGAGATCGGATAGACCGCAACGCCGTCTTACCTCAGCTTTTGACCTGGATTTCCCAGGTGGGTACTGATGTTCTCAGCTTCTGTTTCCGAGTGCTGGCTCGGTTTACTACCACTGGAATCCTGTTCAGTTCCCGAATCAGTCAAGCATAGATCATAAAACGTTATTGGCAGTCACCAACGTCGTAGCCTATCCTAGCGGTTATAGTAACGGAAATTTGAGTTCTTTGCCAGTGCCGGATACCAGATCGATTCGACGGTTTGGGCGATCGCCTTTAATTCTTCTCGCTCTTGGGTATTAGTACAAACCGTCACATGACCTAACTTACGTCCTGGTTTTGCCTCGCTTTTGCCATACCAATGGACATGGCTACCAGACATCTCAGCCAGTTGTTGACGCTGGCACAAATAGTCACTCCGAGAAGATTCATATCCTAGTAAATTCACCATTACCGCCCCTGGACAACTTAAACGAGAATCCCCAGGAGGCAAGTTGGCTACGGCTCGTAAGTGTTGAGCAAATTGGGAAGTCTGACAACCCTCAAGGCTAAAATGACCAGAGTTATGGGTACGGGGGGCAATTTCATTGACGAGCACTTGGTCTGATGAGGTTAAGAATAATTCAATCCCGAAAATGCCCACCACCTCTAACTGATTCAGCAAGGTATGGGCGATCGCCACTACTTCCCGTCTCACCCGATCACTAACCTGAGCCGGAATCAACACCCATCGGCATACCCGATCAATCTGCTGAGTTTCCACCACCGGATATACCACCACCTCTCCCGACGCAAACCTAGCCGCCATCACCGCCAACTCTCGCTCAAACGGCACAAAAGCTTCTTGCAAAACAGGCGTATGATCCCATTTCTCCCTAGCTGCGCCTAGTTCCTCCAGACGGTTGATCACCAACGTCCCTTGACCATCATACCCCTGTCGTCTCCTCTTCAAAACCAGGGGAAACATCAAACTCTCAGGTAAATTATCCCAATCCAGACGAGCAAAGTTAGGCACAGGAATCCCTAACTGCCGAAGATAACAACGCTGCTCATACTTATCCAACAGCGGCTTTAAGGCTTCTAAACGGGGACGGAAACAGACCCCCATCTTGGCTAAGGATAACAGAGATTCGAGATCAATAAACTCATTTTCAAACGTAATCACCTCACAAACCTGGGCTAATCGCGCTGTAGCGTCAGGATCGTCAATGGGGGCAAAAATGACCTGAGAAGCTTTAGAGACGGCAGGATCGGTCAAATAAGGGGTTTGTACCACCAATTCAATACCTAATCCTGGTGCTTCCAGAGCCATCATCCAGGCTAACTGTCCGCCACCGATTACCCCCACTCGCTGTTTCTGTCCTGAATCCATCCTCAATCTATCCTCAGTGTGGTCTGCGATCGCCATTTTATGCCTTTCTGGACAAGGGGCGATCGCCCTTCCACTCCACCACAATTCCCCAACTATGTCACAATATACCCAGTATTTTCCATCAATATTGAGTCACCCATCGTGTTTGTTCTCAGCGGTTACGAATACTTTCTAGGCTTCCTGATCCTTTGTAGCCTAGTTCCCGTCCTCGCTCTAAGCGCTTCCCTGATCCTACAACCAAAAGGAGTCGGCCCAGAAGGTCGCACCACCTACGAATCCGCCGTGGAACCTGTCGGCGGAGCCTGGATTCAGTTCAACATTCGCTACTATATGTTTGCCCTCGTCTTCGTGATCTTTGACGTAGAAACCGTATTTCTCTACCCCTGGGCCGTAGCCTTTAGCCAGTTAGGGCTGTTAGCATTTATCGAAGCCCTCATTTTCATCGCCATCCTCGTGGTAGGTTTAGTATATGCTTGGAGAAAAGGAGCATTGGAATGGTCGTAAGTTCAAAACCAACAGATATGACACAGAACTTGATTAACCCGGTCGAGCGTCCCCAAGTAACTAGCGAACTCTCTGAAAACGTAATTCTGACTACCGTAGATGACCTCTATAACTGGGCAAGATTATCTTCCTTATGGCCCTTGCTCTATGGTACAGCCTGTTGTTTCATCGAGTTTGCCGCCTTGATTGGTTCTCGGTTTGATTTTGACCGCTTTGGTTTAGTTCCTCGATCTAGTCCCAGACAAGCCGATTTGCTCATTACGGCGGGAACGATCACCATGAAGTATGCTCCGGCTTTGGTACGATTGTATGAGCAAATGCCAGAACCAAAGTATGTGATTGCGATGGGAGCTTGTACCATCACGGGAGGAATGTTTAGCATGGATTCCCCTTCGGCAGTGCGGGGAGTCGATAAGCTGATTCCAGTAGATGTGTATATCCCCGGTTGTCCTCCTCGGCCAGAAGCAATTATTGATGCAATTATCAAGTTACGCAAGAAGATTGCCAATCAGTCGATTCAGGAGCGCGGCAAGAGTTTACAAACCCATCGCTATTATACAATTAGCCACAAAATGAAGGTGGTTGAGCCGATTTTGACGGGAAAATATCTCCAGTCTGCGACGCGACAAGCTCCGCCGAAAGCTTTGGCAGAAGCGTATGGAATGCCAATTCCGGCTACGTTAGCGGGTGAACAACAGGAGGCAATGAAAGGTGACTGAGGCAACAGAATCGGTAGTGAAGGAAACGGCTGGGCCGGTTTCGACTTGGTTGATGGATAATGGTTTTGCTCATGAGTATTTGGGTCGCGATCGCTCTGCGGTAGAGTTGATTAAAGTAGAGCCTCAAGTGCTACTCCCCATTGCCTCAGCCCTTTATGCCTATGGCTTTAATTATTTACAATGCCAAGGAGCTTATGATGAAGGCCCAGGACAAGAATTAGTCAGCTTTTATCATCTGGTGAAAGTCCAAGATAACGTGACAGCACCAGAAGAGGTGCGCGTCAAGGTTTATTTGCCCCGTAGCAACCCGAGAGTGCCTTCTGTCTATTGGATTTGGAAATCAGCCGATTTTCAAGAACGGGAATCTTATGATATGTATGGCATCGTCTATGAAGGCCATCCTAATCTGAAACGGTTGTTAATGCCTGAAGATTGGATGGGTTGGCCGTTACGAAAAGACTATATTTCTCCTGATTTCTACGAGTTGCAAGATGCCTATTAAGACTAGAGCGGTTCTCGGAGAGCGTCTCTAGCAGCGTTGATCAGGAGAGTCGATGATGCATCATGTTTCAATTCGTACTGGCAATATTCATCGCAGTATGGCGTTTTATCAAGTTCTTGGGTTTGAAGTGACGGAGCGCTTTACAACTGGGATGACGTTAGCCTGTTGGATGGAAGGGTTGGGGGGACGAATTGAGTTGATTGAGATTCCCCAACCTCGTCCGGCTCCTGATAGTTTTGGGGATGAGCACTATACGGGATATTATCATTTATCGTTTGATTTAACGGCGAAGGGAGTAGAGTTAGGTGGTTGGTTGGCGGAGTTAATCCATCGCTTTTCCGCTGTACCTGATCTTCCTCCCCTGAAGGTGTTGCTTGCGCCAATGCAGCAAATGATTGGCGATCAGGTTTATGAGGTGATGTTTATTGCCGATCCGGATGGTTTGCCCCTAGAGTTTTTGCGCTGCTATTCTCCGGTATAGTGACTTGGAGCGGTGGCGAAGATAGGCTGAGATGGGTTTAGGCTGGTTCGGTGTTGGGCGATGGAGTAGGCGTGGAGGTTAAAGGGGCGATCGCACTTAATTTTAGCGCGGGATGATCTCCTTGGATCTGCTGTAAATTCCATTCGTTCTTGAAGAGCAACACCGGTCTTCCCCAGTTATCCTTAACGGTAATTGTATTAAAGAGCCGACCTATTTTCTCCAAGATTTCCCATCCGTTCAATACCCATCGCGCTACGGAGTAGGGTAGTAATTCTGTCCGCGTTTCTACTCCATATTCATGCAAGAGCCGAAACTGGACTACTTCAAATTGTAGCTGTCCTACGGCTGCTAAAATGGGGTCACGCTTGGATTCATCGCTAGAATACATAATTTGCACAGCTCCTTCTTCCCGTAATTGTGTCACCCCTTTGTGAAATTGCTTAAATTTGGAAGGGTTGGGATTTCTCAGGTAGGCAAACAACTCTGGGGAAAAACAGGGAATTCCCTCATACTCCAGTTTTTTTCCTGTATAAATGGTATCACCGATCGCAAATACGCCGGGATTATTCAACCCGATCACATCTCCAGGATAAGCCACTTCTACAGATTCTCTGTCTTGAGCAAAGAGCTTTTGAGGGCGAGAAAGTCGGATTACTTTGCCAGTACGGGCATGATTAACAGTCATATCTTTTTCAAACCTACCCGTACAAACCCGGACAAACGCTACGCGATCGCGATGTTTCGGGTCCATATTCGCCTGCAATTTAAACACAAATCCGGTAAACTCTGGATAGTCAGGAGCCATTAAACCCTGGGTGCTGAGTCGTTCTCCAGGTTTAAGTCCATACTCTAAAAAGGCATCCAAAAATAACTGTACGCCAAAATTAGTCATGGCGCTGCCAAAAAAGACAGGAGTGAGATTTCCCTGATGAATTTTTCCTAAATCAAAGGTGGAACCTAATCCATCTAAAAGCTCTATATCTTCCTTCAGTTGATAATATAAATCCTGATCGAGTAAGTCTTGAATTCGAGGATCGCCCAATTGAATGACTGTATCCTTAGCGGCTTGTTTGCCGTGAGCTGTGCGTTCAAACAGATGGATTTGCCGATGATGACGATCATACACGCCTCGAAAGCGATCGCCCGTGCCAATGGGCCAATTCACCGGATAGGTTTGCAATCCCAATTCTTGCTCAATTTCATCCAATAATTCTAACGGTTCACGAGTGGGTCGATCCAGCTTATTAAAAAATGTAAAAATCGGAATTTTTCGCATCCGACACACCTCAAATAACTTCCGAGTTTGAGGCTCTAAACCCTTCGCCGCATCCTCTAGCATCACCGCATTATCCGCAGCCGCCAAGGTACGATAAGTATCTTCACTAAAATCCTGGTGACCAGGAGTATCCAACAAATTAATCTGACGCTTTTTATACTCAAACTGCAATACAGTGGAAGTAATAGAAATTCCTCGCTGTTGCTCCATCGCCATCCAGTCTGAAGTGGCTCGTCGCTGTTGCGCTCTGGCTTTAACTGCTCCTGCTTCGTGAATCGCTCCTCCGTACAGGAGTAATTTCTCGGTTAAGGTGGTTTTACCAGCATCAGGGTGGGAAATAATTGCAAAATTGCGTCGGCTATTAACGGCAGCTTGAATTTCTGGAGATAAATCAGTAGACATGAGGGCGATGGAAAAAACCATGATGGCGGTTAATCTTTACTAGGCTAACGCTTTTACGAATCTTTTTGCAATGTTATTCACCCTTTCAATCTGATGGCAGTTCTCGAATCACTCGACAAGGGTTGCCGACGGCGAGGACATAGGGGGGAATGTCTTTTGTGACTACACTGCCTGCGCCGATGGTGGTATGTGCACCGATGGTGACTCCAGGGCAGATAATGCTACCGCCTCCGATCCAAACATTATCGGCGATCGCCACAGGTTTTGCTTGTTCTCTCCCCGTCAATCGCATCCCTGGATTGATCGGATGATTTACGGTATAAATCTGAACGTAAGGCCCGCAGAGTACCTGATTCCCTAAATGGACTGTACCGCAGTCAAGAATCACACAGCCATGATTCAGATAAATCTGATTGCCCAGATAGATATTGTAGCCATATTCACAATAGAAAGGAGGGTTAATTTCGGGATTTTCCCCAACTGCACCCAAAAGTTCCCCTAACAATTGTTGGCGCTGTTCTAACTCTGTTTCGGTGGTGCTATTAAACAAGCGAATCAGTTGACTAGCGCGTTGACGCTCGGCAATGAGTTCTGGATCGTCGGCGAGATAGAATTCTCCAGCGATTTTTTTGGCTTTCTCGGTTGTCATCAGGATGAGGGAGTATGTTGAGGTTACCTCCTCCCAAAGTAGCGCAAAAGGCGATCGGCGATCGCCAATATGCTATCCTCCCAAACTTAGGTAACAATAAAAAAGTTATTTCACCTTCCTACAACCTATGTTCTTATTTGGATTAGGCAAGAAAACCACCCTCCCCACCACCGCAGAAGCCTTACCGGGAAG
>CAZTRW010000045.1:0-17430 GCA_964616725.1 uncultured bacterium
GGGGCTTATTTACGCAATAGTGAAGGCGATCGCTTTATGGCTCAGTACGCACCGAGTAAAATGGAGTTGGCCCCTAGAGATATTACGTCTAGAGCGATTACCCTAGAAATTCGCGCCGGTCGAGGCATTCATCCTGATGGTACAGCAGGTGGGCCTTTTGTCCATTTGGACTTGCGCCATCTCGGCCGGGAAAAGATTATGAGTCGGATTCCCTTTTGTTGGGAAGAAGCCCATCGATTGCTGGGGATTGATGCGGTAGAAGCACCCATGCCGGTACGTCCTACAGCCCATTATTCCATGGGCGGGATTCCTGTGGATACGGATGGCCGTGTCCGTGCAGGAGCAGAAGGATTGGTGCCTGGATTGTTTGCAGCGGGAGAGTGTGCTTGTGTGTCGGTGCATGGTGCGAATCGACTGGGGAGTAATTCGTTGCTGGAATGTGTGGTGTATGGACGACGGACTGGGGCGGCGATCGCCCATTATGTCCAGCATCAAAAATTACCTGAATTCAACGAGTCCGCTTATCTGCAAAAGGCTCAAGCAGAACTGCAAGCCCTTCTCGATCAACGAGGACAATCCCGTATTCATCCCATTCGCCAAGCCTTTCAAGATGCCATGAGTCAGTATTGTGGTGTTTTTCGTAATCAGGAATCTATGGAAAAAGGCTTAGAAATTACCCAAAACTTGCAAGATCAGTACAGCCACCTCTATCTCGATGACCGGGGTTCCACCTGGAATACAGAAATCATTGAAGCCCTAGAACTCAAAAATATCATGATCGTCGGCAAGCTGATTTTAGCCTCCGCTCTCAATCGCCAAGAAAGTCGCGGAGCACACTCTCGCGAAGATTATCCCCAACGAGATGATCCCCATTTCCTCAAACATACCCTGGCTTTTTATGCCACCACTGGAGTAGAAATTCAATATCGTCCCGTTACGCTGACTCGGTTTGAACCTCAAGAACGGAAATATTAAAAATTACTGCTGACTAAAAATGCCTAACCCATTATGAACTCTAGCCGCAGTAGAGGCTGGCCGATTAATCATTTGCCCGCCGAGGATTAAACTGGTAGAACTCCCCCCATCTAAGTTTAAGGCGTGAATGGCTCCTAGCTGTTGCATTAATTGGGCGGTTTCGGTCAAGGTGGCTCCTAATCCTCCGACGCGGTTATGAATCGCTACTAAGAGAAAATCTCCGGATGGCGTAATCCCAAGAACACTGCGAATGGCTGATTGTGTTTCAAACGCAGCACTGAACCCTTCTGCGATCGCATCAAAGACGATTTGTTGATTTTTGAGCAGGAGGGGGCCACCACCAATAATATGGGGAAAGGTGTTAAATTCTGTGGGGATAGTACTGCTGTGTAAGGTTAAGGAAGTCCCCACAGGTAGGGCATTTTTAGCGCTCCCGAAGGATCGCAAGGTCAATAAATACCCATGATCGGGAATAATGGTTTCTACGGGGGAGTCGATATGGCGGGTAATTTGGTTATTTTCTACGACGATAATGATTTCGCCTGCGGTGAGAGGGAGATAGGTTTTTCCCCATTCAGCGGTATAGCGAGAAATGCCGCCTTTGACATAGCCACTGTTTAAGGCAATCAGGGGAAATTTAGCGCCGCTCGGAGTGATGATTTCTTCTTGAAGGGTGAGGCGATCGATGAGATAATTCCCTGCATTATCCCAGGCGATCGCCCCGCGATTCAGAATCGGGCCAGAATACCATTTTTTCTGCCAGCGAATCGCTCCTAATGGTAATTGATTATTGCGGTTAAAAAACCCCGCATTAATCCCTGCTAAACTCTTACAAACCTCTACCATCCTTAGCAAAGGACTTGTCCCCGTCATCGTGGTGGCATACGTCCAAATTGGCTCCAAGTTTAAGCCATTTTTTCCAGGATCGGAGAGGGTTAGCCAAGTCACGGGAAATCGCTCTTTTTCCCAAGTGAGATATTCCTGTCGCCACCGTAATCCTGGTAGCCATAAAATATTTCGATTCAAAGCAATATCCGGGCGAATTTCCACCGTTAAGGTGTGGGGATTATGCTGGGAAATGGCGTTTACAGAAAACCCTGATGGTAAATTGCCTTGAATGAGAATTTGATTAGTTTGAGTGGTAATTGTCGGGCGTAAGTTTTGGGGAGTTTCTGCGGCAACTTCCCCTTCATTGACTTGTTCTGAGGAAGGCTGAGGCGGGGTAGGATTGGAATGGGGGGTGGGGTTTTCAAATTCTTTTAAGATCCTCGGATCAATAGTGGCATCAAGAGTTATTTGCCACTCAAATGTATCTTGTTGCAGTTGGTAAACGGTGGGTTGGCTAAGGGAGATTCTCAATTGTAATCCCGTGGGTGGAATGAGGCTGGATCGGATTTGCTGAATTTGAGCTACTCCAGTGTTAATGATTAGGTTATCTCCATGGGTGGTGATTTTCCACCCTTGCTGTTTTGCCCAGTCAGTGATGTTGAGATGACGATAATGTTGAGATCGTTGTGGAGTGAGGGAAATCGGGTTAGAAAACCATTGAATGGGTTGTTGATCGGGGCGATCACTATTGAGCAGTTCTACACCAAACTGTTGCATTAGTCCACTATCGGCGATCGCCGTTTTTAACCCTAATCCATCGCTCCACTGATTCCAGCTTGCCATCCGTGTTTTTCCATTAATAATAATCGTCTTTCCCTCACTAATAAGTCCAGCCGGAAATACCTCTACAATATAGTCTGAAGGGATTTTTTGCGCTTTCCCTAATAACACCAGACACTGATAGAAAAAAGCCGCAACTTCGGCACGAGTTGCCTCTTGATTGGGATGAAATTTTTGCCACTCAGGATAATTAACCACTAGTTTGCCACGAGTCGCTAAATGCAGGGCATCTCGTCCATATTGAGGCACGGTAGCTGCATCTTGATAAATCTGTTCTAAGGGCGCAATCCGTTGAGTTTGATTCACCAGAGTATGCACCCGCAACCCACTCACGAGAGAGACAATAATTTGAATGCGCGTGATGTTGGCTTGGGGGCGAAATTGATTGCCAGGAAACCCAGAGATAAAATTGGTTTCATAAGACCAAATGATCGCTGGAGTCGCCCAAAAATTAGGCCCTACATCGATAAATGGGGTGTACGATCTTCTTTTGGGTTGTTGCAGTGCCGCTTGCAGAATAACGGCGTATTCCGCCCGCGTCATGGGACGATCTGGACGAAAGGTGCCATCAGGAAATCCATTGACAATGCGGCGATCACGTAAGGCTTGAATAAAAGGAAACGCCCAATGATTGAGCGTATCAGCAAAGGAAGGTAAGCTCTCAGTCATAACTAGAACAATAGCAGGAGCGAGAAATCAGGATTCCTCAATTAACTGTCACTATCTTCTCACTGGTGGGCATACTTGTTCCATCCCACTGACCCCCCATACGCTATACTAAACGTAGTCGTTATGAGTTTGCATAATTATGAGCAACCCCACTGTAGAAAACCTAGTCATTATCGGCTCCGGCCCTGCGGGATACACCGCTGCCATCTATGCAGGGCGTGCTAACCTAAAACCCGTAGTCTTTGAAGGCTATCAGATAGGAGGAATTCCGGGAGGACAACTGATGACCACCACCGAAGTAGAAAACTTTCCCGGTTTTCCTGATGGTATCACCGGGCCGCAACTGATGGACAGAATGAAAGCCCAAGCGGTACGCTGGGGAGCCGAACTGTACACTGAAGATGTCATTGCCGTAGACTTAAGTCAACGCCCCTTCACCGTGCGCTCCCAAGAGCGAGAACTAAAAACCCATAGCCTAGTCATCGCCACAGGCGCAACCGCCAAACGTCTTCATCTTCCCCAGGAACAAGAGTTTTGGAGTAACGGAATTTCTGCCTGTGCCATTTGTGATGGTGCAACCCCCATTTTCAAAGGGGTAGAACTCGTCGTTATCGGCGGTGGGGATACCGCAGCGGAAGAAGCGGTATATTTGACCAAATATGGCTCCCACGTCCATTTACTCGTGCGACGCGACCAATTGCGAGCCTCTAAAGCGATGCAAGATCGAGTCCTGAACCATCCGAAAATCACGGTACACTGGCAGACAGAAGCGGTAGATGTCTATGGGGAAGCAGGAAAATTTCTGGGGGTGAAAGTGAAGAATAACCAAACAGGAGCAGTCAAGGACTTGCCTGCGGGTGGTTTATTCTATGCCATTGGTCATACTCCCAATACCCAACTGTTTCAAGGCCAATTAGAGTTAGATCAAGTTGGGTATATTATCACGCGCCATGGCTCTGTAGAAACCAGTGTAGAAGGAGTCTATGCGGTGGGAGATGTGCAAGATCATGAATTTCGGCAAGCAATTACGGCGGCGGGAACTGGCTGTATGGGTGCGATGTTGGCGGAGCGATGGTTATCGGTTCAAGGCTTGGGTGAAGAGTTTAAGCAAGAAGCTGGGGAAAGTCTGTCCGAGCCAGTCTCTGAAGTGAAGGAGGCTGATACAGCGGAAACGTTTAATCTTGAAGAAACTCGCCATCGTGGAGGGTATGCCTTACGGAAATTGTTTCATGAAAGCGATCGCCCCTTACTGGTAATCTACACTTCTCCCACTTGTGGCCCTTGTCATACCCTCAAGCCTATTTTGAGTAAGGTTGTCGATGAGTTTGACGGACAAATCCATTATATTCAAATCGACATCGAAGCTGATCCTGACATCGCTGAAAATGCTGGCATTACAGGAACACCAACGGTTCAACTGTTCAAGAACCAGGAATTGATCCAAGAGTTTAAGGGGGTGAAACAAAAGAGTCAGTATCGGGATATGATTCAGGCCTGTCTTTAGGGATTTTACCTTTAATCTGGAATGGGAAGAGGTGGGGTGCGATTTTTTAGGGATCAAATGGCTTTTGGGACTTTAACAGGGCCAAAACCATTTGATCCAGTTTACGCATCAGGAGCGATCGCCATAGGCAAAATCCATAAATCTCAAAAAACTCCTTTAGCCACAAACCTCAAAGAGTAATTGAGCTAAGGTAAAAAGATGAGAACAAAAAGCCTAGAGGAATCGGATCAATGGATAACTTATGAACAGGAAACGGGTTTTGGTTATTGATGACGATGATGGGGTTCGAGAAATTATTCAAATTTCCCTAGAAGCTGCCACCGGCTGGGAAGTGATTCCTGCTGCTTCCGGCCCAGAAGGCATTGAAAAGGCGATCGCCCAACAACCAGATGCCATTCTCCTAGATATGATCATGCCAGGAATGGATGGTATGGCCACCTATCAAGGCCTACAAAGCCATCCTCTCACTCAACCAATTCCCACCATTTTCCTCACTGCCAAAGCCAAAAACAGCGAAAAACAGCAATTTATTGATGATTTAGGGGTAACTGGAGTGATTACTAAACCCTTTGATACCATGGGTTTAGTCCGCCAGATTTGTGTTCTCCTCCAGTGGACAGTTGAGAGTACATGGGGGATTTAAAAATTAATTGTCCACGGTTTGCCTTCCCGATTGATGTCGCCGAAACGCCCTCACGGTTGAAACCACTTGCTCTCCCACTCGCTCAATTTCTGCCTCTGTATTAAACCGGCCGATGCCAAACCGCAAAGAGGCATAAGCTAATTTTTCATCTCTTCCCAAAGCTAATAATACATGAGAGGGAGCAATTTGGGTTGACGTACAGGCAGAACCCGAAGATACAGCAACAACCGGTTGTAAGCCTAATAGCAATGCCGTGCCTTCTACCCCCGCCACACTAATATTTAAGTTGCCCGGTAATCGTTCCGTAGGATGGCCGTTGAGATACACTCCGTCTAATTGACTGATGATTTCCCACAGTCTTTGTCGCAGATGCGTTAAGCGCTTTTTCTCCAGTTCCATTTCCTCAATGGCTAATTTCACGGCTTTACCAAAACCGACAATCTGAGGGGTATATAATGTCCCCGATCTCATGCCCCGTTCATGACCTCCCCCATGGAGTTGGGGCGCTAACTTGACTCTAGGGTTGCGCCGACGGACATATAAGGCTCCTATTCCCTTTGGGCCGTAGAGTTTATGGGCTGTCATGGACATTAAGTCAATTTTCATCTCTTCTACATCTAGGGGGATTTTCCCTAGGGCTTGGGCGGCATCGGTGTGAAAAAGCACGTGGCGATCGCGACAGATCGACCCCAGGGCCCCTAACGGCTGGATCACCCCAATTTCATTATTGGCTGCCATCACTGACACCAGAATCGTGTCTGGGCGAATCGCTACTCTCAAGGTCTCTAAATCTACTAAGCCATCTGGATTAACTGGGAGATAAGTTACTGCAAAACCCAGAGACTCTAGATACCGACAGGGATCTAAAACCGCATTGTGTTCAGTAGTAACAGTAATTAGGTGACGACCCTGATTAAAATAAGACTCAGCTACTCCTTTGATCGCTAAATTGTTGGCTTCCGTTGCTCCACTCGTAAAAATAATTTCTTCTGGAGTGGCGTGGATACTCTCCGCCAACTGCTCCCGCCCTTGCCCAACCGCAGCTTCTGCTTCCCAGCCATATCCATGGGTGACACTAGCCGGATTGCCGAATCTCTCGGTAAAGTAGGGGATCATCGCCCCTAAAACCCGTTTATCCACTGGAGTGGTGGCATGGCAGTCAAGGTAAATTGGACGTTCAGACATATTGGGGAAGAGTGCAGTAAAATCAGGGCATGAGTCGCCTATACCCTCAAGCCTAAAGCAAGATTATGAATTCTGATACTTTAGTCCAACTCTTACAACAAAGCTTCCACGTTACCCTAGGAGCGACTGCTTCCTTTGCTGAAGTTCTCCAAGACCCCCAAAAACGGGAAGAAAGCTGGAGAAAATTGACAGCAGACCTGAGCCAACTGGCTCAGGAATGGGCTGAGAAAGGGAAGATCACCGAAGAGGAAGCTCGTAATTTTGTGGATAATTTGATGAAACAAAATACTCATCCCCCTGATCCGGCTGCTTCTGATGACCCTTACCCACCCACTCCCTTAGATCCTCAAACAGAAATCGAAGAGTTAACTTCGCAAATTGCGGAGCTGCGAGCAGAGTTAGAAAAGCTGCGGCACGAGGAGGGTTAGAAGGGTTGGCTGACCAGGGAGAAAATTCTGTTTTCCCTGGTCTTAGGGTGTCAATTTAGTCATTTTCCCATTCTTCTCGTCCTAATAGGTCTCCAATACGGTCTCTGAGAAGGAAGTTGCCATTTTCTAATTCACATTCAACATAGCCCCATTCACGAGCGGGAATATATTTACAAAGCACATAAATCGGTTGCTGGCGGCTAATGGTGCCGTTTTGAACGAGGCTGCGGGCTTCGTCTTGAATCATGTGTAAGGAGTAACGAATGGATTGAAGCATTTTCACCCTCTTGATGTTTGAGATGATGGTGTAGACAAGTTGGGGAGATAGGCGCTCAATTGGGGTTGCGATCGCCCTCAGTTTTGATTTCGATCCAACTTCTGTAGTCAGGTATACTGAACTTTTCCTATTGTTACGCTATCTGCCCTCTAATTATATTAAGAAATCTTGCAAAAGTTATCAACCACTGACAGTTTTCTGGTAAACCAGTTCTGTGGCCAGTTGAATAGCGGCCTTCATACTGGTGGGATTGGCCATGCCTTTCCCAGCCATATCAAAGGCAGTACCATGGTCGGGCGATGTGCGGATAAAGGGCAAACCAATAGAGGTATTCACCGCGCGATCAAAAGCCATCATTTTTACAGGAATTAAACCTTGGTCATGATAAAGTGCAATGTAAGCATCATGGGTTGGGGCATCAAGGGTGGAACCATACCACGCTTGGGCGGGTTTAACCCATAAAGTGTCTGGGGGAATGGGGCCATCTAAGGTGAGATGGGGATAGAGTCGGCGCGATTGTTCAATCCAAGGAATGATCCAATCTACTTCCTCAGTGCCGAGTTGTCCTTGTTCGCCGCTATGGGGGTTAAGTCCCGCGATCGCAATGCGAGGTTGGGACAAACCGAACCAATCCCGCAAGACGTTAACTAACAATTGTAGCTTCTGGTCCAGAACAGTCAATGTTAAGATTTCTGGCACTTGTCGTAAAGGGATGTGAGTGGTGGCTAACAGGGTGATAAGTTGCCATTGAGTATGGGGCGATCGCCCCACAAATAGCATTCCCACCTGTGCCGTCCCTGACTGGGCGGCTAACAGCTCCGTTTGTCCGGGATAATCATAGCCAGCCGCTTTCCAAGCTGACTTAGCAATAGGTCCGGTGACGATGCCTTGGAAATGGCCGGCTAAGGTTTGGGCGATCGCCTCCTGGAGATAGGCAAAACTCGCCCATCCACTGGCGCGATTGCCTCTGCCTATCCTCAGTTGGCTCTCCTGCTCTGGAGATAACGGGATATCCATGAGGGAGAACTGATCGGGGTGTGCTAATGCCTGCGACTGACCCTGGAGGCGATGGTAGGTGTTTTCTAAGATGGTACGAGATCCAATGATGGTAATATCAATGGCAGTAGCCAGTTGGCGATCAGCTAAAGCCTTAAGAATTACCTCTGGTCCAATCCCCATGGGATCGCCCAAGGTAATCGCGAGACGGCGGGTCATCATCGAAAAATTGGGTTTGAAACCCCGTCCTTCTAGGACGGCTTTATATTAGAATTATAATCTGACCTAAAAGGATATTACTGAAACATGGGCGCTGAAATCTTTAATGCGGCACTGCTCTCTTCCACTTTGATTATGGTTGGCCTGGGTTTGGGCTTCCTGCTGTTGAAAATTCAGAATGCCGTTGAGGGCAAGTAGGGGCAAACGGCTGTTCGCTCCTACAGACTCTACCCCACCAGTCATCGGGGGGCAATTCTACCAGGGTTGCCCCTTTTGCCATCTTTGGGGTTGGGCAGGGAAAATTAAGAAAATTTTCTGGGTAATGTCAAGATTTTTGAAGAATTCTGATAGACTCTTATAAAAAGTTAACGATTCGTAATCTATAATATCAATGACTTTATTAATCGTTGGGGCCACTGGCACACTAGGTCGGCAAATCACATTCCGCGCACTAGAAGAAGGGCATTCAGTCCGGTGTCTGGTTCGCAATCCGCAAAAAGCAGGATTTTTGATGGAGCGAGGGGCAGAACTGGCTCCGGGCAATCTCTGTAATGCCGACAGTGTGAAGCGATCGCTCGAAGGGGTTACAGCCGTAATTGATGCTGCTACTTCCCGTCCAACCGACTCGTTAAGCATGAAAGAGATAGACTGGGAAGCGAAGGTAGCTTTGATTCAAGCGGTAAAAACGGCAGGCATTGAGCGCTACATCTTTTTTTCCATCCTAGAGGCAGGTCAATATCCTCAAGTACCTCTGATGGAAATCAAACACTGTACAGAACTATTTTTAGAACAAATTAAGCTTAAGTATACGATCTTCCAGTTAGCTGGATTCATGCAGGGATTAATTCCCCAATACGCCATTCCCATCCTCGATCAGCAGGGAGTGTGGGTGATGGGTAAATCTTCCCCCATTGCCTATATGGACACTCAGGATATCGCCAAATTTGCCGTAGGTGCTCTTAGTCTACCAGAAACGGAAGGCAAGACTTTTCCTCTGGTTGGGCCAAAAGCGTGGAGTGGGGAAGAAATCATTGCCCTGTGTGAAAAACTGTCAGGACGACAAGCCAGGGTATCGCGAATGCCGCTGGTAGTTTTGCAAGGCTTTCGGCAAATGACTCAATTATTCCAATGGACGTGGAATATTAGCGATCGCCTCGCCTTCGCCGCCGTTCAATCTACGGGAAAACCCCTCACCGCCGACATGACGGAAGTCTATCGTATCTTTGGTCTTGATCCCCAAGACACCACCACCTTAGACTCCTACCTGCAAGAATACTTTAGTCGCATTCTGAAAAAACTCAAAGAAGTCGAATACGAACGGGAGAAAAGCAAACAAAAGGCCAAAAAACAGAAAAAACCCTTCAAAAAATCAGGGTCATAGGCTTCTAATTCTCGGTCAACCTCACCGATTTCGATCTACAATCCTTACCAAAACCATCAGACCACCTTCTCAATACTGGTAGTAACGTGCCCAAAGCTGGGATTATTTACAACGATATCAAACCAACCGCCTGTCGAGTTGCCCAAGAATTAGAACAACAACTGATTCAACGGGGATGGGAAGTCAAACTCGCCACAGGAGCAGGGGGCATTCTCGGATATTCCCATCCAGATCGCCCCATTTGCCATACTCCCATCGATCACCTAGTCCCCCCCCATTTTGATGATCAGATGAAGATGGCGATCGTTCTGGGGGGAGATGGTACGGTGCTGTCGGCGGCTCGTCAACTGGCGCCTTGTGGTATTCCCATGTTAGCGGTCAATACGGGTCACATGGGATTTCTGACGGAAACCTATATTAACCAGCTTTCGGAAGCGATGGATCAAGTGGAGTCAGGAAACTACTTGATTGAAGATCGGACGATGCTGACGGTGCGCCTTTATAGCGATCGCGTCCAGAATCTGCCTTCTCCTGCGATGTGGGAAGCTCTGTGCCTCAATGAGATGGTGCTCCATCGCGAACCCCTCACAAGTATGTGCCATTTTGAAATTCAAATTGGTCATCATACTCCTGTAGACATGGCAGCGGATGGGATTATTGTTTCTACTCCTACAGGATCAACTGCCTATTCTCTCAGTGCAGGCGGCGCAGTGGTTACTCCAGGGGTTCCGGTATTGCAACTAATGCCTATTTGTCCCCATTCTCTCGCGTCGCGATCGCTCATTTTCAGTGATCAAGATCCCGTAAAAATTTATCCCGTCTATCCTAACCGTCTGGTGATGGTTGTCGATGGCAATGGAGGATGTTATGTATCTCCAGAAGATGAAGTCATTATTGAAAAAGCACCCTATTACGCTCGATTTATTCGCCTCAAATCCCCCGAATTTTTCCGGATTTTGCGAGATAAGTTGGGTTGGGGGTTACCCCATATTGCCAAACCAACTTCAGTAGAATTACCGTAAAACCCCATAAAAAAACCTCCCTAGTTTTCAACACCAGAGAGGTAAAAAATCCTTAGCTGCTCCGTACCGGCAGAGGAGTATCCAGAATTTCTATCAACAACTCTAACCGAGACGGACGAGACAACAGAGGCACTAAGTTCGGCAAAGAGTAGTAGTCTCCTTTAAAGGTAAAAGTTTCTACAGGCACTTGCTTTTGCTTCAGTTGGGTTTCTATCCAATCGTAGCTCCCACCCACACGCACAATCACCACATGGGGCATCACATTCAGGGCACGACGATAAGCGTCGAGAGCATCCACAAAGTAGGGAGCCGTATTTTCTCCTTCATCAGTGACGAGGATGATTTGTTCCACCAGTTGACGCTTGTGTCGCATCGCTTCTACACCGCAACCGATACTGGTTCCCCCCGTGGCTTGGAAATGCTTGAAGGCTTTTTCCCAGTCGGTGAGTTCCTTCCCTTTTGCTTGTACGGCATAGGGCATGGTGTCGAAGGCGTAGACAAACAAATCAGCGGTGGTGATGCCGGAAATCAGGGCAGCTAGACGCTTCCCCACTTCTAAGGCTTCCGTCATGGAGCCGGATTTATCTACCAGCAAGCCCGTAGGCTTGGCAATGTTACCGCGCTTTTTGACTTGCTCGTTGGCGATTTGCTCTAGCTTGGCAACCGTTTCTTCATCAAGTTCTGCGGCATCGGCAGCCACTAGGGATTTGAAGGCAGATACGCGGTTGGCTGTTTGGGCGGCTTCGAGCTTTTCGTTAATTAATGCCTTGACTTCAGGGTGATCCATCGCTCCCCGTTGTTTCAGGGAGTTCAGGTTGTTAATCACCTCTTGGGGAGACATGGCATGAATCAGGGCGACTAAGACAGTGGGCGTGATTTGTTTTACAGCACCGATCGCGATCGCATAGGGAATGCCCTGTTGTACAATCAGTTGGGCTTGCTCCGCTGGAGTTGCCGCCTTAGCCAGTTGCTTCAAGGCAAAGGCCAAGCTATCTTCAGGAGGGGTATCTTTAAACAACACTGCATTGGCCCGTTCATTGGGCTTAATATGCAGGGTAGCATAAAGATGCTTCATCGCCTTGCGCCCACGCAAGGCCGAGCGATCAAACAACTTAGGATTGGCTTCCCGCTTCCGCAGATACTCGCTTACCGCAGTGCGCGCACAACGAGGTACTTTATGCCGATGTTCCTTCATAAAGTCCACAATCCGCGCCACCTGATAAGGGGGGAGCTGTTGCAACATCACAAAGCCAGCACTACGGTGTTCAGGCAGTTGGCTGGTGAGCAAATTACCTACAAACACTTCCTTATGGTCGCGCACATCCCCATTATGCTGATACCATACCGCTAAATGACCGTAAAAAATCGGATCGAGTTGAACTAAAAGCTCATGGAGTTCTGCCACTTCTTGCAATTTCCGGTGGGGAGTGGTGAGCAAGGAGTTGAGCATTTCTAAACGCAGATCTTGCTCTGCATTTTTCAAAGTAACCATCATCTATCTCCTCTTGAGGACAAGGTTTGAGAAGAGAGTGGATAGTTAATTGCATGATTACCTATTCTACAATTAACTACCGCACAAGTCCAAGTCGCTGTTTGTGCCTGCTAATATCGGTTCAGGCTTGCAGCGTACTACTCCTGTACGCACCGATTCAGGGTTGGGTGGAGAGTTGGTAAGCGACTTGGGTGGGGGCGCGGTTTGATTTTCTGGGATTGCTCCTACTAAATCTAACCCGGTAGAGGAAATTTAGCCATTTTGCTGATCCTCAAATGAAAGAAAAAGGTCATTTCGCGCAAGTTCAAAAAGCTGTTGTTCATATACGGGATTTGAACCCGCATTGCTTGAGCCTAAATCAAGTGCCTAACCATTTGGCGAATATGTAAGCTTTGTGAGTTAGGGCGCGAAATGATCTCTGGCAGATCAGGTTGTGGTTGAAAAAAGGTCATTTCGCACAAGTTCAACAAGCTACGATTTGCTAATTCCGTTTCAGGGAACATTATGTAAGCTGGTTTTGTTGGGGTGCGAAATGAGAAAATGAGATGATAGATAATTTCTCTTAAGGGTCAAGGTCACATCGCGCAAGTCAAAAAAGCCTTGGGCACATATGCAGGGGTTGAACCTGCTACCTTTTTTTAAAGAAAAAATGCTCTACCAATGAGCTAATATGTAAGCTTTTTGGGTGAGGGCGCGATGTGAGTTGATGTCTAGAAACTGTACCGTATAAGTTAATTCAGCAGAATTTTTTGTGCTCTGTCCAATTGAGCTACATCCGCAAGGATGCGGACGGTAGGAGTCGAACCTACAACCTCTTCTTACGAGAGAATATGTATGCTGTAATTGGTGGGGATACGGTACAGTTAAGTGGTTAAGGGGTACTCAGAGATTCAAGTTGGGGAGTGGCTTGGGTGGGTTGTTTTCCTTCTTGTATTAGGAGGGTTAGGAGGATGGCGATCGCCATTAATACCAACACGCCGACTGGAGGATTTTCTCTTTTGTACTGATTGAGGAATCGCTCTTGACCACATTTGAGGCAAACGTAGTGATCGAGGTTTTGGGTATTGCGAACCCAATGGCAAAATTGATGGCAGTTTTGTTCTTTCATCATTCCCTCTGTGTGCTGGGGAAAGGTGTTTTTAGAAGGGGACGTTTCGGCGATCGCTAATAACCACTATGGAGCCATTTGACGGCAATCAGTACAAGGGTTTATTTTAATTATCTCCCCATTAATAGAAGGATGGGGAATGGTTTCAGCTTATCCGTAAACGGCTTCGGGACGGAGGATAATATCGCCACTGGGACGGCGATCAATCACATAACTATTTAGGCGATTGGTCGAAATTTCCAGATGACGCGCAATCCGGTCTTTTAAGGTGCGATCGCTCATGCTGGCATTGATTTCAAGTTGGTTTTCTTCCACATCATAGGAGCGTCCTTCAAATCGGATATGTACCATGATAACACCTCCTTTTTTGATTATAAAATGAATCGGCGTTCTAAAAAGTGAATCGATTTGAGTCGCTGTTGTTCGTTTAAGGTTTGTTCTTGCCGCAAGCGGTTATCAAGATCAGCTTTGCCTAAACTATCACAGCACGGGGAAGGAGAAATAATCGACGGCTGAGAATCAGTCTTGACTTTTCTCCCAAAATTTGAGTAGGCTATATTCATTGCTTTTGAGTGAAATGATAGCCATCCAGAAACACCTTGAATTCAATCCTTAGTTCTATTCAATTTTCAAGGTTCGTAACTGTTGGCTGATGGTTCAGACTTTCCGCTGAACGCGGACAAATGGCTAGGAGTGGTTTCCCTGCCTTGCCTGCTCTATTCACTATACTACAGACACACTACAAGTTTGTCAAGAGGATAGGCAAATTTTTTTGCCGGTTGTCAAAGCAGAAGCTAGATCGACTGGAGAATCAAGGGTTTCCGGTTAAAACCCTACGATCGCCTGTGCTGAGGAAATACCTATCCCAGAAGCCGTAAATCCCGAATCTGTGGCAGCGCCTTTTTTTTTAGAATGGTTTTAACGTCTGAATATTGCTGTTAAACGCCTATGCAACCGACTAACCCTAATCAATTTACCGAAAAAGCGTGGCAAGCGATCGCCCAAACGCCAGAAATTGCCAAAAGCTACCAGCATCAGCAACTCGAAAGCGAACATCTGATGAAAGCACTGCTAGAGCAAGACGAATTAGCAACGAGTATTCTGAGCAGAAGCTGTGGCGATCTTGCTGCTGTGCGCGAATTTACAGAAGCCTTTCTACGACGACAACCCAAAGTACAAGGAACAGGAGCCTCCGTGTATCTGGGGCGTTCTCTAGATACTTTACTCGATCGTGCGCTCACCTATCAAAATCAATATGGCGATGATTATATTTCTATTGAACATCTCTTACTCGCCTTTGTCCAAGATGACCGTTTTGGTAAAACTCTATGCAAAGACTTTAGACTAGATGAATCTAAACTCAAGCAAATCATTAGCGAGATCCGAGGACATCAAAAAGTGAGCGATCAAAACCCTGAAGGTAAATATCAAGCGCTGGAAAAATATGGACGCGACTTGACTGATGCAGCGCGTCAAGGAAAACTTGATCCTGTAATTGGACGCGATGATGAGATTCGCCGCACTATTCAGATTCTGTCCCGGCGCACGAAAAATAACCCGGTTTTGATTGGTGAACCGGGAGTAGGAAAAACGGCGATCGCCGAAGGATTAGCCCAAAGAATTCTCGCCGGAGATGTACCTCAATCGCTCAAAGATCGGCGTCTCATTTCTCTAGATTTAGGAGCCTTAATTGCCGGAGCAAAATATCGCGGCGAATTTGAAGAACGCCTCAAAGCTGTCCTCAAAGAAGTAACTGATTCCCAAGGCAATATTATTTTATTTATTGATGAAATCCATACCGTCGTGGGAGCCGGAGCAACCCAAGGAGCGATGGATGCGGGAAACCTCCTCAAACCCATGTTAGCGAGAGGAGAATTACGCTGTATTGGCGCAACCACTCTCGATGAATATCGCAAATATATTGAAAAAGATGCAGCTTTAGAACGACGATTTCAACAAGTATATGTGGATCAACCCAGTGTAGAAGATACCATTTCTATTCTCCGAGGACTGAAAGAGCGCTACGAAGTTCATCATGGAGTAAAAATTTCTGACAGTGCGTTAGTAGCGGCTGCGACTTTATCCACACGCTATATTAGCGATCGCTTCCTGCCCGACAAGGCGATCGACTTAGTAGATGAAGCCGCCGCACGACTCAAAATGGAAATCACCTCCAAACCCGAACAACTCGATGAAATTGATCGCAAAATTCTCCAGTTAGAAATGGAACGTCTCTCCCTACAAAAAGAAGACGATTCTGCTTCTATAGATCGCCTAGAACGACTCGAAAAAGACCTCGCCAACCTCAAAGAGCAGCAACATTCTCTAAATGCTCAATGGCAAGCCGAAAAAGGAATGATTGACAAAATTCAGGCGATTAAAGAAGAAATTGACCGCGTGAATCTGGAAATTCAACAAGCCGAGCGTGATTACGATCTCAATCACGCGGCTGAACTCAAATACGGTAAATTAATCACTCTCCAAAAACAGCTAACTGATGCAGAAACTCATCTCGCTCAGTCTCAGACTACCGGAAAATCTCTATTGCGCGAAGAAGTCACAGAAGCTGATATCGCCGAAATTATCTCCAAATGGACAGGCATTCCTTTGACTAAATTAGTAGAATCAGAAATGCACAAACTGCTCAATTTAGAGGAAGAACTACACCAACGAGTCATTGGCCAAAATCAAGCCGTTACTGCCGTGGCTGATGCCATTCAGCGATCCCGGGCAGGGTTAGCTGATCCCCATCGTCCTGTGGCTAGTTTTATGTTTCTTGGACCTACGGGAGTTGGCAAAACAGAACTGGCAAAAGCCCTCGCTGCCTACCTGTTTGACACAGAAGAAGCTTTAGTGCGGATTGATATGTCAGAATACATGGAAAAACATTCCGTATCACGCTTAATTGGCGCTCCTCCAGGCTATGTTGGCTATGATGAAGGAGGGCAATTAACAGAATCAATTCGTCGCCGTCCTTATTCTGTGATTCTGTTTGATGAAGTGGAAAAAGCCCATGTGGATGTGTTTAATATCATGCTGCAAATCCTGGATGATGGCAGGGTGACAGATGCTCAAGGTCATACGGTAGACTTCAAGAATACCATCATTATTATGACCTCCAATATTGGCTCCCAATACATTCTCGATCTTGCTGGCGATGATCGGAATTATGAGGAAATTCAAGGGCGCGTGATGGAGGTGTTGCGCTCAACCTTCCGACCAGAATTTCTCAATCGGATTGACGAAACGATTATTTTCCATCCCTTAAAATCAGAGCAGTTACGGGAGATTGTCAAACTGCAAACGGTACGATTAGAGTCTCGGTTAGCAGAGCGGAAAATATCCCTGAAGTTATCGGAAATAGCTCTTGATTTTCTGGCACAAGTGGGATATGATCCGGTTTATGGTGCCAGACCGTTAAAGCGAGCAATTCAACGGGAATTAGAAACGGCGATCGCCAAAGGAATTCTCCGCGGTGAATTTAGTGAAGGAGATACCATCTTCGTAGACGAAGAAAATGAGCGCCTCACCTTCAAACGCTTACCGAGTCATTTCAGTAAAACCTAACTCACCCTCTCAACCAATATTCTCTGGCAGCACTTCTCTAACCATTGCCACAGGAAGATTCAGAATTTGGCCAATCACTTCAGGAGTTAATCCGTGATTAGCCATTGCCAGAATCTCTCCTACTCTCGCCTGTTGATTGCGTAGCCGCTCCTGTTCTAACTGTACCTGCACTTGTTGGAGTTGATCCTGAGCCGCTAGGGCGCGTAGCTGTTCTTGCTCTAGCTGCTCTCGAACCTGTTGAGCGCGTAGCTGTTCTTGCTCTAGCTGCTCTCGAACCTGTTGAGCGCGTAGCTGTT
>CAZTRW010000045.1:17530-22291 GCA_964616725.1 uncultured bacterium
CTTGCTCTAGCTGCTCTTGAACCTGTTGAGTGCGTAGCTGCTCTTGCTCTAACCGTTCTTGGGGAGTAGGAACCCAATTGCCTTGGGCATCATACCACCTCAACCAAAGACCTTGGCTACCTTCATAAACTCCTTCCCACAATCCTAACCCTAAATCGAGATCCTCAAACCATAATCGGCGATTAGGCAATAGCATCTCTTGGTACTTTGCGCCTTCTAGGCGGAAGGCTCGCCAGCGATTATCATAGCGGTCATAGACCAAATAATAGGGAATACGGAGGATTTGCTCATACACTTGCCATTTAGTGGGAGGTTCTCCTCGTTGGCGTTGGGTTTGTCCCAAGTCTTCTCGTTCCGTTCCAGGGGATAATAATTCGATCGCTAGGTAAGGAATTTTGCCTTCTTGCCAAACTACATAACTTAGGCGTAGATCTTCTTGGTCGGGAAAACGCCAGTTGTCTAAGACGAGAAACCAATCGGGACGCTTGTACCAATGGGTATGGCGAGGATCATAGTATAAATTTAGATCAGTGGCTATGAAACAGCGATCGCGCCAGTAGACAGGAAGCTGACAAGTAACTGTCAGCAACTGAGGTTGAAGGTCATGAAATTCATCTGGCAATCCCGGTTCCTCCGGATCTTCACTGGGGAGATCATACATAGTTGGTAAGGGATATTGCCAGGGTTGGGAAGTGGGGATCATGAGACCATTAATTCCTGGATTGAGTTAGGGGTGATTGGCATTCGCCCTGGGCAAATGCGATTTGCTTTTGTTTTAATGCGATTAGATATTCTTGTAATAAGAGGCTAGGGAGTTGACTGAGGTTCTCACCTTTTTGATCATCACCTCCTGGATCAGGCTGACAAGAGACTTGTAGTTGAACTAATCCCTCCGACGCTTGAGGTAAATAGCGAATGCAACAAGATATTTGGTGTTCTTGGCAACTATCCAAGAGGGCGGCGATAATCATGCCATGGCTACCTGGATAATCCGCGACAGAATACCAATCTCCTTGATAGATCACTTCAAAACTGTGAGCATTGCGTTGACGACAACGCTGGGGTTCTACTTTACTCCATTGAGCAAGCAATTGACACAAGAGCAATTGAGTCATTGTCCCTTTAGCATAAACCACATAACACCTGAATCAGATTTTGTACATTGTATCAATCCCAGGAGAACTTGGCCGGGTCAGTTAACAAGATCTGATTTTTAATATGTATCCAGCTTATCGATTTTATCGATTTGAGGGTGATAGAGATCGCAATTTGGGGTTTATTGAGATCACAGTTATAATGAGTAGAAGTTGTTATCTTTTAGAGAAAATCACGTTTTTCTTGAGTGGGGAAAGGCAAAAAGCGATCGCCACTCTGATTGACGGTCATTCTATAGAAAAATCACCTCCCTGCTGTCTTGAAGCATCAGTGAAAACCCTAGCATCTTGAGGATACAGATCGACGAAAACCTAATCAAGCAAAGCTATTCCAGTCCATACTACTGACAGACTTCACCAATGAGGAGGAGAGTTATGAATGTTCCCCCAATTCTCAATGAAGCTTTAATTACTCGGTTTAAATATTGGGAAAATGGAATCAAAGAAGGTATGAACTATCGGGGGCAACTTTATCAGTTCTCACAATTCTTTGCTGCCGGTGATCGTCTCAAAGCTTACCAGTCAGGATGTCAATTGTGCGAAGGGGGATTGAGCGCTGTGATTACGGCGGAAGCAAAAGGCTACTCTCTGTGGGTGAGTCTGCGATCGCCTTTATGTCCGTTCATGTCCGAAGGAAAGAAACGCGACTCCTACGGAGTATCGTCCTCTCAGATCAAGGACTCAGTTGACAGTGGACAGTGGACAGTGGACAGTGGACAGTAGGGGCAATCCGACAGAAACAGGCAAATTGCTTTCCCTCTTCCCGATAATTATCCCGTTTTCTCATGGTGCTATGAACTCTCAAGACCCTCGTGATATTGATCGCCAACTCGAAGAATTAGAAAAACAAATCAAGGGAACCAGCGATCCCCAAAGCCAAGCCAAGCCTCTGCAAGAATTAATCCTGCCGATTCAACAGTGGTATCAAAATCTTCCTCAGATTGGGCAAATTGTCGTCGCTGGGGGTGCGGTACTCCTAGGTTTTAGCATTCTTAATCTCTTCCTGCGGCTGGTGAGTGCGGCGATCGCCCTAGCCGTGATGGGAGGACTCCTCTATTTAGGTTACAAATTCTTAATTGCACCCGGGCCCTCGCAAAAGTAAGATAATCTACCACTGACCTCTCCTATTCCCTTCTTCAAGACCGGAACCCATGGCAAGTTCAACGGCCTCTCAGCAGTCCACTCACCCCCCTTCTGACCCGCCTCCGATCAAATTACGCCGCCCTCCTTTATCCCTACGGCGATTTGGAGCATGGGTAATAGAGGTCTCGTTAGTGGTGTGCAGTGCTGCCATTCCCTATGCTATGGGGGAATATGCCAGAAGTGAAAGGAGTCAAACTCTGGTTCCTCTTAACCCAATGGTGGCTAGAGCGAAAGAGGCGATCGCCCAAACCCTGGCCCTACCGATTAGCGATCGTCAACCCTCCGTTCCTCCCCTGACCAACCTGTTGTGGTCTGTGGCTCTGATCGCTCCCGTCACCCTAGCCGGATGGCAACTGTACCTTCTCGGCAGTACGGGCCAAACTTCCCCCAAACGCTGGCTAGGGGTGCGCGTCATCGCTTTCAATGGTGGCACCCCAGGACTAGGACGGGCGATCGCGCGAGAACTGATGGGCCGGTGGGGATTACCCCTGAGCATTGCCTACAGCATCTGGCGCTACAGCGGAGCCTTTCCCGAACTCGCCATTCTGATTGGACTATCAGGTCTGACCCTCACCCTGGAAATCTTCAGCGGCCTATTTGACTCCTACTACCGCACCTTCCATGACCGTTTAGCTGGAACCTATCCCATCTCCGAACCCCTTCCTGTCAGCGACACCAACCCCGATGAAGAACCCCCAGGAGCCTTAGCGGTTACCCCTCACACCGGCCCATCCCCAGACAGTTTATGGCAGTGGATGCAAACCCATCCCGGCATTACCCTGATTGTGGCAGTGGGAGTAGGATTGGGATCGGTGTTAACGACTTTTATCGGCACTCAAATCTTTATTCAATCCCAAGCCACTGAGCGGCAAGGAGAGGCCCAAGGAAACCAATTGTTCTTAGAGCTAGTAGAACGACTGGATCCCTCTGTCGCCAATGCTGCTCAGAAACGCCGAGAAGTGGTCTTAGCTATGGGAACGGTGAAAGACCCAAAAGCTTATCAATTTCTGGTGGATCTGTTGGTGCAGGAAACCGATCCCCAATTGGTGGATAGTATTCAACAAGCGTTATTTAGTGCGGGCCCAGAGGCTTTACCCTATCTCCAACGGGCCAATTTGGCGTTGAGAAAAGATATGGAGGTACTTAAACCCGGTAGTAGCGAACAACAACAGAATATCCTGCGGTTAAGACTGCGAGGAACCAAACAGGCGATCGTCAAAATTCTCACTATCGATCAAGGAAAAACGGCTCAGACTTCCCTCGCTGGCATCGACTTAGGCAAAACCCCTGCTCCCGTTGCCTTTATGACCGTCATGGAAAAAACTGACCTTTCGGGAATTAACTTTCGCAGCGCCATTTTGTCTCAAGCCAATTTGCAATCCAGTCGATTTTATGGAGCCGGAGAAGACGGGCGATTAGGCACATTTGACGATCGCATTGCTGACCTCAGCGGTGCAGATCTTAAAGAAGCCAACTTAACCAACGCCCTATTATCCTACGTGCCCCTACGCCGCACCAACTTAATCCGAGCCAATCTCACCGGTGCCAACCTCAATGAAGCGCGACTCACGGGCGCTAACCTCAGCAGCGCTCAGTTAGAAGGAGCCACCCTTCAATCTGCCCGACTCGAAACGGTCAGTTTTACTGGTGCTAATCTCAGTGATAGCAATTTCTCCTATGCTAATTTGCAAGGATCGCGCCTGGGACAAGTCAAAGCGCAATCTGCCCAATTTAAGTGGGCTAACCTCACGGAAACTACCTGGAAACAAGCGGATTTATCCCAAGCCAACTTTAGTGGCGCTCAATTAACCTCCGTGGACTTTACGGAAAGCCAACTGAGCCAAGCCAATTTAGCCAATACCCAATTGACTAATGCCAATTTTACCAATGCTATCCTGATGGGAGTTGATTGGCGAGGGGCAAAACTAGACGGTGCTAACTTTGCGGGAGCTATCTTTCAACCGAAAACTGTATCTACCCTAAAAAGTGATTTTATCGAATCGCACTCTACCGAACCAGAATCTCAAGGTTTTCTCGGAGTCGATTTTAGTGGCGCTCAAAATCTAGAAAGGAATCACTTGATTTATCTTTGTTCCCAAGGAGCCATTCATCCCAGTTGTAGCAATGTCAATTGACATACTTACCGCCGCCAGACCTGGAGATGAGCTTGAGGTACAATTAAGGCGATCGCCACCAACACCGCCGTCACCAAATTCAAATCCTGCGATCGCAAACCAATCCACTGACTATTCAGAGCCACCGCCACTGCCAAACGATACAACAGCGCCCCCAAAACCACCCCCAAAGTCCCCTCAAACACACTTCGCCCCAGAGTAAACCTTTCCCCCACAATCACCGCCGCCAATCCCAAAACAATCGTTCCCACCCCCAACGTCACATCTGCAAACCCATAAATCTGAGCAAACAACGCCCCCGCTAACGCCACCAACCCATTACTGAGTGC